>DATAWZ010000205.1:0-34785 GCA_036266975.1 Solirubrobacteraceae bacterium
CCCGCGCGAGATCCCCGGGCCGGTGTCGATCGCCACGCCGACGTGACGGGTCCTCAGCAGCGTCGGATCGATCAGGTGCGCCACCGCGACCGCGTCGTGCACGGGCGCGCCGCTCCAGCCGTAGGAGCGCCGGTGAAAGCGAGAGTAGAACTCGTACAGGTCGGCAACGAGCGTCCCGGCCCTGCCCGTGCGCGCCAATTGCTCGGCGTGCCGAGCGGTCATCAGCGCCTGATGGGTGACGTCCAGCCCCACCATCGTCACGTCGATCCCGCTGGTGAACACCCGGTGCGCGGCCTCGGGGTCGACCCAGACGTTGAACTCCGCCGCGGGGGTGACGTTGCCCTCGCCGATCGCGCCGCCCATGAGCACGATCCGCTCGATCCGCTCGTTGATGTCCGGGTAGCGCGCGAGCAGCAGGGCGATGTTCGTCAGCGGCCCGGTGGGCACGAGCGTGATCGGCTCGGGCCGCTCGCTCGCCACCCGCGCGATCCAGTCGATCGCGTGCTCGGCGTGCGGCGCGCGCGCCGGGGGCGGCAGGTCCGGCCCGTCGAGCCCGGTCTCGCCGTGGACCTCCGGGGCGACGACGCCCTCGCGCACGAGCGGTCGCGAGGCACCCGCGGCGACGGGCACGTCGCTGCGGCCCACGTGGTCGAGCACGCGGAACGCGTTGGCCGTCGTCTTGACGAGCGTCCGGTTGCCGGCGACGGTCGTCACGCCGAGCAGCGCCAGCTCGGGGCTGCCGAGCGCGAGCAGCATCGCCATCGCGTCGTCGTGGCCGGGATCGCAGTCCAGGACGATCTCGATCATCGGGCGAGCACCGCCTCGAGCTCGGCCGTGGTGGGCAGCGAGGGCTGGGCGCCGAAACGCGAGGCGGCCAGCGCCCCCGCGGCGCAGGCCCGGCGGAGCGCCACCGAGGGCTCGCGCTCCTCGAGCAGGCCGACGACGAGCGCCGCGCAGAAGGCATCGCCCGCCGCGGTCCCGTCGACCGCCTCGATCGCCGGCGGGCGGGCCCGCGCGATCTCCTCGCCGCCGCGCAGCAGGACGGCCCCCTCGGCGCCGAGGGTCAGCGCGACCAGCCCCTCCTGCGGGCCGATCGTCTCGTACTCGTAGCGGTTGACCACGACGAGATCCGCGCCGACCGGCAGCCGCCCGCGCGCCGGCGCGGCGTTGATGCACACCAGACGGCACTCGGCGCGCGCGGCGGCGACGAGCGCCGCCTCGGAGATCTCCATCTGGCCCATCACCGCGTCGGCCTCGCCGACGTCGACGTCGCCCGCCTCCAGGCGCCGGTTCGCTCCGGGGGCGACGACGATCACGTTCTCCCCGCTCTGCTCGACCAGGATGATCGCCATGCCGCTCTCGCCATCGTCGCGGGTCACCGCGCTGGTGTCGACCCCCTCGCGCTCGAGCGAGCGCAGCACGAAATCGTCGCGGCCGACGCGCCCGACGAAGCGCACCTGCGCGCCGAGCCGCGCCGCCGCGACGGCCTGGTTGGCGCCCTTGCCGCCCGGGATCCGCTCGAGCACCGCGTCGGTGACGGTCTCCCCCGGGCGCGGCAGCCGCTCGCACCGCGCGACCAGGTCGACGTTCGCAGAGCCCACGACCGTGATCCGGGGCGACGGCACGCGCGCATCGTAGGCCGCGAGCGCCGCGCCGACCCGCAAAGAAGCCGCTCAGCCGACCGGGCGAGCGAGCGCCGCCGGCCGCCCGCGCGCCTCCGCCACAAAGGGCACACGCGCGGCGCCGGGAAGCTCGACCTCGGCGAGGAGCCCTCCGGCGGGCAAGGCACTCAGCGCCAGCCGCCCACCGTGCAGCCGCACCACCGAGCTGACGATCGACAGCCCGAGCCCCACGCCGCGCCCGGTGCGCGCCGCGCCGAGCCGCCGGAAGGGCTCGACGAGCTGCTGCAGATCCCCGCGCTCGATCACCGCGCCGCCGTTGGCGACCCTGAACCACGCCGTCCTCCCGCGCGTGCCGGACTCGATCCGCATCCAGCCCCCGGCCGCGTTGTGACGCAGCGCGTTCTCGATCAGGTTGTCGACGACCCGCTCGAGCAGGTCGGGCTCGCCGCACGCGAGCGCCGGGCGCAGCGCGACCGTGTCGACCGACAGCCCGGCCGCGGCGATCTCGGCGTCGAGCTCGCCCAGGCACCGCCGCGCCCTTGCGTCGAGCGCGACCGGATCGCTCCCCGGCGCGCCGCCGTCGCTGCGCGCGAGCGTGAGCAGGCTGTCGATCAGCCGCTCGGAGCGGTCGACCGCCTCGCGCACCACCTCGCGGGTGTGGAGCAGCTCGGCGGGCACGCCCGCGTCGTCGGCGAGCGCGACGTCGACCTCGGTGCGGATCACCGACAGCGGCGTGCGCAGCTCGTGCGAGGCGTTGGCCACGAAGCGCTGCTGGCTGTCGAACGCGGCCTGGAGCCGGTCGAGCATCCCGTCGAAGGTGTCGGCCAGCTCGCGCAGCTCATCGGCGGGCCCGTCGAGCGCGATACGCTCCTGGAGCCGGTCGCGCGATACCCGCCGGGCGGTGTTGGTGATCGTCCGCAGCGGGCGCAGCACGCGACCGGCGGTCCACCAGCCCAGGCCCGCCGAGAGCAGCAGCATCGCGCCGAACACGAGCGCGTACTGCAGCTCGAGCCGGTGCAGCGAGTGCGTCGCCAGGGCGCCGCGCACGCTCTCCAGCAGGCTCTCGAAGGGCATCTGCGGCACCGGCCCGCCGCCGAACCACGGCAGCCCCCGCACGCCCATGTACTGGGCCGGGTTGACCGGCAGGCCCTTCAGGCTCGCGTCGACCAGCGCGTAGCTGACGATCATCAGCGCCGCGCCGGCCACCGCGAACACCGCCGTGTAGGTGAGCGTCAACCGCAGCCGCGCGCTCATCGGATCGCGTACCCCGTCCCCACGACGGTCTGCACCAGCGCCGGCGGGCCGAGCTTGCGCCGTAGGGTCATGACCGTCACCCGGACCGTGTTGGTGAACGGGTCGACGTTCTCGTCCCACACGCGCTCGAGCAGCTGCTCGGCGCTGAGCACCGCCCCGGCGGCGGCGAGCAGCTCGTGCAGCACACCGAACTCCTTGCGCGTGAGCTCGATCGCCACGCCGTCGCGCCGCACCGTGCGATCGGCCGGGTCGAGCTCGAGGTCGCCGTGGCGCAGCACCGGCGGGCGCCCGTTGCCGCTGCGGCGGGCCAGCGCGCGCACGCGCGCGAGCAGCACCTCGAACTGGAAGGGCTTGGCCACGTAGTCGTCGGCCCCGAGGTCCAGCCCGTCGATCACGCGGCGGGGCTCCCCCGCCGCGGTGAGCATCAGGATGCGCGTCCCCGGGCACTCGGCCACGAGCGCGCGGCAGACCTCGTCGCCGTGCAGCACCGGCAGGTCGCGGTCGAGCAGGACGACGTCGTACCCGACGAGCCGCGCCTTGCCGAGCGCGCGCTCGCCGTCGTGGGCGATGTCGACCGCGAGCCCGGCCCGACGCATCCCGCGCGCGATCGCGTCGGCCAGATGCACCTCATCCTCGACCACCAGCACGCGCATGGCTGGGCCGGACGCTAGACCGCGCGCCATAAAACCCGCTTAAGGCGGCCGCTCGCGACTACGGCATCCCGAAGAAATGCATCGAACCCGGGACGCCCGGCCAGTGCTCGCCGAAGGGCCCCGGCGCCTGCTGGGCGTGCCAGGCGAACACGCGGGTCGTGCTCGAGCTCCGCGCCACGGTCACTTCGTCGCCGGACCTCAGGTTCGAGAGCGAGACGGTCGAGCCGTCGCGCTGAACGACCGCGCCGGAGGGGATCGTGATCGGCACGTCCTGGTAGGTGTGCCCGTCGTAGGCCTCGTCGACGGTCAGCGTGCTCGCGGAGACCGAGCCGACCGTTCCGCTGTCGACGGTGATCGCCTGAAAGCCGCCCGAGCCGTTCGGCACCACGAGCTGGGCGTGGACCGGGGGCCCGCCGATGCCGAGCGCGCCGAGCCGGCCCAGGGGCCCCACGCCCTGCTGCACGCGCTTCTGGATCTGCGAAGCCGACGGGAGCCCGTGCCCCATCGCCGGCCACGGCGGCCAGCCCCCCGCGCCGGTGCGAGGACTACCCGTGGACGACGCCGTGGCGCCAGCGATGCCCGCCGCGGCCCCGGCGAGGGCGCACACCGACGCCACCGCGGTCAGCCTGACTCGTCGTGATTCGAACATCTCGTCGACCTCCTGGTTGGGGGAGGCCGCCGTTATCCCAAGCCGCGGATAACACCCCCGTAAAGCCGCTCAGTGCAGCACGAGCCGCAGCGCGAGTACGAGCACCCCGAGCGCGGCGCCGAGCAGCGCCTGCAGCACGAGCTCGCGCCCGGAGAGCTTCGCGCGCACCCCCGCCGCGATCTCGATGACCACGATCGTCCCGCCGGCGATCCACACCGCGGCGCTGATCGCGCTGCCCAGGCCCGCGCCGGCGGCCCAGGCGATCAGCACGGCGGCCAGGGGCAGCGCCGCGCCGGCGAGGATCGGCAGCTCGTGCCACATCGTCTCGGCCAAGCCGATCGCGGTCAGGCGCTTGCCGTGCTGCAGCCGGCGCGAGAGGAACTCGGCGTAGCCGTGGGCGAGCCAGTAGAGCACGAGCGCGAGCCCGACGGCCGCCACCGTCTCCCCGTAGGTTTCGCGCTTGGCGCTCTCGGCGGCGAGCAGCGCCCCGACGGTGATCGCGCCGTAGATCGCGGCGCCGAGGTTCGGTGGCATGCGGGCATTCTGTCGCCCGTCAGCCGGGTCAGCGCAAGACGGGCCAGGAGGTGCCGAGCGTCTTGCCGGCGCTGCTGAGCGCCCGGACCGCGACGTAGCGCTGCGCGGTGCGCCCCGAGATCGACGTCTCAAAGCCGGCGCTCGCGGCGCTCGCGATCGACCGCAGGTCCTTGGCGTCGGGCCCGGCCAGCAGCTGCCAGCGCGCGACGTCGGTGGCCCCGTTCCAGCTCGCGAACACGGTCACGGCGCCCGCTCGGCCGGCGCTGATCGAGATCGACGGCGGGATGTCCGGCTGGCCGGTCCACGGTGAGCGGAAGGCGCGGTAGGACCCGATCGGCGCCGTGAAGCTGCCGTTGAAGATCTGCTGCCCGTTCGGGGTGTACTCGGAGAACTCGGGCTGGGCGCCCCAGCCGACGAACACGTTCCCGTTGGCGAGCGTCTGGGCGTTGCCCTGGCTGGCGGCGAGCAGCGGCGGGTCGTGCACATAGCTCTGCACGAGCGTGGCCTTCATCGTCTTCATGTTCAGCTGCAGCTCGACCGCGCGCGACTGGCTCTCCTCCTTGGGCGTGTCGGCGTCGTCGAACAGCGTGAGCGTGTTGTTGGGCGCGAGCCGCGCGTCGTGCTGCCACTCGAAGTTCGCGCCCGCGCCGAGCTTGAAGCTCGAGTGCTTGCCGCCGAGCTGCCAGATGATCTTGCCGGTGGTGCGGCTGATCTCGTAGACCGCCCAGGTGCTGCGCGAGGAGATCAGCAGGTTGCCGTTGGGCAGCTCCTGGATCGAGTTGATGTGGAAGTAGTCATACGGCGAGGAGGCCGTTGGCTTGCCCGCATAGGAGGCGCTCACCGGCACGTGCCCGAGCGCGTGCCACTCCCACAGCACCTGTCCGGTCGAGATGTCGACCTCCTGGATCACGCAGTCGAGCACGGTTTCGTTGCGCGTGCCGCCGAGCGAGGTCAGGTTGGCCTTCACCGGCACGAAGGCGGTGAGCAGCGCGGTGCCCTGCGGGGTGATCTGAAACTCGTGCAGGTCCGCCGAGTACCCGTCGCCCGCGTGGACGACGGCGATCGTCTTGTACGAGCTGTTGACGATCACATCCTCGCTGTCGGTGCCGTAGCCGTTGCCGCTGTACCCCTGCCACCAGGTGAGGACCGGCTGTCCCTCGTAGCTCTGCACCTGCAGATCGAGCGCCTCCTCGCCGTTGGTGATCGGGTCGAACCACACGACCTGACCCTTGCCGTTGAGAATCAGCGGCCCGTTCTGCGGTCCGTTGTTGGGCGTCAGCAGGAGGTCGCCGGAGGTCGTGTCCGGGTCGCTCGTCGCGGTGACCTTCGGCGGGTGGAGGTAGGGAGCCGAACGAAAGGTCTGGGTGCCCGGGAACGTGGTCACGGTCTTCTTGGCCCCCGCCCCGTCACCGGTCGTCACCGTCCGGGCGATCGTGAAGGAGAAGCTCAGCCTGGTCGAGTTGTGATCCAGGGAGGCCGTCCCCGCCGCGCGCGAGGCGAGCACCGCCTTGACCGAGACGCGCTCGCCGGCCTTGAACGGGCTCGAGGGCACGAACGTCGTGCCGCGGCCGTCGGGCAGGGCGGTCAGGTCTCCCGGATGCCGGCCGGTGCGCGAGCCGCTGACCGTGATCGAGCGGATCTGCGCCGGCGTCAGCGCGGGAAAGGTGATCTGCGTCGTCGGCGCGGCGTCGGGCGTCCCGGGGAACGGGAGCACGTCCAGCCCACGCGGTCCGCCCGCGGCGAGCACCCAATCGATCGCCAGGACGGTCAGCGCGATCCCCGCGAGCGCCAGGAAGACGGCGAGCGAACGGTGACGGCGAAGCCGCGAGCCCGGTGGCGGCGCAGGGTCGATCCTGCGCTCGGCAGGCTCGGGGCGGACGTCCAGGAGGGCTATCTCGAACCTCGGACGCCGGTGCTCAGCAAACCCATCAGACGAGCCTGCCCGATCCGCATAAAGAGAGAACCAACAGACACGAGCGCCAGTGAAGAACTGCCGAAGTCTGTTCGGGCGAGCCGCTCAGGAGGTCGCCGCCGTACGCACCGTCCTCCGATTCACGGCAAAAACCTTAGCTGCCGCGCGGGATCAGTTGCACGATCGGGATCGTGCGCCCAACCGTGGCCGCCTGGCGGCGGTAGGCCGCGTAGGCGGGAAAGACGCGGTCGCCGAGCTCCCACAGCCGCGCGCGCTCGGCCTCGTCCCGCACCACCTCGGCGCGGAACCGCTGACCGCCGAGGAGCACGTCGGGGTTCGCGCGCAGGTTGTGAAACCACGACGGGTGCTCGGGCGCGCCGGCCTTGGAGGCGACGACCGTCACCCGCTCGCCGTCGTTGAAGTAGATGACCGCGTTGCGCCGCACCTGCCCGCTCCGCGCGCCGCGGGTCACCAACAGCGCCGTGGGCAGCATCCCCCCCATCCCGATCCGCCCGCGGGTCAGCCGCATCAGGTAGGGGTCGAGCCGCCAGACCAGGAACCGCCACGCCCGCGTGCGCGAGAGCCGCAGCGCCGCCTGCGTGCCCATCAGCGCCGTGAGCGCCCGGTAGATCGTGCCGCGGGGCGCCTGCGGGTTCACATAGGAGAGCGACATCGGCAGATATCATCGCGCACCGTCCCGGTGCCCGCATCGCCCCGCAGGCCGACGCTCGATCCCGGCGGCGACGCCGCGGCGAGGGCCCGCGCCGCGGTCGAGGCGTTCGTCGCCGAGCTCCAGGAGGGGCTCTACGACACCGACGCGGAGATCTACAACCGCCACTTCGCCGCCGATGTGATCTGGGGCGGCCCGTTCGGCGCGACGCTGGCCGGCTACGAGCCGCTGCACGCGATCCACGCCCGCTTTCACCGCGAGCGCCGGCTCGGCCCCTCGCGCTACGAGGTCGTCCAGGTGCTCGTCCCCGCCGAGCGCGTCGCGGTCGCGCACGTGCGCCGGGTGGCACTCGACCAGCAGGGCGAGCCGATCGACCCGGCCGACGCGTTCACCGAGATGGCCCTGTACGTCCTGGTCGAGCGCGACGGCGAGTGGTGGCTCGCCGCCGGCCAGAACACGCCCGTGCGCCCGGGCATGTCGGCTACCGACTGATCAGCCGCTGGCGGTGTCGAACAGCCGCTCGGGCTGGGTCTCGGACGGCTCGCCCGCCGGGGCCTGCGCCGCGGCCTCGCGCTCACCGACCGGCGCGCCGGCCCGGAGCCCGTCCATGAGCACGTCGAGCAGCCGGCTCGCGCGCCCCTCCCAGTCTCCGTCGGGCTCCAGCCGCCACAGGAACCCGAGCACGAGCAGCAGGTCGTCGGCATCGACGCCTGACCGGATCGTGCCCTCCTTCTCGCTGGCGGCGAGCAGCGTCGAGAGCGCCCCGACGATCGGGCGGTAGGACTCGGCGGCCAGGCGCTCGCCGGAGACGGCGCCGTGGAGCGCGTCGGCGATCCCGCCCTTGGTCATCGCGTACTCGGCCAGCCAGGTCATCCACTCGCGCAGCGCCTCGGCCGGCGCCATCCGCTCGAGCAGGTCGGTCGCAGCGTCGGCGACGAGCTTGACCTCGTGCCGGTAGACCTCGAGCACGAGCGCCTCGCGCGTGGGGAAGTGGCGGTAGAGCGTCCCGGAGGCGACCCCGGCGCGCTCGGCGATCTCATTCAGCGACAGGTCCTCGTCGTCCAGCAGCGCCTCCGAGGCCGCCTCGAGGATCCGCTCGCGGTTGTGCTGGGCGTGCGCGCGCAGCGACGCGGTCCGCCGCTCGATCGCGGCGATCTCCTCCTCGGTGCTCTGGGGCCTCTCGTCCATCCCGCTGGCCGGCATTATGGAGCCCCCGCCAGCGGATGGAAATGCCGGCTGCGAACCGGTGGCTACGAGATCGGGGCGTTCGCGTCGCCCGGCATCAGCAGCTCGGGCACCTGGGAGAAGCGGTAGCTCGGCGTCGTGCCCCGGCTCTGGGTCCGCACGAACACCCAGACCACGTCGAAGCGGTCGTCGGGCCACGTCTGCGGCACTGCCGGCGAGACGCTGCCCAGGGCGTCGGCGATCGTGGGGATGTGGTCGTGCTCCCGGCAGATGAGGATCGGCGACCCCGCGCTCGGCAGCGCCGCGACGAGCTGCGGCTCATCGCCGACGCCGAAGTCGGTGTTGATCGTCAGCCCGGTCCGGGCGGCGAGGAAGCTGATCGTCTCGATCTCGCGCGCGCTGCCGCCGGCCGGCCCGGTCTCGTTGGAGGCGAACAGGCTCGCCGGGCGCAGCAGGCCCGGACGCACCGGGCCGACCGCCGGCGCGAACAGCTCGACGAGGCCTGTGCGCCGCCTGCCCCGACCAGGCCGACGGCGGCCAGGCCCTTCATAGCGGTACGCCTGGAGAAACGGCGTTCGCTCATGGCGGGCAACCTGAGGGAAACCAAGCGCGAGCGCGTTACCGGTCTGTGAACGCGCGCGTGTTGGCGATCGGCCGGTTCGGGTAGAGATGCGCCGTGAGGCGGATCCCGGCAGGCGAGGTCGTCTTCGAGCTCGACCGCTTCGCGTGGACGGGCGCCAAGCGCCTGGAGGTCAGGGGACGCTGGTACGGAGTGCGCGGCCAGCGCTTCCTGCGCCCCTCGCTGACGCTGACGATCCCGGGCGACGCGGACTCCCAGCGCGCGCTGGCCGTCCTGGACCACAAGCCCTGGCCGGTCCACGAGGGCGAGCAGTGGGTCGCGGCGTTCCCCTGGGAGGGCGAGTTGCCCTCCTTCGCCCAGGCCGAGCTCGAGGTCTCGCCCACGATCGCCGTCGCCCTGCCGCTGCGCGGCCTGCAGCACCCGCCCCCGCGGCGCCGGCGCGGCGGGGGCGCGCGCGAGCCGATCACGGCCGGCACGCGGGCGCCGCGCACCGCCGCCGCCCGCGAGCCCCAGGCGGTGCTCGTCGCCGCCGCGCCGGCGCCGCCCGAGGCGCCGACCCCGCCTCCGCCGAGCAGGGAAGAGCTCGTCCGGTCGCTCGAGGGCGAGCACCAGCGCCTCGAGCAGGCGCTCGCGGGCAGCCACGGCGAGCGCCAGCGGCTCTCGGGCGAGCTGGCCCGCGCGCGCGAGGCGCGCGACGCGGCCGTGCTCGCCCAGCAGGAGGCCGAGCAGGCGCTGCAGTCGGGCTTCGCCGCGCGCCTGCAGGAGCTGCGCGAGGAGGTCGAGCGCGAACGCGCGCTCGCCCGCCGCGGCGCGGAGGCGATGCACGAGCGCGATGCGGCGCTCAATGAGGCCGCGCGCACGCACGCCGAGCTCGAGCAGACTCGGGCGGCGCTCGAGCAGGTCGCGCGCGAGCGCGACGAGCTGCGCGCCAGCGCCGAGCTGCTCCCGCAGCTGCGAACCCAGTGCGAGCAGCTCACCCACGAGCGCGACGCCGCGGTCGGCGCGATCGAGCAGCTCGCCCAGGAGCGCGACGCGGCGGTCGGGACCCGCGACCGGCTCGTGCGCGAGCGTGACACGGCGGCGCGGGCGCGCCAGGAGCTCCAGCGCGAGCTCGAGCGCCGGGACGCCGAGCCGCTGCGCCCCCGTCCCGCGGAGATGGCACAGGTGACCGAGGAGATCGCGGCGGTCGGCGGGCGCGAGCGCTACCCGCCGCCCCCGCCCGCCGAGGCGTGGCCGCGCCCGGCGGCGCCGCCGGCGGCGAGCGACTCGCCCTGGCTGGTGCGGGCGATGGTGCTCAGCGCGCTGCTGATCGTCGGCATCGTGCTGGTCATCGCGCTCGGCAGCTCGTTCTCCGGCCACGCGCACGCCGCGGCGTGCACCGGAGCCCGCTGCGTGCACGCCGCGCGCCGCTGAGCGCTCCTCAACCCACGGGTTGACGCGGCAGATCAACCCGCGATTCAACCCCTGCGCCGACGAATCAATGCGCCCGCGAGACGATCATCGTGCCCATGACCACCACCGATTATCTCCTCAACGGCCTCTTCGTCTTCAGCGTTCTGCGCCAGGTGCGCGAGCGCCGGCTGGACCTGCAGAGCATCCTTCTCCCCCTCGGCATCGTGGCCTTCGTGGCCCACAGCTACATCCACACCGTCCCCTCGGCCGGCAACGACCTCGTCCTGGTCGGTCTGCTCGCCTCGGTCGGCATCACCCTCGGCGTCCTGTCCGGCCTGACCACCCGCGTCCGCGTCGGCGACGACGGCGCCGCGCGGACCCGGGTCGGCTGGATCGCCGGCTCGCTGCTGATCGGCGGAATGCTCGCCCGCATGGTCTTCGTGCTGGCGGCCGAGCACGGCGCCGGCGGCGCGATCAGCAGCTTCAGCGCCACGAACCACCTCACCGCCGCCGCGTGGACGGTCGCCCTGGTCGCGATGGCGCTGTGCGAGATCATCGCCCGCATGGTGACCGTCCAGGTCCGCGCCTACCGGATGACCGGCACCGTCGCCGGGCTCCCGATCCCCGCCGCCGCGTGAGCTCGCCCGAAACTCGAGCGCCGTCCCCGGCCCGCCTCCGCGGGCCGCTCGGCGTTCTATCGTCTCGCGGCGGAGATGATGGGGTTAAAAGGTGGGGTGTGAACGGTGAGGCTTCAGCGCGGTCGTTCACCAGTGACCGCGTGGCCGCGGCGCACGAGCGCGCGGCCGAGCGGCTGGAGCGCCAGCGCAACACGCTTCGCCCGCTCGGGTGGTTGGTCGCCATCGCGGTGGCCATCGGCGCGATCAGTGGCCACCCGGCGGCCGGGCTGAGCGGCAAGGGCCTCGCGGTCAGCGCGGCGCTGGTCGTGTTCGTCGCCGCGATCGGGCTGACCGTCCCGGCCCGCTTCGCGGAGTGCTCGCGCGGGGCGCGGGCGGCGACGATCGTGGTGATGGCCGGCGCCGGCGTGGCGCTGCAGGCGCTGCAGCCCCATGACGCGACCGAGCTGTCGGTCGCGGCCGCGGTGTGGATGGCGGTCGCGCGCGTGCCGCCGCTCGCGGTCGGCGGCACGCTGGCCGCCGGCATCACCAGCGCGCTGGATCTGGCCATGGCCCTCGCCGGCGCCTCATCCTCCTCGGTGCTCGCCACCACGCTGCTGTGCGCGCTGCTCGCGCTGATGGCCGTGTTCATGGGCCAGGCGCGCGCGAACGAGGACCGGGCCGAGGTGCTGCTCGCCGAGCTCGAGGACGCACGCGAGGAGCAGCTGCGAGCGGCGGCGTTCGCCGAGCGCGGGCGGATCGCCGGCGAGCTGCACGACGTGCTCGCCCACTCGCTGTCCGGCGCGGCGATCCAGCTGCAGGGCGCGCGCATGCTCGGCGCCCGCGAGCAGGTGCCCGCCGAGATGCAGGCGGCGATCGAGCGCGCGAGCGAGCTGGTCAAGGGCGGGCTGGCCGACGCGCGCCAGGCGGTTGGCGCGCTGCGCGGCGAGCGGGTACCGACCGTGGCCCAGCTGCCTTCCCTGATCGAGGCCTTTCGCCAGGACATGAACCTCGACGCCTCCCTGAGCATCGTCGGCGCCGCGCGCGAGCTGTCGACCGAGGCGAGCCTGGCCCTCTACCGCGGCGCCCAGGAGGCGCTCACCAACGTCGCCCGCTACGCCCCCGGCGCGCGCACCGCGGTCGTGCTCGCCTACGGGTCGGACCGTACGACGCTGAGCATCGAGGACGCCCGAGCAGGCGGTCCGCGCAACGGGTTGCGCGGGGTCGGCGGCGGGCGCGGCCTGGCCGGGATGCGCGAGCGGGTCGAGCAGGCCGGCGGCACGATGCGCGCCGGGCCGAGCGGCGAGGGCTGGCGCGTGGAGCTGGACGTCCCGGCATGAGCGCCATCCGGGTCCTGATCGTCGACGACCAGCGCGTGGTGCGCGACGGGCTGAGCATGCTCGTGGACCTGATGGAGGGCATCGAGGTGATCGGCACCGCCCAGGACGGCGCCGAGGCGCTCGAGGTCGCCGACCGCGATCGGCCCGACGTCGTGCTGATGGACCTGAACATGCCGGTCCTCGACGGCGCCGCGGCCACGCGCCGGATCGGCCAGACGCTGCCGGGCACCCAGGTGCTGGTGCTCACCACCTATGCCAACGACGAGGCGCTGTTCCCCGCGCTCCAGGCCGGCGCGCGCGGCTACCTGACCAAGGACGCGAGCGCGGAGGAGATCGAGCAGGCGATCCGCGCGGTGGCCGACGGCCAGACCCACCTCGACCCGGCCGTCCAGCAGCGGTTGGTGGCCGCCGTCCTGGACGGACCGCGGCAGGCGCCCGCGAGCGCGGAGGAGAACGCCGCGCCGGTCGAGCGGCCCGACGCGCTCACCCCGCGCGAGATCGAGGTGCTCGGGCTGATCGCCGACGGGCTCTCCAACGCGGAGATCGCCGAGATGCTCGTCGTCTCAGCCGCGACGGTCAAGACGCACGTCAACCGCGTCTTCGCCAAGACCGGCGCCCGCGATCGCGCGCAGGCCGTGCGCTACGCCTACCGGCACGGCATCGTCTGACTGGCTCAGCGCCCTGGCTCGCCGCCGGCGGCGATCCGCTTCGCGCGCCGGCGCCCGGCGATCCGGATCGGCGCCTGCGCGCGGATCTCGGCCAGCAGCCGGCGCGAGAGATCGACCGGCTCCTCGCCGGGCCGAAGGCCGCTCCCCTGCGGGGCGAAGAAGCGCACGCTGACGTGCGGGCGGTGGCTCGGGAACTTGGGGATATCGACCGTGTCGAGCACCGTGCAGCAGACCAGCTCGGCCTCGGGGACCGCGTGCGCCAGCCGCCCGAGGCCGCTGCGCGCGCGCAGCTCGCGTCCGAGCGAGCGCGTCCCCTCGGGAAAGACCCCGATGCACGCGCCGGCTCGGAGCTCGGCCACGGCGCGGTCGAGCGCTCGTGCGTCGCCGGCGCCCCGGTCGATTGGGATCTGGCCCATCCCGTCAAGGATCCACCCCATTCCGGGCTTCCACAGCGAGGCCTTGGCCAGCGCGCGGATCTGCCGCCGCGGCAGCCCGGCGATGCCGATCGTCACCGGGTCCCAATAGCTGTCGTGGTTGCCCACGAGCAGTACCGGCCCCTGCAGCGGCAGGTGCTCGAGGCCCTGCACGTCCAGCCGGCCCCACCAGCGCACCGCCGGCGCGGCGAGGGCCATCACCGTCCGGTAGGCGCCGGTCACCCTCTCCACGCGGTCCATGAAGGGCGCATCCTGCCAGACCGCGCTCGGATCCTCGTCCACCTCGTGCCCGCCCGCCGCGCGCCTGCGCGCGGTCGCGCCAACCGAGACCGCAGTGACCAGGCTCGTCCTCACAGCGGTGGCGGCCCGCCTGGCCCTGCGGGACCTTGCTCCAGCCGTCCGCCGCGAAGGCGCGCGTACACCTGCTCGCCGACGTAGTCGGCCATCAGGTTCTCCCCGAAGGGCCCGTACCGGGTCGGGT
Organism: Solirubrobacteraceae bacterium; assembly: GCA_036266975.1. Lineage (GTDB taxonomy): Bacteria > Actinomycetota > Thermoleophilia > Solirubrobacterales > Solirubrobacteraceae > DATAWZ01. The sequence goes on from DATAWZ010000205.1 coordinate 13,989, forward strand.
CCCAGTCGAGTGCGAACCCGACCACCGAGGCGTCGTCGGAGACCCCGGTCACGGTGTCGGACTCCGATCAGCCGGTCCCGCTCGCTGTAGAAGGTCAGGAAGCGGCCGTTGTCGGAGAGGTGTCGTGGCCTTCGCCGCGACGTTGTACACGCAGCCCTCGGGGGTGTCGGGCCCGAGGTTGCTCGCCGCGCTCTCGTAGGCGACCCCGAGCGGCAGGCTCGGCGTGGCCTCACCGACGATCGAGGGGGAATCGGCGCTCGCGTTCAGAGGGGCGATGGACGGGACGGCGACGCTCGGGATCCCGAGGGGTGCCTTCCTCGTGAGGTCGTGGAGATAGACCTGCGCGTGAGTGTTCGGGTCGTCGCTGTACCGGTTGGTCGCGGTGGAGATGAACGCCGCCGTCGCGCCGTCCGAGGACAGCGCCGTCGGCGAGACCGTTCCGTTCGGCGCTCCTCCGGACAGGGTCCCGCTGATCATGTCGGTCCGGTTGGTCGTCCTCTCGCTGCCGTCGTCGCTGACGCCCTCGAGCTCGACGGTGCCGGTCGGCATGTTCGAGGCGGTCTGGGCGCCCGAGCCGTTCAGCAGGCTCACGACCGAGGACTGCCCGGACTGGATGTCGTCGAGGATCGCCCGCTGCTGCGGGTTGCCGTCGACGTCCGCCGGCGGCCAGTCGCCGCCAGTCAGCCCGGGCTCGGCGGCCGTGAACCCCCCGTACTGGTCGAGCGGGCAGCCACAGGAGCCGCCCGGGTCCACGGTGGGCCGCTCGCCGCTCGTCGTGATCGGCTGGGAGACGATGATCGTCGCGTCCAGCGCGAGCGCGGTGAGGACCACCAGCAGTGTGCGCCGCCCACACATATGGCGCGACGGTACGTACCCGCGGCCTCCCCGTCACCGGTGCGCACACCAATGTGCGTGACGATCGTCACGCACCCGTGTGAATGCTCTCACGCCGGCCGTTTCGTTTAACCACTTCTAATTCTGCGTTCCTAGGGTCGCCGGGCGATGCCACGCCGCGCCCCCATCCTGCCGCCGCTCGCGGCCAAGGTCCCGGAGATCACCCTGATGTTCTGGGTGCTCAAGCTGCTCACCACCGGGATGGGCGAGTGCATGTCCGACTTCCTGGGCAACATCAGCGTGCCGCTCGCCGGGCTGATCGGCATCGGCGGGATGTGGCTCGCGCTGCGCGTGCAGTTGCGCCAGCGCGAGTACCGCGCCCCCTACTACTGGTTCGCGGTGATGATGGTCGCGGTGTTCGGCACGATGATGGCCGACGGCCTGCACGATGGGACGAGCCTGCCCTACTCGGTCACCACCGTCCTCTACGGCCTGATCGTCGGGGGCATCTTCGCCGCCTGGTACCGCAGCGAGGGCACGCTGTCGATTCACAGCATCGACACCCGCCGCCGCGAGCTGTTCTACTGGGGCGCGGTGCTCGCCACCTTCGCGCTCGGCACCGCCGCCGGCGACTTGGTCGCCACACCGCTGAACCTCGGGTTCCTCGGCGCCGCGGGGGTGTTCGCCGGCCTGATCTCGATCCCCGCGCTGCTCTGGTGGCGGCGCGCGGTCAACCCGATCGCCGGCTTCTGGATCGCCTACATCCTCACCCGCCCGCTCGGCGCCTCGTTCGCCGACTGGTTCAGCAAGCCGCACTCGATCACCGGGCTCGGCTTGGGCGACGGTCCGGTGAGCGGGATTGCCCTCGCCGTGTTCACCGCGCTCGTCGCCTATGTCACGCTCACCCGGCGCGGCGTCCAGGAGCCCGTGGCGCTTCACCCCTCGCGGCTCGTGACCCAAGAGTAGGGTCTCCCCTACCCCTCGTTGAGAGGCGCGCCCCGTTGGCGTACCACGCCCGGTGAGCAATCATCTCGAGTTTCGTGATTTTGGGTGATGTGTTCGCGCGATTGTGTTGGGAGGGTCATCCTGCGCGGAGGCAGCACTTCTTGTACTTGCGTTCGCTGCCGCACCAGCAGGGCTCGTTTCGTTCCGGCGGCCAAGGCTTGAGGATGTCGCGTGTGAGGAGGGTGGTGGAGTAGCTTGCGCGGGTGTCGGACTGCTCGGGGTCGCCATCGTGCTCGGCGCACCAGGCGAGGTAGTCGTCGACCTGGATCGGGGTGAGCGCGAGGCGCTTGACGCCTTGGGTTTTGAGATCGCGGAGCGTCAGCTCGAGTCGTGCGCAGTACGCCTGGTAGGGTCCGTGCTCGTAGTCCTCGGCGAAGCTCGGCCAGGTCTGTAGCGCGCGCGGGTACTGGTCGGCTGGGAACCATGCGGCGCCGATGTACGTCTGCTGCGGGGCGAGCGTCTGCGGCTGGTTCCAGCGTCGCAGGAACTCTCGCTCGGACTCGCGATCCTGCTGCTCTTGGCGCTCGATCAGCTCCTCGGCGTGGAGCTGGAGCTCGTCCGGTGCGAGACCGAGGGCGTCCATCGTCTGTCCCCGCTCCCCGGTCAAGTACCACGCCAGCTCGCCCTCGTCCTCACCGGCCGCGAGCGCCAGCTCAAGGCCCTTGGTCTGCCACGGCAGCGCCTTTCTGTGCAGCCCGACCCTGGTGTAGGCGTCGCTGGCGGCGGAGTGCACCCACGGGTTGCGGGGATCCTCGCGCTCGGCTTGTGTCCATGCCTCGTCGCCCTCTTGGTCGTGTCCGGCGCGCAACAGCAGGTCGGCGATCAGCGCCTGCGCGCTGGGATGATCGTCAAGCTCGCCGTCGAAGCCGGCGGCGACCGCCTGGCGCATCGCGTCGATCGCCTGATCGAAGCGGCCGAGCTTCTCGTAGGCGTAGGCGAGCTCGTCGAGATACGCCGCGCGGTCGGACTGGGAATCGCGCAGCGCCAGCGCGGCGGTGATCAGCCGCAGCTGCCCGCGGTGATCATCACGCTCGCGAGCCGCGTCGAGCTCGCGATTGATCCGCTCCAGATCCCTCACGCGTCCAGGCTAGCCGCTTGCGTTGGCGCAAGGAGGAGCGGCGGCGACCCCGAATCGGTGGGTGTCAAGCCCATCGGGCCGCGGGGCGCTGACGACGCTGGCCGTGGCCGTCACCGGGAGGTCGCCGCCGTGCTTCAGGTTCCCACTTCGCTGGCTGTCTGCTGTCCCTGCTGGAGGGATGTTTCACCCGGCCGAGCTTCGAGACGTTCGGCATGCTGCTGATCGGATCGGTCACGCGGGTGCGTGATCGCACGATCACGGGGATGCTTCAGGCTGCCGGGTTGGCGGGTGTGTGGCATCACAGCCGTGCACACGACTTTTTCGCCCGCCGCCGCTGGGATCCCGATCAGCTCGGGCTCGCGCTGCTGGACTTCCTCGTGATCGTGTTCGCCAAGGACGGCGCGATCCGGTTCGCGGTCGACGACACGCTGTTCGGCCGTTCCGGCAAGCGCGTGTGGGGCGCGCACTACCTGCACGATGGTGCCCAGCCGGAAGGATCGGGGCGTCGGACCCGGTGGGGAAATTGCTGGGTGTGCGTTGTGCTCGTCGTCAGCCTGCCGTGTCTGGGCGGCCGGCCAGTCGCGCTGCCGGTCCTCTTTCGCCTGTTCCGCCCCAAGAAGGACCAGCACCCGGACCGGCCCTCGCAGCCAGAGTTGGCCAGGACGCTGATCGACATGATCCTCAAGCGGTTCCCCGGCCGGATCATCGAGCTGGCGATGGACGGCGCGTACGCCAGCCGCGCGTGGCGCGGACTGCCCGACCGAGTCACCGTCACGACCCGGATGCGCGCCAACGCCCGCGTGTACAAGCTGCCGCCCACCCGGCAGCCCCGCCAGAAAGGCCGCCCGCCGTTGAAGGGCGCCAAGCTCCCGACCCTCGCCGAGATCGCCGCCGCCGCGACGTTCACGCCGGTCACGGTCACCGGTCCTGACGGACGGGAGCGGACCGCCCACGTCCACGAACTCACCTGCCTGTGGTACACGCCGTTCTACACGCGGCTGGTGAAGGTGATCCTGGTCCGCAACCCCGGCACCACCCACGGGTTCGACGTCGCGATCGCCTCCACAGACGCCGATGTCCCCGCGGGCGAGTTGCTGTCCCGCTACGACAGTCGCTGGACGATCGAAACCTGCAACCAAGAAGCCAAGGCGCACGGCATCGGACAGGCACGCAACCGCGTCCAGAGAGCGGTCGAGCGGACCGTCCCATTCGGGTTACTCGCCCAGACGATCACGATCTGCTGGTACCAGCTCCACGGTGACGCTGACGCCGACCTCGCGACCCGCCGCCGCACCGCCCCGTGGTACCGGCAGAAGACGACCGTCAGCGACATCGACATGCGAGCCGCGCTGTGCCGCGAGCTGATCCGCCACGAGTTTTGGGCACAAGCACCCCCGATGACCACCAACCCGAAACTCACCCAACCCCAATCACCGTCAGCCCTCGCCGCCGCGTGAGATCCCGAAACTCGAGAATCATCGTTTCACTCTTTAACTCCCGATTCCGGATGCGAAGGTGAACGATGTCAGCCTCACGTGCACACCAGCACGATCATCGGGCGCTCAACGGGATGCCCTACGCCCTGCCCGCCTTCACCGTCCTCGCCGGCCTCGTCATCATGTGCCTCGGCAGCGACGTGGAGCTCGAGGGCGGCGCGGGATCATCAGCGCGGGTCTGGCCATCTACGCGATGAACTGGCTCTACCGCGCGGCGGTCGAGGGCGAGCGTGACGAGGAGGAGGCGGCGGCGGCGGCGCGCCGGTATCTGGACGTGCACGGCCACGGGCCCGACGAGCGCGCCTGAGCGCCGTGAGCCGCTGCGGATCCTGATCGCCGACGACGAGGTCCTGCTGCGGGCGGGCATGGCGCGACTGCGCGAGGACGCCGGGATGCGCGTGCTCGCCCGGAGCGGCGACGCGTCTGAGGCGGTCGAGCTGGCCCGTGAGCGCCGCCCCGAAGTGGCCAGCCTCGACGTGCAGATGCCGCCCGCGCGCAGCGACGCCGGCTGCGCGCCGCGATCACGATTCGCAGCGAGTGCCCGGGCACCGCGGTGCTCGTGCTCTCCCAGTTCCCAAAGGAGCGCTATCCGCTCGAGCTCATCGGCGACGACGCCGCGGCGGTCGGCTGCCTGCCGAAGATGCGCGTGGCCGACGTGGACTCGTTCCTGGGCTCCGTGCGGCGCGTCGCGGCCGGCGGCTCGGCGCTCGACCCCGATGTCGTCGCGCTGATGGTCTCCCGCCGGCGGCGCGACGATCCGCTCGAGTCGCTCGCCCCGCGCGAGCGCGAGATGCTCGCGCTGATGGCGCAGGGGAAGTCCAACCACGGGATCGCGCAGGAGCTGACCGTGACCCCGGCCGCGGTCGAGAAGCACATCACGAGCGTGTTCGGCAAGCTCGGCCTCGGCGCCGAGCCGCGTTCACACCGGCGAGTCATGGTCGTCCTGGCCCTGCTGCGCCAGCAGCGCTCAGCGCTCGCGCAGCTGGGGGTCCTCACTGCCGTACTCGCGCGTTCCCTCGCGCTCGGGCGCGTGACCGATGCCGTCGCGCTTGGGCGGCTTGGGCGGCTCGCGCCCCTCCTTCTCGCGCTGCTCGCGCGCCTCCTCGACCGCGAGATCGACCCGCTCCTGGAGCTTGTCCCGTTCGTCCATGCTGGCTCTCTACCCCGGCCCGGGGAGGGGAACCTCCGCCTGGATGCGCGTGGGACCGCCGGGCGGGCTGTGCACGGACAGCGTGCCGCCGGCGGCGTCGACGCGGTCGGCCAGCCGGCCGCCCTGTAGCGCCGCGCCGCCGCGGCCGTCGTCGCCGACCTCGATGTGCAGTGCGCCGTCGCGCTCGCCGACGCGGACCGAGGCCTCGCTCGCCGGGCGCCGTCCCCAGCGCTGCTCGCTGACCTCGCACGTGACGAGCAGGGGAAGCCGGGCGGTGAGGCTGTCCACGGCGGCCGCGAGCCCGCGGTGGGTGAGGAGCGCCGGGTGGATCCCGTTGACCAGATCGCGCAGCTCGGTGATCGCCTCCTCGATCTCGCCCGCCGCCTCGGCGAGCAGCTCGCCCACGCCCGCTGCGTCCTGGGCGGCCAGGCGCACCGCGAGCAGGACGCGCACGAGCCGGCGCTGGGCGCCGTCGTGCAGGTCGCAGCTCACCCGCGCGCGCTCGCTCGGTGTCGGCCGCCGCGACGATCCGCGCGCGCGAGGCGCGCAGCTCGGCGTCGCGCGCCCGCTCGGTCGCCGCGCGGAGCGCGAGCGCCTCGGCCTCGCGCTGGGCGGTGACGTCGCGAAAGACGACGACCGCGCCGTTGCCGCCGGCCATCGGCACCCACCCCGGCGCCGGAAGCAGTCGTCGTCGAGACGCACCGTCTCGCCGCTGGTGCGCGGGCGCCGCATCGGGCACTCGGATTGCGGGAACGGCGTGCCGTCCCAGTGGTGGCGATGGATCGTCTCGTGGCTGCTCGCCCCCAGCGGCTCCTCCTCGGGGGAGCCGAGCATCTCCAGCGCCGCCGGGCTGGCGAACTCGACGCGGCCCTCCGGATCGACGAGGTAGACCGCGTCGGCCACACTCGCCAGCAGCGCCTCGAGGACGTCGCGCGTGGCCGGGCCCAGGCGCTCGCCGACGCGCTCGACGCCCGATCCGGTCATGGCGCCAACCTACAAGGTGGGGTGTCCCGACCCCGCATCGTCGGGTTCGGACCGGTGGTCCCTCGAGGTCGGGCCCTGCGGTCCATACGAATGGGACCGGCGGCTGGGCACGCTGTCGACGAGTCCGCCGTTCGACCCGAAGGAGCGCCCAATGGCCGTCGAGCCCAAGCTGAGCGATCAGGAGATCGCGAGCCTGATGGAGATCCCGCACCCGACCACGGCACCGGGAGAGTCGATCTACGGATCGACGAAGGTGTTTCCCGACTACCAGGCCGAGCCGGGTGAGACCTACCTGGGGATGGTCCACGGGATCGTGCACGAGTCCTCCGTGAGCTTCGTGGCCGTGCTGCTCGCGATCCGCGCGCTCAAGAAGGGCTTCGATTCGGCGCTCTACTTCTTCGGCATCGGCTCGCTGAACTGCCTGGCCACGCGCGGGTTTCCCACCGTCGGCAACGAGCTGTTCCCCGGGATGCGCAACGAGAACTCCCAGCTCGAGCGCTTCATCGCCGATGGCGGCAAGGTCTACGCGTGCCGGCTGGGCCTGGCCCTGCACGGCGCGCGCGAGGAGGACCTGATGGAGGGCGTGATCCCCTGCCATCCGCTGGACATGCAGGACGCGATGATCGAGTACGCGCGCAAGGGGGCGATCATCAACACGACCTGGATGTTCTGATGGGCATGGACGCGGGGCCCGGCTCGGCGGCCTCCGAGCGGCCCGGCTGCCTGCCCCCCGTCACGGGCGGTGCTCCGCGTGGGGTGCGCCCCCCTCGTGGAGGGCTCAGGACCGAACTCGCGGTGCTCGGCATCCGCTCGCGCCCGGCGGTCAGCCGCCGGGCCGGGGCGGGCCCGAGCGACGACGGCCACTGGGTGCTTGACGGCCGGGCGACCACCCTGCCGGTCGTGCCCTCCTCGCCGTTCGAGCTGCACCCCGGCGGGATGCTCACCCGCGACGGGGTGGTCGTCGAGGACGCGATGCTCGAGCCGATCGTACGGCCGCGCTTCTACGACCTTCATGCCGCCGACGGGACGCCCTACGAGACGCTGGCGCGGCTGCACGGGACCGAGGTGCTCGCCACGACCGTCGTGCAGACCTGCACCCGCTACGCGCGTGAGGACACTCGTTGCCGGTTCTGCACGATCGAGGAGTCGCTGCGCTCCGGCGCGACCGTTCAGGTCAAGGCACCGCTACTGCTCGCCGCGGTCGCGCGCGCCGCGGTCGACCTGGACGGCGTGCGCCAGATGGTGATGACCACGGGTACCTCGAACGGACCGGACCGCGGCGCCCGGCATCTCGCCCGCTGCGTGCGGGCCGTGACCGCGTCGGTGCCCGAGCTGCCGATCCAAGTGCAGATCGAGCCGCCGCTCGAGCTCGACTGGCTGCGGCGGTTGCACGACGCCGGTGCCGCGGCGATCGGCATCCACGTCGAGAGCCTGGACGAGGACGTGCGTGCTCACTGGACGCCCGGCAAGGCCGAGGTGCCGATCGCGCGCTACGAGCAGGCGTGGGCCGAGGCGGTGCGCGTGTTCGGCGTCAACCGCGTCTCGACCTACCTGCTCGTCGGGCTGGGCGAGGACTCCGACGCCCTCGTTGCCGGCGCCGAGCGGCTGATCGGGATGGGCGTCTATCCGTTCGTGGTGCCGTACCGGCCGCTGGAAGGGTCGCTCGCATATCGGGACGGCGTTCCGGCGCCCGACCCGCGGGGGCTCACCGACGTGACCCGCCGCGTCGCCCGCGCCCTGCGCGCGGCGCAGATGCGCGGCTCCGACCAGGTCGCCGGCTGCGCGGCGTGCGGCGCCTGCTCGGCGCTCGGGAGTTGTGGCGGATGAGCGCGCTGAGCGAGCTCTTCTCTCCGCCGGCTGAGTGTGCGCCGACCCCGGGGTATCTGATCGCGCCGGCCGAGCCGGGCACGCGCGCACACCGCGAATACCTGCTTCTGCGTCACCGCTCCTTCGTGGTCGAGCAGGGGCTCTTTCCGGTGCGCGACTTGGACGACCACGACGCCTCGCCACACACGCGTGTGCTCGTCGCCGTCGGCCTGGGCGGCGAGGTGCTCGGCGGGGTGCGGCTGCATCCGGCGTGCTCGGACGCCGCGCTGGGGTGGTGGGCGGGCAGCCGGCTCGCGTGCGCGCCCGGCCCCGCACGTGGGCAGGTCGGGGCGGCGCTCGTGCGCGCGGCATGCGCGGTGTCGCTGGCCGTCGGCGCGCTGCGGTTCGACGCCACCGTGCAGGAGCGGCACGTGCGTTTCTTCCAGCGGCTGGGGTGGGAGGCGGTGGGCACGGCGTCGATCGCCGGCCGCGTGCACCGACTGATGCGCTGGGACGGCGGGCGCGTCGCGGCGCTCGTGGCGCGCACCAAGTCCGAGCTCGGGGGGCTCGTCGGTCCGATGCTCGCCCCGGGGGCCTTCTTGGGCGACGACGGCGCGCCGGTCCCTGGCAGCGACCTCGTCGCGTGCACCGACGCGATCCTGCCCTCGATGGTCGAGCGCGACCCCGAATGGGCGGGCTGGTGCGCGATGCTCGTCACCGCGCACGATCTCGGCGCGATGGGCGCGGCGCCGGTCGGCGCGCTCGACGCGCTCGGCGCGGTCGATCGCGCGCACGCGGCACGCGTGGTGGGCGGCCTACGAGCCGGCGCGGACGCGTTCGCCCTGCCCATCCTGGGCGGGCACACCCAGCTCGCCGTCGCCGGCGCGCTCAGCGTCACCGGGCTCGGCCGCACCTGCTCGCCGGTGCCCGCCGGCGGCGGGCGCCCGGGCGATGCGCTCACGGTCACCGCCGACCTACAGGGCGGCTGGCGCCCGGGCTACGGGCGCACGCAATGGGACTCTTCCACGCGGCGCTCACGGGAGGAGCTCGCCGCGATGCTCGGGGCGGTCGCCGTCGGCCGGCCGCGTGCGGCCAAGGACGTTTCGATGGCGGGAGTGCTGGGGACGGTCGGGATGCTCGCCGAGGCCTGCGGCTGCGGAGCGGAAGTCGAGATCGCGCGCATCTGTCGGCCCGCCGGGGTCGCCGCCGGCGACTGGCTGACCTGCTTTCCCGGCTTCGCCCTGGTGAGCGCCGACGCGCCCGCCGCGCCGCCACCGTCGGCCGGCGAGGCCGTCGGGGCCCGCTGCGGTCAGCTGTGCGTCGAGCCTGGCGTACGGGTCCGTTGGCCCGACGGCGCGTGCACCACCGTCCTTGCCGACTCGGTCGTCACCGGACTCGGCCCCGCCCACGACCCGCAGTCGCCATGCCCGAGCTGACCATCGCCGCCGCCGCCGCGCCGTTCACCCGCGACCTGGAGGAGTGCTTTGCGACCGTGCGGTGGCTGCTTGAGCAGGCCCGCGCCGCCGGCGCCCGGCTGGTCGTGCTCCCCGAGGCCGCGCTCGGCGGCTACGTGGAGAGCCTGCATGACGAGGTCGAGCCACCGCCCGCACTCGACCCCGAGGGCCCCGAACTGCGCCGCGTGATGGCTCTCGCCGGAGAGCTCGTCGTGTGCATCGGCTTCTTCGAGGACGGAGGCCGAGGCGTGCGCCACAACGTCGTCGCCTGCGTGAGCGGCGAAGGGCTGCACGGGCTGCATCGCAAGGTGCACATGCCGCTGCACGAGGGGCGCATCACGACCCCGGGCAGCGCGCTCAGCGCCTTCGACACCCCGGTCGGTCGGCTCGGGATGCTCATCTGTTACGACAAGGCCTTCCCCGAGGCGGCACGCACGCTCGCGCTCGACGGGGCCGAGGTGATCGCGACGGCCTCGGCCTGGCCGTGCAGCGCGACCAACGCCGCGGAGAATCTGCTTGATGATCGCCAGTGGCGCCGCGCCGAGCTCTGGGACCGCGCACGGGCGGCGGAGAACTCGCTCGTCGTCGCCTCGGCCAACCAAACCGGGAGCTTCGGCTCGCTGCGCTTCCTCGGAGGGGCGCGAATCGTCGAGCCCGGCGGAGACGTGGTCGCCCAGACCGGGACCGAGCCCGGGCTCGCGGTCGCGAGCTTCGACTTGGAGGCCGCGCTCGAGCGCGCCCGGCGCGCGCTGTCGCCGATTCGCGACCTGCGCCCGGACACCTATCGCGCCGCCGAGCCGCTGATCACGGTGTGATGGGCCGTCTGCCCGAGCGGATCCCGGTCGCGATCGTGGGCGGTGGCCAGGCCGGGCTGACGATGAGCCGGCGCCTGCTCGACCACGGGGTCGAGCACGTCGTCCTCGAGCGCTCGCACGCCTTTCACTCCTGGCGCGAGGAGCGCTGGGACGCGTTCACGCTGGTCACGCCGAACTTTCAGTGCCGTCTGCCTGGATATCCGTACGCCGGACCCGAGCCCGACGGGTTCATGGTGAAGTCGGAGATCCTCGACTACCTGGGCGGGTTTCGCGCGAGCTTTCCCTGCCCGCTGTTCGAGGGCGTCGAGGTGCTGCGGCTCTCGTGGTCTCAGGACGCGTTCGTCCTGCGGACGAGCGCCGGCCCGCTGCGCGCCGAGCAGGTCGTGCTCGCGGTCGGGGGCTACCACCGGCCGTGGGCGCCGCGCTGGGACGTGCCCGAATCGGTCGTCCAGCGGCACTCGAGCTCATATCGGTGCGCCGCGCAGCTCCCCCCCGGCGCGGTGCTCGTAGTGGGCACCGGGCAGTCCGGCGCGCAGATCGCCGAGGACCTGCACCTCGCCGGGCGGCACGTCCACCTGTGCGTCGGCGACGCGCCGCGCTGCGCGCGCGTCTATCGCGGCCGCGACGTGGTGCGCTGGCTCCAGGACATGGGCCACTACGACCTCGCTTTCGAGGATCACCCCGACGGGAACCTCGCGCGCCGGGAGGCCAACCACTACGTGACCGGGCGCGACGGCGGGCGCGACCTGGACCTGCGCGCGTTCGCCCGCGAGGGCATGATCCTGCACGGGCGCCTGCGCGGGATCGAGGACGGCGTGGCCGCGTTCGCCGACGACCTGCGCGAGCGGCTCGACCGCGCCGACGCGACCTACAACCGGATCAACGCGGGCATCGATCGCTGGATCGCCGAGCAGGACATCGCGACCGGCGAGGGGCCGTCCGTGTACCGCCCGGTCTGGCAGCCTGGCCACGGGGCGCCGCGGCCCCTCGCGCTGCGCGAGGCCGAGGTCAGCGCGATCGTCTGGTGCACCGGCTTTCGCCCGGACTGGTCGTGGGTCCAGGTCCCGTTCCTCGACGACGACGGCGACCCCGACCACGACCGCGGCGTGGCGCGCCGGACGCCCGGGCTGCACGTGCTCGGGCTGCCGTGGCTGCACACGTGGGGCTCCGGGCGGTTCGCCGGCATCGACCGCGACGCGCTCCATCTCGCCGAGCAGATCGTCACCGCCGTGATGGCGCGCTGACGGGCGCCGTTCAGCGGTTCTGCCAGACCGGCTCGCGCTTCTGCAGGAAGGCGCACATGCCCTCCTGCGCGTCGAGCGCGATCGCGTTGTGGCTCATGACCTCCTGGCAGTGGCTGTAGGCGTCGGGGAGGTTCAGATCGATCTGGCGGTAGTAGGCCTGCTTGCCGATCCCGACGATCAGCGGGCTGGCGGCGGCGATCTGCCCCGCGAGCGTGGCGGTCGCGGGCTCGAGCTCCTCGGGCTCGACCACGCGGTTGATCAGGCCCCAGTCCGCGGCGGTCGGGGCGTCGATCGGCGTGCCGGTGAGCAGCAGCTCGAGCGCGCGCTTTCGCCCGACCGCGCGGCTCAGCTCGACCATGGGGGTCGAGCAGAACAGCCCGATCTTCACGCCGGGCGTGGCGAACCGGGCCGCGCTGCTGGCCACGGCCAGATCGCAGGCGGCGACGAGCTGGCAGCCGGCCGCGGTGGCGATCCCGTGCACGCGCGCGATCACCGGCTGGGACAGGTCGTGGATCGCCTTCATCATCGTCGTGCAGACCGCGAAGACCTCGCGGTAGCCGTCGAGGTCGAGCCCGACCATCTCCCCCAGGTCGTGTCCGGCGCAGAACGCCGGCCCGGCGCCGGCGAGGATCACCGCGCGCACGTCGTCGTCTCTCAGGTTGTGCAGCGCGTCGGTCACCGCCCGCATCAGCTGCAGCGAGAGCGCGTTGCGCTGGTCGGGTCGGTTGAGCGTGAGCGTCGCCACGCCATCGTCGCTGGTGCTCACCAGGAGTGGTGCTGCCACAGTCGCCACGGTTCGCTCCTCCCGTGATCGCGGTTGCCGGTCCCCCCGATGCTACGCCGGCCGGCGCCTCGCGTCAGTCCGCGGCTGCTGACGGCGACCGCCTCGCCGTCAGCGCCACGGGTGCGTTCCATCGCGCGCGCATCGTCCTCGGACGGTCGCAACGGGCGGACGCCCGGTTTGTTTCGAGGTTTCTATTCGGAGCGGAGCTGCGTGTCGATGTAGCCCTGCGCGAGGCGCGGCGGCGCCCGGGCGAGCCAGGCCTCGACGACCAGCTCGGTGAGGTCCTCCGGGCCGAGCCGCTCCAGCCGCGCGAGGATGGCCGGGTAACCGTCGAAGTGCGGGATCGTGAAGAACACCTCGGGGTCGTCGGCGAGCAGCGCCTGCTTGGCGAGCTCATGCTCGACGCGGGCGGCGAGGATCTCCCCGCGGGGCGCATCCTCGCCGAGCGCGCGCACGTCGGTCCTGTGCAGCGGGCGTTCCCACACGAAGAGCTTGTCGCACACGCGCCACTGCACCGAGCCGCGCGAGAGCCGCTCGCTGGTCTCGGGCAGCTCCAACGCGAGGCGGCGCACCTGCTCCCAGTCGGCCACGGGCTCACCGTAGCGCCGCGAGCAGCCCGCGCACCGTCCCGATCAGCCGCTCGCGGTCGACGCGGTCGGGCTGGTCGAGGATCTGGCGCCCGAAGTGCTCGCCGACGGCGAGCAGCGCGTGGGCGACGATCTCGGGATCGACGCCTTCGTCGGTCTTGAGCTTCTGCTCGAGCAGCGCCTGCAGGCGGCGGCGCACGAGGTCGCGGTCGCGGTCGATGCGCTCGCGCACCGGCGGCGGGGTGCCCTCGGGGGCGAGCAGGATCGGGCGCCAGGTCATCGGGTCGCGGGCGATCAGGTCGTAGAGGTCGCCCACGGCGGCGACGAGGGCCGCGTCGGGATCGTCGGGCGAAAGGTCGAGCGGCAGCGCGATCGCGAGCTGGCGCAGCGCGCGCTTCTCCTGGCGGTCGAGCAGCGCGTACAGCAACGAGCCGAGGCCGTCGAAGGCGCCGTAGACGACCGGGCGGGTGACATCGGCCTCGCGCGCGATCGCCTCGATCGAGACGCCTCCGTAGCCGTCGCGGGCGATCACGGCCAGGGCGGCGTCGAGCAACTGCTCGCGGCGCTCCTGCATCGGCATGCGCGGGGTGTAGGGGCGGCGGGGCCGGGAGGCCATTCTTTGCAAATACTACGGAGCCGTAGTATTCTCGGGGCATGTCTCGATCGATCGCACCCCATGAGGATTACGGGTTCTTCGGACCCGGGTCGGTCACCTGGCGCGTCTGGGGCCATCCGACCTCGCTCACCGTCGGCTTTCAGCGCGCGGTCGTCGTCGAGGAGCTCGACCCGTTCCTGCTCGCGTCGGTGGAGGCCACCGACGCGGTCCGCACGCGTCCGCGCACGCGCTACGACCGCACGATCCGCTACTTCGCCACGGTCGCCTTCGGCGACAGCCGCTCGGTGATCCGGGCCTCGGAGATCCTGGTCAAGGTGCACGCGCAGGCCAACGGCATCGAGCCGGTCAGCGGCCTGCGCTACGACGCCAACGACCCCGACTCACAGCTGTGGATCCTGCTCACCGGCTGGCACTCGGTGCTGTACGCCTACGAGCGCTACGGCCCGGGGCCGCTGAGCCCCGAGGACCAGACCGCCTACTGGAACGAGTGCGCCGTCGCCGCCGAGCTGCAGACCTGCGACCCGGCCGCGGTCCCGCGCTCGCGCGAGGGCATCCGCGCGTACTTCGCCTCCGTGCGGCCGCGCCTGGCCGCCTCGGAGGCGACCCAGGCGATGATGGACCACCTGCTGAACGCCCACGTGATCTTCCCGCCGCTGCCGCGGATCGCCGCGCCCGGCGCCCGGGTGGCGAGCGCCGTGCTGCGCGCGGCGACGATCGCGACGATGTCGCAGTGGATGCGCGAGCTGGGCGGGCTGCGGCAGCCCGCCGCGGTCGACGCCGCCGTCGCCCCGGTCATGCGCGCCCACTTCCGGGCGGTCGCCGCGAGCACGTCGGCTCAGCTCGCGCTGCTCTCGGCCATCTCCCCGTCGACGCGCGCGGTGGTCGAGCCCGCGTTTCGGGGCGTGGCCGCTCGTTCGCCGGAGGTGCTCACGCCCGCCGAGGCGCGCAGGCGCCACGGCGGGGTGACTCCACTCGAGCTCGCCGCGCGGCTGCGCGACATGCGGCCGCGCGCGGCGGCCTGAGGCTTGGACGGAGTGTCGGGCGGGTTTCGACCGCCTGACCGATGACGACGAGCGGCCCCGCGACCACAATCCCCCCGGTGACGGGCGCTGAGAGCCTTGGATCGGTGGTGGCCCTGTGGCGCTACCCGGTGAAGTCGATGATGGGCGAAGAGATCAACGCCACGCGCCTGGTCGAGCGCGGGCTCGCCGGCGACCGCGTCTACGCGATCGTCGACCCCGACACCGGCAAGGTCGCCAGCGCCAAGAACCCCAAGAAGTGGCCGCACCTGTTCGACTGTCGCGCGGCGCTGGTGGCGCTCCCCGACGCAGCGGAGGCGATCCCGCCGGTCCAGGTCACCCTTCCGGACGGCTCGGTCACCCGCAGCGATGACGGGGGCTTCGAGCGCGCGCTGTCGAGCATGCTCGGCCGTGCCGGGCAGCTGCAGAGCGCGGTGCCCGACGAGCCCGTGCTCGAGGAGTACTGGCCCGACCGCGACGCGGTGACGGACGAGACGATGCCGATCGGGACGTTCTTCGACCTCGCCCCGGTGCATGTCCTCACCACCGCCACGCTTGACCGGCTGCGCGCGCTGTATCCCGCCGGACGCTTCGAGGTCCGCCGCTTTCGCCCCAACATCGTCATCGAGTCGCCGCCGGAAGGCGAGCCGTTCCCCGAGGGCGGCTGGGTCGGGGCGACGATCTCGATCGGCGATGAGGTCCAGCTGCGGATCACCTCGCAGTGCCCGCGCTGCGTGATGACCACGCTGCCCCAGAGCGATCTGCCGCGCGACCCTGGGATCCTGCGCGCCGCTGCTCAGCACAACGACGCGCACGTGGGCGCCTACGCCGAGGTCGTGCGGACCGGGACGATCCGCCGCGGCGATCAGGTCGCGCTCGCCGCCTGACGGCCGGCACCGGCCAGCGTCTGGAGCGAGACATCCCACAGCCGCGCCGCGGCGTCGGGATCGAGGGGATACGGCGCGTAGCCCCGGCGCGTGCCCGGCTGGTTGGGGCCGGCCTCGTTGCCGTCCTCGAAGTAGCGCCCGCCGACGCCTTCCAGGAGCGGCGAGACCGCGCAGAGCACCGAGGTCGCCGCGCCCTGCTCGGGCGTCTTCCAGTTCAGGTCGCTGGTCGAGTCGATCCGCTGGCGCATCTCCTCGAGCTCCTCCTCGTCGAGGTGGCGCTGCAGCGGGGTGCGGATCGCACCGGGCATCAGCGCGTTGACGAAGATCCCGTCGTCCGCCCAGCGCCTGGTCGCCTCGACCGCGAACAGGACGTTGGCCGTCTTGGCCTGGCCGTAGGCCTCCCACGGCTCGTACGGGCGGCGCTCGAAGTGGATGTCGTCGAAGACCACCGGCGAGCGCAGGTGGCCGCTCGAGCTCACCGACACCACGCGGGCACCCTCAGCCGCGCGCAGTGCCTCGTACAGGCCGGTGGCCAGCGCGAAGTGCCCGAGGTGGTTGGTGGCGAACTGCAGCTCCCACCCCTGGGGCGTGCGCGTCTCCGGGCAGGCCATCACGCCGGCGTTGTTGACCAGGGCGTGCAGCGACCCCTCCCAGGAGGCGACGAAGGCGTCCACCGAGGCGGGGTCCGAGAGATCCAGGTGCGCGCTGGGCAGGCCGATCTCCGCCGGCGTGCGCACGGCGATCGTCACGTCGGCGCCGGCGCTCGCCAGCGCCCGGGCCGTCTCGACCCCGATCCCCGATCCGCCCCCGGTCACGATGATCCGCCTGCCGCTGAGGTCGAGGCCCTCGACGACCTGCATCGCCGTCGTCTCGTCGTTGTATGGAGTGGTGATCGGCATCGCCTTCTCCTCGGTCGACGATGGAAACGGAGTAACCTCCGGTTGTGGAAGGATCGTAGCATAAGCGGAGGAGTCTCCGCTTAGTATGAGTGTCTGAGCCATCCGCCACCCGGCCGTTGCGCGCCGACGCGCAGCGCAACCGCGAGCGACTGCTCGAGGTGGCCGTGCGGGCGTTCTCGGGCGCTGGGCCCGAGGTCAGCCTCGAGGCGATCGCCAAGGAGGCCGGCGTGGGCATCGGCACCCTCTACCGCCACTTCCCCACGCGCGAGGCGCTCGTCGAGGCGACCTACCGCAACGAGCTCGCGCGGCTCTGCGACGCCGCCGATGAGCTGCTCGAGACGCTCCCGCCCGAGCGCGCGCTGCGCGAGTGGATGGACCGCTTCATCGACTACATGGCGACCAAGCGCGGCATGGCCGACGCGCTGCGCGCGGTCGTGGCCTCCGGCGGCAACCCGTTCGAGGAGAGCCGCACGCGGCTGCGGGGCGCGATCGGCACGCTGCTCGACGCGGCGGGGATCGACATCGATCCGGCCGACGTGCTCGCGAGCCTGAGCGGGATCTCGCTCACCGCCGGCGCGCCCGAGCAGCGCGAGCAGGCCTCGCGGCTGCTCGACCTCCTCATGAACGGTTTGCGATATGAGGAAAGTGGATAACGGGTATCCGGGTGGAGATGGATCGCAAGTGGTGGACACTCATCGTCGTTTGCGTCGCGACGTTCATGCTGCTCTTGGACGTCACGATCGTCAACGTCGCGCTGCCCAACATCCAGGGCGCGCTGCACTCGAGCTTCAACGACGTGCAGTGGGTGGTCGACGCCTACTCGCTGCTGCTTGCCGCGCTGCTGCTGACCGCCGGCTCGCTCGCCGACCTATTCGGCCGGCGGCTGTTGTTCACGCTCGGCCTGGTCATCTTCACCGCCAGCTCGCTGCTCTCGGGCGTGGCGAGCACGCCGCTGTTCCTGAACCTCGCGCGCGGCGCCCAGGGCGTCGGCGGCGCGATGCTGTTCGCCACCTCGCTCGCGCTGCTCGGCGCGGCCTTCCGCGGCCGCGAGCGCGCGGTCGCCTTCAGCGTGTGGGGCACGATCACCGGCCTGGCCGTCGCGATCGGGCCGGTCGTCGGCGGGGCACTCACCACCGAGCTCTCCTGGCGCTGGATCTTCCTGGTCAATGTGCCGATCGGCGTGATCGGGCTCTTCCTGACCCTGCTGCACGTCGAGGAGTCCCGGCCCGGCCAGGCCCGCCGGGTCGACCTGATCGGCCTGGTCACCTTCAGCGGCGCACTGGGTGCGATCTCCTACGGGCTGATCAAGACGAGCACACTGGGCTGGCACGCGACGACCGTCGTGGCCTGCCTGGCCGGCGGCGGCGGGCTGCTGATCATCTTCCTGATCGCCGAGGCGCTGCAGCGCCAGCCGATGTTCGACCTACGGCTGTTCCGCAAGCCGACGTTCGCCGGCGGCTCGATCGCCGCCTTCGGGCTCGCCGCTGGCCTGTTCGCGATGCTCCTCTACTTCACCCTGTACCTGCAGGACATCCTCGGGTACTCCCCTCTCCAAGCCGGGCTGCGACTGCTCGTGCTCTCCGGCGGGATCCTGCTGACCTCGATGGTCGCCGGGCGCCTGACCACCCACGTGCCGATCCGGGTGCTGATCGGGTCGGGCCTGGGCCTGGTGACGGTCGGCGTGCTGCTGCTGCGCAACATCGGCCCGCACACCCACTGGACCCACTTCATCCCCGGCCTCATCGTCGGCGGCGCCGGCACCGGCCTGATCAACCCGCCGCTCGCCTCGACGGCGATCGGCGTGGTCGAGCCACAGGACGCGGGCATGGCCTCCGGGATGAACACGACCTTCCGCCAGGTCGGCGTCGCCACCGGCGTCGCCGCGCTGGGGTCGATCTTCGCCACGCACGTGCGGCGCACGCTCCTGCATGGGCTCAGCGGCGCCGTGGGCGTCACGCCCGCGGCGGCGCACCAGTTCGCCTCCACCGCCTCGGGCGGTGACCCGGTCACCGCGCTGCACGCGCTCCCCCACGCCGCGATGGGCCACGCCTCGGCCGTCCTGCGCGCGAGCTACGTCAGCGGGCTGAACAACATCCTGCTCATCGGGGCGTGCATCGCCGGGGCGTCGGCGGTGCTGAGCTTCCTGCTCATCCGCAACAAGGACTTCACCGCCGGTGCGGCGCACCTGGTCGACGCGCCGGTGCCGGCGGCCGACGCTGGGCAGGCGGTTGACGCCGGGCAGGCGGTTGACGCCGGCCAGGTGGTTGACGCGTCTGCGGACGGGGCGGCGCGGGCTGAGGCGGCCTCAGCGGAGCCGGCAGCCCCGGACCCCGACGGGGCAGAGGCGCTGCGCCAGGCGACGAACCAGGCGATCGCCGACCTGCGCCGGCGCGCGGCGCAGCTGATCGAGGCGCGCCGGGACGCCGAGCTACAGGCCGCCGACGAGCGCGCGGTCGAGCTGCGCCGCGACGCCCTCGCCAACAGCGACCGATACGCCGCCGAGCTGCAGGCGCGCATCGCCGAGCTCGAGGAGTCCGCCACGCGCTCGTGCGCGGAGCTGACCACGCACGCTTCGGGGGCCGCGGAGGCGCGCGGGGAGCTCTATCGCCTCATCGGCGAGATCGGCGCGCTCGCGTCCGAGTCGCCCACGGGCAGCCCCGGCCCGACCGCACCGATCGACGCCTGACCCCCGGCGGGCGCGCGGTCCCCGACGCGGCGCGTCCTGGAAAACGTCCGCCTGGAGCTTGAAATCCAGGACGCGACCGTACGAGGTCGGCTACGCGCGCGCGAACCTTCGGCCGGCGCACCGGCTCGACGCGGAACGCTCGTTCCGATGCAGCGCGTCCTGGGAGGCATGCGCCCGGCGACGGAAATCCAGGACGCGACGCCCCACGGCCGCCTCGTCGGAGCGCGCGTCCCGGAGAAGACGGGCCAGACCGTCAAATCCAGGACGCAACGACGGCGAGTGCGCCTACACGGCCCGGCACCCGCCTCCGACCGCGGCGCGTCCTGGAAAGCATGCGCCCGGCGACGGAAATTCAGGATGCGACGCCGCCCGGGGCGGTTACTCGGTCCAGAAGCCCTCGACCATCTCGCCGTCGCCCGGCCCGGTGTGGGGGGCACCGAAGACGACGTACTCGAGGCCGTCGGGACCCGACTCGAGCGCTCGACCGACCTCGGGGACCACGCGCACCGCATCGAGCGGCGCGAGGTCGATGATCTCGTCGCCGATCTTCATCCGCCCGCCGCCGCCGATCACGACGTAGGTCTCCTCCTGGAGCTTCTGGCGGTGCGCGAACGGGAAGCGCTTGTTCGGCGCGAGGCGGAAGTAGCCGACGGCGCCCTTCTCGCACTCGAGAACGTCGCGGGAGAACCGAGCCTCTACGTCCGGCGCGATGTTGAAGGAGGGAGCGGTGTCCTCGACGTCCCTCCGGAGGTTGCAGTGCGTAAACGCGGTCACGGCGGCAGTCTAAGCGGAGCGGTCAAGCGCGCCCTCTCGCGCGCCGATCTAGAGAACATGGCCCGGCATCGACCGACAGGCGGACGAGGCCCTTCCGCCGCAGACCCCGAGCGCATCGTCGCCGCCTCGCTCGCCCGCCACTGCCCGTCGGTCATCGTGCTCCACGACCGCGTGCCCGACCCCGAATCGCAGGGGATCGATCACATCGCGGTCGCGCCCTCGGGCGTCCACGTGATCGACACCCGCCGCCGGACCGGCCGCATCGCGGTCACCCGACCGCTGTTCGGCGAGGCGCGCCTGCGCATCGACGGGCGCGACCGCACCGCGGTGCTCGAGCGCCTGCGCGCCCAGGTCCAAGCGGTCGCCGACGCCGTCGCCGAGGTCGACGACGCCGTCCCCGTTCAGGGGGCGCTGTGCTTCGTGAACCCCACCCGCCGGCTCGTCGAGGGGGCGCCGCCACTCACCCGCACGCTCAATGTGTGCGGCTTTCCCCTTCTCGCGCCCCGCGCGCTGGCCCGGCAGCTGCGCCGCGGCGGGCCGCTCAGCGAGGCCCGCATGGCGGCCATCGCCGCCGTGCTCGAGCGTCGCTTCCGCCCCGCGTAGCGCGCGCACCCACCGCCGTCCGTCACAAATACGGGCGATCGTTCGTGGAGATGGCGATGAGCGAAACCGAGCGCCG
>DATAWZ010000206.1:0-43612 GCA_036266975.1 Solirubrobacteraceae bacterium
CCGACCGGCGGCGCCGCGCATGCGCGGCGCCGGGCGCGGCGCATGCGCCGCGCCTTCTCCGAGGTTCAAAACGATGAGTCGCACCCGGCTGGGCCAGAACTTCCTGGTCGACCCGAACCTGCTCGGCGTCATCGAGCGGGCGGCGCGGCTGGCGGCCGAGGACGTCGTGCTCGAGATCGGCGGTGGCCTCGGGGTCCTGTCCGTGCATCTGGCCGAGCGGGTGCGGTACCTGCACGTGGTCGAGCTCGACCAGCGCCTGCCGCTGGCCCAGGCGCTCGCCGGCCGCGAGAACGTGTCGCTGCACTGGGGCGACGCGCTCGCGGTCGACCTCGCCGCGCTGGAGCCGGCGCCGGAGAAGGTGGTCGCCAACCTGCCCTACGGGATCGCCGCGAGCGCGATCCTGCGCACGGTGGCCGAGCTGCCGAGCGTGCGCAGCTGGGTCACGATGGTCCAGCGCGAGGTCGGCGAGCGCTTCGCCGCGCCGGCGGGCGGCCGCGTCTACGGCGTGACCTCGGTGCTCGCGCAGCTGAGCTGCGAGGTGCGCGTGCTGCGGGCGGTCCCGCGGACGGTGTTCTCCCCGGTGCCCAACGTCGACTCAGTGCTGCTCGGTCTGGAGCGCGTCGGGCCGCCGGCGCCGGCGGCGGTCGTCGACCTCGTCCACGGCGCGTTCGCGCACCGGCGCAAGGCGCTCGCGCGCTCGCTCTCGCTCGCCGCCGGCGCGCCTGCCGGCGTGCGCGAACGCGCGCGGGTGGCGCTCGTCGAGATGGGCCACCCGGCCGACGAGCGCGCCGAGCGCCTGACCCCGGCCGAGTTCGCCGAGCTCGCGGAGCGGCTGCGGGTCCTTCGTCCGTCCTCGCCTTCGGCCGCGGGCGACGAAGGACCCTCCGGTGATTGGGTTGGCCGGTCCGGCGCGGTTGGGGAGCCGCCGCGGAGCTCGCTGAAGGACGATTCCGGATGAGCGCGGTCTGGACGGCCCTTGCTCCCGCAAAGATCAACCTCGGCCTGTTCCTCGGGCCGAGTCGGGCGGACGGACGGCACGAACTCGTGCGCGTCATGCCGTCGGTCTCGTTCGCCGACGCGCTCACGCTGTCGGCGAGGGCGACGAGCTTGTGTGCCCCGCAGTCAAGGGCGAGAACCTTGCGCCGGCGGCGATGCGGGCGTTCCGGCTGCGGCGCAGGCCGAGCGTGCGGGGGGCGCCTCGGCGTGGGTGCGGCGCGGCGGTTGCCGGGTTTGCGTCCCCTATATGCACGGCAACCCAGCACGCGTCGCTGCGGAACGGTCGTTCCGCACGCGGGGGCGCCGATCGATTCCGGGATTCGCAGCGTATGGCGACCACAAACCCGGAAGCGGTGCGATGAGTGATGCGTGGCGGGCGCTTGCGCCGGCCAAGATCAACCTCGGGCTGTTCCTGGGGTCGACGCGCGAGGACGGCCGCCACGAGCTGGTGACCGTGATGCAGTCGGTCTCGCTCGCCGACGAGCTGACGCTGAGCGAGGCGCCCGAGGCGGCGGGAGACGAGGTCCGCTGCCCGGGCGTGGAGGGCGAGAACCTCGCACTGGCGGCGATCGCCGCCTTCCGGGCGGCGACGGGCTGGTCCGGGCCGCCGTGGCGCCTTGACATCGACAAGCAGGTACCGGTCGCCGCCGGCATGGGCGGCGGCTCGGGCGACGCCGCCGCGGCGCTGCGGTTGTGCGCGGCGGCCAGCGGCCGTGGCCAGGAGGCGCTGCTGCTCGAGCTCGCCGCCGGGCTGGGCGCCGACGTCCCCGCGCAGGTCCGGCCGGGGCGCGTGCTCGCCCGGGGCGCCGGCGAGCGCCTGGAGCGGCTGCCGGACGGAGAGCCGTTCGGAGTGCTCGTGCTGCCCAGCGACGAGGGGCTCTCGACCGCCGCGGTCTACCGCGAGGCCGACCGGCTCGGGCTGGCGCGACCGCAGGCGGAGCTGGACCGCCTCGTCGAGCCGCTGCGCACCGGGCTCTCGGTGGCCAACGATCTGCAGCCGGCGGCGCTGGGCCTGCGCCCCGAACTGACCCGCACGCTCGAGCTCGCGCTCGAGCTCGGCGCCGAGCACGCGCTGGTCAGCGGGTCCGGGCCGACGGTGCTCGGCCTGTTCCCGGGGCCCGGCGGGCCGGCCGCGGCGAGCGCCGCCGCACGGGCGGCCGCCGGCCGGGGCTCGGAGGGCCCGCCCGCCCGCTGGGCCGAGCCCGTCGGCGCGAGCGGGAGCGAGCCGCGTGTCGGCACGGTGCGTCACAATTGAGCGCTCACCATGAGCAATTCCTCCGTGACCGAGCTGGTGGGTGTCGCCGGTGGCACCCTCGCCCTCGTCGCGTACGTCGCGCTGATCCTCATCCCGTCCTGGACGGCCTACAGCCGGCTGCGCGAACGGCTGGCGGCCGCCTTCCTCAGCCTGTACGTGCTCGCCGCGTTCGTGGGTGTGGGCCTGGCCGGCGGCGCCGCCGTCGTCTACTTCTGGGACCGATTGTGATCGTGCCGGAGGGCCGGCCGCCGCGCGCTGACGCGCGCCGCCGGGACACCGCCGCGGGCGCGGAGAGTCGCTGAGCCCTGTGGCTCGACCGGCGCCCGCACGGCCGCGTCCGATGGCCGCGCCCGATGAGCTCGCACCCCTGGCCGCGGTCTCCGACGCCGTGGAATCCGGCGCGGGGCTGCCCGAGGTCGTGCGGGCCGCCGCGCGCGCCCTGGACGCCAGCATCGGCGTCTCCGACGCCGCCGGCGCGACGCTCGCGGTCGCCGCGCGCTCGCCCGCGGACGAGCGCTCGCTGCTCGCCGGCGGGACCGGCGTGGAGATCCTGCCGCTGCGCGTCGCCGACGTCGGGGTCGGCCAGCTGCGCCTGCGCGCCCGCTCGGAGGTCAACCCGACGGTCGTCCGCTTCATCGCCGCCCTGATCGCCGCCGAGGTCGAGCGCGTGCGCGCGCCCGAGCGCGCCTCGGAGGCGGCGGCCGCCGAGTTCCTGCATGCGCTACGCGGCCGCGAGCTGCGCGATCGCGACGTGGTCATCGACCGCGCCCGCGAGCTCGGCCTGGAGATCGAGGCCGGCGCGAGCCTGATCGTCGCCCGCGCGCACCCCCAGGTGCCGGCCGAGGAGGGCTGGCGCGCCCGCATGCTCGCCGTCGCCGAGCGCGGCGCGCGCGCCGCGGCGCCGCGCTCGATCGCCGCGCTGACCGACCGCATCGACGTCCACGGCGCCGAGGCGCTGCTGCTCGTCCCGGGCGAGGGCGACGCGCTCGCGGCCCGCGCCGCCGAGGGCATCCTGCGCGAGCTCGAGGCCGCGCTGCCCGGACACACCTTCGCCGTCGGCCGCAGCCGCGTGTGCGAGAACCCCGCCGAGCTGGCCCGCGCCGCCAACGAGGCGCTGCTCGCCGCGAACGTCGCCGAGGGCAGCATCGACCGGCAGGTCCTCGCCTTCGAGGAGACCGGCGCCTACCGGCTGCTGCTGTCGGCCATGAGCGAGGACCCGATCGAGCTGCAGCGCTTCTACGCCGAGACCGTCGAGCCGCTGGTCGCCTACGACGAGCAGTACGAGACCGGGCTGGTGCAGACCCTGGCGACCTTCCTGGACGCCGACGGCAACGTGGCCGGCACCGCCCAGCGCCTGTTCACCCACCGCCACACCGTCTACTACCGCCTGGAGCGCATCAAGGAGCTCTCCGGCCTGGATGTCGGCTCCAGCGACGGACGCGAGAAGCTCAGCCTCGGCCTGAAGGCGATGCGGGTGCTCGGGATCGCCGCCGCGAGCGGCCCGGCCAGCGAGGCGGGCGCCGAAGGCGGGCGCGTCCCTCGCGGCGGCCGCAACTGACCGGCGAGGCGCGCGGCGGCGGTAGTCGCTACCGTCGCCCGAGCGATGGCGAGGGAGCGATGAGCGGGGCCACGTCCACGGGCGGCTCGGGAGCGCCCGGCGCGTCGCGCCGCAGCGCCCGGCTCGGGATGGCCGCGCTGCTGTGCACGGGCGGGGTCCTGCTCGCCGCCGGACTGGCGGGCTGCGGCGGGGGTGGCGATCCGATCACCCGCGCCGCCCAGATCTCCGGGGCGGGCGCCGGCTACCGCATCCTCCTGCACGAGCAGATCAGCACCGCCGCGCTGTCGGCGCCGATCACCGCGACCGGCAGCGGCTCGATCGACCAGCGCCAGCACGAGGCGACGCTGCGCTTCGACTTCGACCTGAACGGCAGCAGCGGGCCGAGCACCCTGAGCTTCGACGCGGTCTTCGCTGGGCTGGACTTCTACCTGCACCTGCCGCACGCCCTCTCGACCGAGGAGCCCGACGGGCGCCCGTGGGTGCGGATCGATCTCAGCCCAGCGGGCCACGCGGCCGGCAGCGGCCTGGGCTCGCTGGACACGGCGACCTCGGTCGACCCGGCCCAGCTGCTCGATTACCTACGCGCCGCGGGCGGCAAGGTCAAGACCGTCGGGTCGCAGAGGATCGACGGCGTGCCCACCACCCACTACCAGGCCACGATCGAGCTCGGCCGCCTGGCGAGCCTCGTGCCGGCCAACGAGCAGGCCGGGGCCAAGGCGGGCGCGCAGACCCTCGAGCAGCTGACGGGCTCCTCGACCTTCCCGGTCGACGTGTGGATCGACGCGCACGACCTGGTGCGCCGCGAGAGCTTCACCTTCCAGGAGGTGCCCAGCGAGACCGAGAGCGCCACGGCGGTGAGCATCACCGCCGACCTGTACGACTACGGCCCGCAGCCGGCGGTGACCCTGCCTCCGAGCCGCGAGGTGTTCGACGCCTCCTCGCTCGCGAGCTCGGGCCTGGCCAACCAGCGGCCGTCCGGCTCGCCGCCGGCGGCCGATCAGGCCAGCTCGACGCTGCGCTGACCGGCGCCGGCTGACGCGACTGGGGGGCGAGGACTCGAACCCCGATCTCCAGGACCAAAACCTGGCGGCCTGTCCCGTTGGCCGACCCCCCAAAGGGGAAGCGCGAATGTAGTACACGGCGTCGGTCAAGCCCACCGGCGCCCACGCGCACCGAACCCCGCAGGTTGCGGGAGCGATGTTTCGATCCGGTGTCCCCGCGTCAATACCATGACGCCGTGGAGCCCGCGTCCGCGACCGCGATCATCCTCGCCGCCGGCCAGGGGACGCGCATGCGCTCGCGCACGCCCAAGGTCCTGCACGACCTGTGCGGCCAGCCGATGATCGCCTGGCCGGTCAACGCCGCGCGCGCCGCGGAGATCGAGCGGATCGTCGTCGTCGACGGCCCGGACCGCGCGCTCGACGGCCAGCTCCCGCAGGGCACGCAGATCGCCGTGCAGGAGCGCCCGCTCGGCACCGCCGACGCGGCCCGCGCCGCCGCCGCGCACATCGGCGCCGGCGACCAGGTCGTGGTGATGTCCGGCGACGCCCCGCTGGTGAGCGCCGCGCTGCTCGCCGGCCTGCTGCGCGCACACCGCGCCGGCGGCGCCGCGGCGACGGTTGCGACCTTCGAGCTGGAGGATCCGAGCGGCTACGGGCGGATCGTCCGCGCCGCCGACGGGACCGTTCGGCGGATCGTCGAGACCAAGGTCGCCGGGGACGCGACGCCCGAGCAGCTCGCGATCCGCGAGGTCAACGCCGGCCTGTACGTCTTCGACGGCGCGCCGCTGCTTGACGCGCTCTCGCGCGTCGGCACCGCCAACGCCCAGGGCGAGTACTACCTGACCGAGGTCGTCGTCGCGCTCGGCGAGCTGGGCGCGACGGTCGGGGCGCACCTCGTCGCCGAGCGCGACCAGCTGCTCGGCGTCAACGACCGCGTCCAGCTCGCCCAGGTGCGCGCGATCGCCCAGGCGCAGATCCTCGAGGCGCACATGCGCGCCGGCGTCAGCTTCGAGCAGCCCGCCGGCACGCTGGTCGACGTCGGCGTGCAGATCGGCGCGGACACGGTGATCGAGCCCGGCTGCTGCCTGCGCGGGCGCACGCAGATCGGGGAGGGCTGCCGCGTGGGGCCGCACGCCACGTTGATCGATGCCACCGTCCACGACGACGCGCGCATCGTCCATTCCTACGTCGTGCAGGCCGAGGTCGGCCCGAGCGCGAACGTCGGTCCGTTCTCCTACCTGCGCCCGGGCACCGTGCTGCGCGAGCGCGCCAAGGCCGGCACGTTCGTGGAGATCAAGAACTCCGACATCGGCCCGGGCGCCAAGGTCCCGCACCTGAGCTACATCGGCGACGCCGACGTCGGCGAGGGCGCCAACCTCGGCGCCTCGACGATCACCGCCAACTACGACCGCGGGGTCAAGAGCCGCACGGTGATCGGGCGGCGCGTGCACACCAGCGTCGACACGACGCTCGTCGCTCCGGTGACGCTCGGCGACGACGCCTACACCGGCGCCGGCTCGGTCATCAACGAGGACGTGCCCGAGGGCGCGCTCGGCATCAGCCGCCCGCCCCAGGTCAACGTCGAGGGCTTCGCGGCGCGCCGCGCGGCAGAGGGCGCTCGTGGCTGAGGTATCGTCCTCCCCCGTGAGCGCGCTCGATCCGCGCAGTGCCGGCACGAGCCTGCCGATCGATTACGACAAACGCCTGATGCTCTTCTCGGGCCGGGCGAACCCCGAGCTGGCGGCGAAGATCGCCGGCAAGCTCAACGTCGACCTCGGTCCGGTCATCCTGAAGACGTTCTCCAACGGAGAGGTCTACTGCCGCTATGAGGAATCGATCCGCGGCGCCGACGTCTTCATCGTGCAGCCGACGTGCGGCAACCCGGCCACCGGCGTGAACGCCAACGACGCGCTGATGGAGCTGCTGCTGATGATCGAGGCGGCGGTCGGCGCCTCGGCGCACCGCGTGATCGCCGTCACGCCGTGGCTCGGCTACTCCCGCCAGGACAAGAAGTCCGCGCCGCGCGAGCCGATCTCCGCGCGGCTGGTCGCGCGCATGATCGAGGCCGCCGGCGCCGACCGCGTCCTGACCATGGACCTGCACGCCGGACAGGTGCAGGGCTTCTTCTCAAAGCCGGTCGACCACATGACCGCCCTGTTCATCCTCACGCGCTACTTCGCCGACCTCGGCCTGCAGGACCTCGTCGTCGTCGCCCCCGACGTCGGCCGCGCCAAGCTCAACAAGAAGTTCGCCGAGAAGATCGGCGCGGACCTCGCCGTCCTCACCAAGGAGCGCCCGGCCCAGCAGGTCGCCGAGATCGGCTACGTGATCGGCGACGTGCGCGACAAGACCGCGGTGATCGTCGACGACATCATCGACACCGCCGGCACACTGAAGGCGGCGGTCCAGACCGTGGTCCAAGCCGGCGCGCGGCGGGTGTTCGCCGCGGCCACGCACGGCGTCTTCTCCGGCGACGCGTTCGAGAACCTCTCCAGCGCCGGCCTGGAGCAGATCGTCGTCACCGATACGATCCCGATCCCCTCTGGCGCGCCCTCGAACGTGCTCGTGCTCCCGTGCGCGGAGCTGCTGACCGACTCGATCCGCCGGATCTTCACCGACGACTCGGTCAGCGAGGTCTTCGGCGGCGAGAACCAGCTGTTCTAGTGGTGCCTCCTTGCAGGAGGTGCCACTAGGTCTACGGCCCCTTCGGGGACGGCACAGGTCCAGCGGGAACCCCACCGACGGATGTCGCATAACCACTGATTGCCGCCTTCGCGGCAGGGGCATAGCCCCTGCCCAGGGCTCGATTTACCAGCCTGGGTACGCTGGCCAAGTCGGTCCCCGCGAACGCGGCGCGAGAGACGATCACGAGCTCGTCGGACGCTCGAGGCGTTTTCGCCGCGAGCCGTCAGCGCTCGGGCGCCGGCTCGCGCGGGCCCGGCCAGACGCCGATCAGGTGGTGAAACGTGCGCGCTCCGGCTCGATCCACGGCCGCGCGAGTACCCCGTTGCGTCGCACCTTCCATCACCGCCGCCAGAACGACCCTCGACAGCGGCGCCTCGCGGTTTGACGGCGTGGGCGGCTCGCGCTCGTCGACGAGGCCCCAGAGCATCGCGAACACCCGCTTGGAGAGCATCCCGGCGATCACGCCGCAGATGATTGCCACCGGTTTGTAGAGAAGCTTCATACCGTCGGTCGATAGTGCAGACGCCGTACCACCGTTCAAGCTATGCGCGGTAGCCGTCGATCGGAGAGGGTACCCTCTCAAGCGAAGGCCGGGCCTCCGGCGCAGCCGGGGTCACGGCGTGAGCCGTACCGTGACCGAGCCGCATCCACCCCCCCAGGACCCAGCCGACGAACTACTGCGGAGGGCTCTCCTGGGCGGTCAGGGGGCCGGGACGGCGGTGGCGATGCGCGTGGACGGGCTCGCCCTGTGCGGCGCGCTGACGATCATCTTCCACGGCCGGCGCGACCTGTCGACGATCCAGACCTACGTCGCCAATGGCGAGCGTGGCGCCGGTAGCGCGGTCGCCGCCAGCGAGCTGCTGCGCGTCCCCTGTGACTTGGACCTCGGCGACGCCGAGGACCGCGACGATGCCGAGGCGCTGTACGTCGCCCAGGCTCACGCGCTGCGCGAGGCGCTGCTCGCCGCCGACACGGTGATGGCCGTGTGGGCCGAGCCGCTCGCCGAGGCCGCCGGGTCGCCGGTCCGCCTGGACCGTTCGATCGACCTGCCGGTGAGCCTGCCCGCCCACCGGCTGATGCCGGTCGCGCTGCGCGCCCCCGAGCGTCAGCTGATGATCGCGCCGGTGTGCGCGGCGCGCACGCTCGCCGACGGGCGCCCGCCGATGGGGATCGCCTGTGCCCAGCAGGACATCGCCCACGTGTACCCGCTGCCCGATGACCCCGAGCGCTGCCTGGAGGACTTCCTCTCGCGCGCGGCCGAGCACGCGCGCCGCCTGGGCGACCGCCTCTCCCACCAGATCGCCTCGGTCGAGCGCTTCTTCGAGATCTCCGACGACGCGCCGCCCGCGCCGGCGTAGCTTCACGAGCGGCGAGCCGAGCCGGCGCGTCTGTCACATTACCCGGCTGGGATGGCCCTCTCCGTGCCCCCGGCCCGTCGCCGCTCGCGCCGCCTGCGCATCATCCTGATCGCCGCGGGGGTCCTGTTCTTCCTGGTCGTCAGCGCGATCCTCGCGCGCTGGTTCTCGACCGAGAACGCCGAGCGCGATGACATCCTCACCGTGCTGGTGGCCCAGGTCAGGGGCGACCCGGCGCGCATGGTGGCAGGGATGCCGGGCTGCGCGCAGAAGCCGACGTGCGTGGCCACCGCCCGCGCCAACGCCGCCGAGCTCAAACGGCCCGGGTCGGTGCACATCCTCAACCTCAGCTCGCCGACGGCCTACGCGCTCTCCAAGGCCTTCGGCCTGACGCGCGTGGCCTGGTCGGTGCCCGCCCGCCTGCCCGTCGTGCAGTGCGCGAGCGTGCAGCGCACCGGCAACATCATCACCGGCGAGCACGTGAAGGTCCTGACCCTCAGTCGACCAATCGGCAACACGGCCGACTGTCATTGAGACGGCGCAACGCCAGGCCGGCCCGCGCGGCCTTCCGGGCGCGCGCCCATGCGGCGCGGCTGTTGCTGGCGGTCGCCGGCGCCGCGCTTGCGCTCGTGCTCGTGCCGGGCGCCCCCGCCCAGCTCCCGGGCCTGCCGATCACGCTGCCCGGCGCGCCGGCGGCAACGGGCCAGACCCCGACCGCCCCTGGCCCGATCTCGGCGAGCACGCCGGCGGGGATCGCCACCGTGGCGCCGCCGGTCGGCACCCCGCCGCCCGCCCCGACGGGCGCGTACACGGCGACCGCGCCGACCACCGACATCACCGACGTCAGCGGGCAGAGCAACCGCTTCCTGCTCGACGGCGCCTGGCTGTTCCGCAGCACCGGGGCGAACCTGCCCGCGCAGACCTCCACCGCGGGCTGGACGCCGGTCGACGTCCCCTACGCGTGGAACGCGCTGGACTACTCGATGCAGAGCTACAGCGGCGAGGTCGGCTGGTACCGGCGCGACTTCCTGTTGCCCGCGCACGCGGCGGGCGTCACCTGGCTGCTGACCTTCGAGTCGGTCAACTACTCGACCGACATCTGGCTCAACGGCCACGAGATCGCCAGCCACACCGGCGAGTTCCTGCCCTTCGACGTCGAGTTGCCCGCGCGCTACCTGCACCCGGGCGCCGGCAACATGCTCGTCATGCGGGTCGACAGCCAGCACGGCGCCGCCTCGCTGCCGCCCTACTTCATCTCGCCGACCACCGGTGACCCGGTCGGCGGCTGGTGGAACTACGCGGGCATCCTCCGCGACGTCTACCTGCGCGAGGTGCACAAGGTCGACATCGCCCAGGTGCTGGTCACGCCCGCGCTGCGCTGCGCCCGCTGCGCCGCGACCGTCCGCTACACGGTCGTCGTGCACGACTACTCCGCGCACCACGAGCGCGTGCGCCTGACCAGCCACTACGGCAGCGAGCTCGTCCCGCTGGGCACCAAGACCGTCTCGCCGGGCGCCTCGACCAGCTTCACGGGCACGGTCACGGTCGCCTCACCGCACCTGTGGTCGCCCACCTCGCCGCATCTGTACAACTTGACCGTCGACGCCTACATCGCCGGTGCGCACGTCGCCGACTACTCGCTGCAGAGCGGGATCAAGAGCATCCAGGTCGTCAGCGGCCACCTGTACCTGAACTTCAAGCCGGTCCACCTGCGCGGCGTGGGCATCCAGGAGGACTCGCTCGACAACGGGTTCGCGCTCGACGACGCCCAGCGGGCCCAGATCATCTCCGAGGCCAAGGCGCTCGGGGCGACGATCATCCGCTCGCAGTACCCGCTGGACCCCGAGCTCGAGCAGCTCGCCGACCGCAACGGGATCCTGCTGTGGTCGGAGGT
The DNA here is from genome assembly GCA_036266975.1 of Solirubrobacteraceae bacterium. Taxonomy (GTDB): domain Bacteria; phylum Actinomycetota; class Thermoleophilia; order Solirubrobacterales; family Solirubrobacteraceae; genus DATAWZ01. Next base: position 10,745 of record DATAWZ010000206.1, read on the forward strand.
CCCGGTGTTCACGGTGGCCCAGGCGGTGCTCGACACCGAGAGCTTTCGCGCCGAGGCCGAGAGCTACCTGCGCCAGGACATCCTGGACAACGGCAGCCACGCCTCGGTCGCGGTGTGGTCGATCGGCAACGAGCTGGACTCGCGACCGGACGCCGGGCAGCGGATCTACATCCGCCAGGCGGTGTCGCTGGCCCACTCGCTGGACCCCACCCACCCGGTCGGCCTGTCGATCGCCGCCTACCCGAGCGTGCTCTGCCAGGCCGCGGCCTACCGCCCGCTGCAGATCCTCGGGTTCAACGACTACTTCGGCTGGTACCCGGGCCCCAACGGTCAGATCGCCGACGAGGAGCTGCTCTCGCCCTATCTGAACGCGGTCCACGACTGCTACCGCCACCAGGCGGTGATGATCACCGAGTTCGGGGCCGAGGCCAACCGCGACGGACCGGCCGACGAGCGCGGCACCTACGCCTTCCAGTCGGCCTGGGCCCAGTACCACCTGAGCGTCTACGCGACCAAGCCGTGGCTGTCGGGCGCGATCTACTGGGCGCTCGAGGACTTCCGCGTCTGGCCGGCGTGGAACGGCGGCAACCCGTTGCCGGACGCGCCCTTCTTCAACAAGGGACTGGTCACGATGACCGGCGTGCAGAAGCCGGCCTTCGCGGCCCTCGCGCAGGTCTTTCACGACACTCAGCAGATCGGCTGACCGCCCCGGTCGGGGGGGCGCGCGCTGCTACAGTGCGCCGGCTGATGGCCTCCACCGCCACACGCCTGAACGTCGTCTCGCGCGCCCCAGAGGGGTCGCGTGCGGTTCGCCGTCTGCGTCGCACCGGGCGCGTCCCGGGCGTCATCTACGGCGGCGGCGAGAATCCGCTGAGCTTCGACGTCGACGAGCGCGAGCTGCGCCACGCGCTCGCCGCCCGCGGCGCCGTGCTCGACGTGAGCATCGACGGCGGCGCGCCCTCGCCGGCCGTGCTCAAGGAGACCCAGCGCCATCCGGTGCGGGGCCAGACCACCCACGTCGACCTGCTGCGCGTGCGCCTGGACAAGCCGATTCAGGCGATGGTCACGCTCGAGCTGGTCGGCGGCGAGGACGCCCCCGGCGCCAAGGAGGGCGGCGTGCTCGAGCACGTCACCCGCGAGGTGAGCATCGAGGCGCTGCCGACCGCGATCCCGGAGTCGATCCCGCTTGACGTGTCCGCGATGCAGGTCAACGACACCCTGACGCTGGCTGCGGTCGTCCCGCCCGCCGGCGTGACGCTGCTCGACGACCCCGAGACGACCCTCGCCACGCTCACTCCGCCGCGCCTGCAGACGGAGGAGGGCGACGAGATCGAGGCCGAGACCGAGCTGGTCGGCGAGGGCGAGGGCGAGGGCGCCGAGGGCGAGGCCGATGCCTCCGCCGAGGGCGAGGCGTCCGCCGACGGCGACGACGCCAGCGACTGAGCGCCGCGCACGCCGGTGCCCGGGGCGCCGATCGACTGGCTGATCGTCGGCCTGGGCAACCCCGGGCGCGAGTACGAGCGCACCCGTCACAACGTCGGCTTCCGCGTCGCCGAGGCGCTCATCGCGCGCTGGGAGCTGCCCCGCCCGCGCGCCCGGTTTCGCGGCCGGCTGAGCGAGGGGCGCACCGGGCCCGGCGGTCCCCGCGTGGCGGTGCTGATGCCCCAGACCTACATGAACGACGCCGGCCGCTCGGCCGGTCCGGCGCGCGGCGAGTTCGGCGTGCCGCTCGAGCGCGTGCTCGTCGTGCACGACGAGATCGACCTTCCCTTCGGCGAGATCCGCGCCCGCCTGGGCGGCGGGCTCGCCGGCCACAACGGCCTGAAGTCGCTGCGTGCGTCGTTCGGCGACGCGGGCTTCGCGCGGGTGCGCGTGGGCGTCGACCGCCCGGACTCGACCGACCCCGACATCGTCTCCGCGTGGGTGCTCGGCCGCTTCCGCGAGCCGCCCGAGGCGGTGCAGGTCCTCATCGATCGCGCGCGTGACGTCACCGAGGACGTCGTGATGGGCCGGCTGGCGCTCGCCTGATCAGGCGCGGATCGCGCTGCCCATGATCAGCGGCTTGACGATCGGGACGAGCCCCTTCAGCTCGCCGTGCTCGACCTGGTCGACCTCCAGGCCGGCCGCCTGAATCGCCGGGAGCGTCGCGCGGTTGCAGTGGCAGCCGTGGCCGAAGCGCACCCAGAAGGGGTGCATCCTGTCCTGCCAGGCGGCCAGGCCGGGATCGTCCGAGCGCACGTGCTCGCAGAAGAGCAGCCGCCCGCCGGGCTTGAGCACGCGCCGGATCTCCGCCAGCGAGGCGGGAAGGTCGCCGACCGTGCACAGCACGAGCGTGCTGATGACCGAGTCGAAGTGCTCATCGGGGAAGGGGAGGTGCTCGGCCGGGGCCTCGACGACCTGGGCCCCGAGACCCGCCTGGGCCGCCCTGCTGCGCAGGCGGCGGGCCATCGGCTCCTCGGGCTCGGTGAGCACGAGCTCCTCCACCGTGGGGTAGTGGGCGAGGTTCAGCCCGGTACCGGCGCCCAGCTCGAGCACCCGTCCGCGGGCCTGGCCGACGGTGGCCACCCGGCGCTCGCGCATGCCGAAGCGCTCGGGGACCGACATGATCGGGTCGTAGATCGTCGCGAAGATCCGGCCCCAGGTGCTCACGACGCTGACTCTACCCGGGACCGGCCGCGCGTGGCGCGCGAACGCCCGGACGTGGGTCTCGCACCCGGCTCGCGGCGCGCGCGCACCTACAATCCGAGGAGGCCCGTCCTCTGGCCTGGGCCCCGCCTCGCCGTCCCCTGTCCCCCCGGTCCGCTCATGGCCCTGCGCTCGCTGCTCGCCCATTTCACGGAGGATCCCGGCGCCGCGCGCCTCGCGCGCGAGGGCGGTCACGCGTACGCGTCTACCTCACTGCGCCCGTACGCGATCGCCGGGCTGCTCGACGCCGACCCGCAGGGCCTGGCCAGCGGGCGCCCGGCGCTCGTGGTCGTCGGCGACGATCGTGCCGCGCGCGACCTGGCCGTCGACCTGCGCGCCTGGCTGGCCCCGCGCAAGGTCCGCTACTACCCCTCGCGCGGGGTGACCTACCAGTCGCACCTGCTGCCCCCGGCGCACCTGGTCGGGCTGCGCGTAGCCGCGCTTGACGCGCTGCTCGACGGGGGCGGCGTAGAGCCTCCCGTCGTCGTGGTGTCGGCCGTCGCGCTCAGCGAGAAGGTCCCCGACCCCGCGCTGCGCCCGCATTCGCTCACGCTGCGCCGCGGGGACCGGCTCGATCTGGAGGCGCTGCTGCGCGAGCTGGTCTCCGCCGGCTACGAGCGCGTCGACCAGGTCGAGGACCGCGGCCAGGTCGCCGTGCGCGGCGGGCTGCTCGACATCTTCCCGGCCACCGAGGAGCGCGCGGTCCGCGTCGACCTCTTCGACGACGAGATCGACACGATGCGCTGGTTCTCGACCTTCACCCAGCGTTCGCTGGGCGAAGCCGACGAGGTCGAGATCGCCCCGGCCGCCGAGCTCGCCGAGGAGCACCGCGAGGACGCCGAGCTCGCCGCGCTGATGGCCGCCGACGGCGAGGACGTCGAGGTGCCCGACATCGCCGACCTGCTGCCGGTCGACCGCTTCCGCTCGCTGCTGGAGCTGATTGGCGAACGATGGGATGGCCGTGGGGCCCGGCTCGCCGGGGGATCGGGGGAGGGCGCGGGACCCGCCGCGCCGGACCGGGTCCGGCGCGGCACCCGCGCCGGGCCGGCTTCGCCACCCACGGGCGTCGCGCTGCTCGTGGCCGCCGAGGAGGAGATCGACCCGTCGCTCAAGGAGCACTGGGAGGACGTCTGCGCGGCCTTCCACGACCGCGATGCGCACCACCTGTACGTGGCCCCCGAGCGGGTGCGGGCCGACCTGGACGAGCGCGCCGCGCTGTGGCTCTCGGGTCTGGCCGCCGACCAGCCGATCGAGCTGCGCGCGCAGACCGCCGAGATCGCCGCGCGCTCCCCGGCGGCCGCCGAGCCCGAGCTCGAGAAGCTCGTGCGCGGCAGCTACCGCACGGTCGTGGCCTGGACGAACCGCGGCGAGGGCGAACGGGCCGCCTACAACATGGCGCGCCTGCGGGCGAGCTGGATCGGCGAGGGCGACCCGCCCACGGTCGACGGCGCACTGCGGTTCGCGGTGGCCAACCTGCGCGAGGGCTTCATCGCCCCGTCGATGCGCCTGGCCGTGATCCCCGAGCACCGCCTGGTTCGCCGCCGCCTGCACGCCGCGGCGCCCGCCGTGGGCGGGCGCGGGCGCGGCGTGCTGCGCTCGTTCACCGACCTGCGGACCGGCGACATCGTCGTGCACGAGGACCACGGGATCGCCCGCTTCGCCGGCTTTGAGACCCGCACCGTGGCGGGGGTCACGCGCGACTATCTGTACCTGGAGTACCAGGGCGACGATCGCGTCTTCGTCCCCACCGATCAGCTCGCCAAGCTCTCGCGCTACGTCGGCGCCGGCGGCGCGCACCCGCCGCTGTCCAAGCTCGGCGGGACCCGCTGGGAGACGATGAAGGCGCGCGCGCGGCGCGCCGCGCAGGAGCTCGCCGGCGAGCTGCTCGCGCTGTACACCGAGCGCCGGCGCCGGGCCGGCCACGCCTTCCCGCCCGACGGGGACTGGCAGCGCGAGTTCGAGGCAAGGTTCCCCTACCAGGAGACCCCCGACCAGCGCGAGGCGATCGAGCTGGTCAAGCTCGACATGGAGTCCGAGCGCCCGATGGATCGGCTGATCTGCGGCGACGTGGGCTACGGCAAGACCGAGGTCGCGCTGCGCGCCGCGTTCAAGGCGGCCAGCGACGGCAAGCAGGTGATGGTCCTCGCGCCGACGACGATCCTCGCCCAGCAGCACTTCGGCACGTTCAGCGAGCGGCTGCGCGACTTCCCGATCACGGTGGACTTCGTCTCGCGCTTTCGGTCGGCGGCCGAGCAGCGCGCGGCGGTCAAGGCGTTCTCGGAGGGCAAGGTCGACATCCTCATCGGGACCCACCGGCTGCTCTCGCGCGACGTGCGCGCCAAGGAGCTGGGGCTGCTCATCCTCGACGAGGAGCAGCGCTTCGGCGTCAAGCAGAAGGAGCTGCTCCGCCAGCTCAAGCTCAAGGTCGACGTGATCGCGATGTCGGCGACGCCGATCCCGCGCACGCTGCAGATGTCACTGGCCGGACTGCGCGACATCTCGGTCATCGAGACCCCGCCCGAGGGTCGCCGGCCGGTGAAGACCTACGTCGGCGAGTACGACGAGCAGCTGGTCAAGCAGGCGATCGAGCGCGAGCACGGACGAGGCGGGCAGGCGTTCTTCCTGCACAACCGCGTCGAGTCGATCGACGAGACCGCCGAGCGGCTGCGCGCGCTGTGCCCCGGCGTGCGGTTCGTGGTCGGCCACGGGCAGATGGCCGAGACCGAGCTGGAGGACGTGATGCTCGGCTACCTGCGCGGCGAGGCCGACGTGCTGGTCTGCACCTCGATCATCGAGTCCGGGATCGACATCCCGCAGGCCAACACGCTGATCGTCGAGCATTCCGACGCCTTCGGCCTCTCCCAGCTCTACCAGATCCGCGGCCGCGTCGGGCGCAGCCGCGAGCGCGCCTACGCCTACCTGCTCTACGACTCCGCCGCGGCGCTCAGCGCGCAGGGCGCCCAGCGACTCGCCGCCCTGTCCGATCACACCGAGCTGGGCAGTGGCTTTCGCATCGCGATGCGCGACCTGGAGCTGCGCGGCGCGGGCAACCTGCTCGGCGATGAGCAGTCCGGCCACGTCGCCGCGCTCGGCTTCGAGTTGTACATGCAGATGCTCGACGAGGCGGTGCGTGCCGCCGAGCCGCTCGCCGACGAGGAGGATCTCGCCGAGCCGGTGCGGCTGGACGTCAGCGTCGACGCCTACGTGCCGGCCGACTACGTCCCCTACGAGCAGGCCAAGATCGACGTGCACCGCCGCGTGGCCAGCGCGCGCGAGGTCGCCGACGTCGAGCAGCTGCGCGAGGAGCTCGAGGACCGCTTCGGGCCGGTCCCCGAGCCGCTGGTCAACCTGCTCTCGCTCCAGCGCGCGCGGATCAAGTTCGGGCAGGCCGGCGCGCGTAACGTCTCCTTCCGCGGCGACCGGCTGGCGGTGACGCCGATCGAGTTGGACTCGGTGCGCGCGCGGCGGCTGCGCGAGGAGATCCCCGAGGCGCGCTACGAGTCCGGGCGCTCGCAGGTGTCCGTGCGCGTACCGGCCGAGGGCGCCGAGCGCTTCCCGGCCGTCGTACGCGCGGCCGATGTGCTGCTGGCCGTGACGCGTGAAGCGGCATGAACGTCCAGGTCACCGATCGTCTCCGAACTCTGATCTCGCGTTTAAGTGCGGTCCGCTATCGTGCCGCCCCCGTGCGACTGAGCAAACGGACCCTGGCGGCGCTGTGCGCCGCTTCGCTGAGTGCGGTCGGCCTGAGCGCGTGTGGCGGGGGAGGTGTCCCCGGCGGCGCGGTCGTCGACGTCGGCGGCACGCTGATCACCAAGACCCAGTTCAACCACTGGATGGATATCGCGGCGATCTCGACCCAGTCGACCTCGGCCACCAGCACCAAGGCGCCCCACGTCGCGGTGCCGGTGCCGCCGGACTACACGGCCTGCGTCGCGCAGAAGCTCGCCACCGCCCCCAAGCCGGCTAAGGGGCAGAGCCCGCCGACCGCCTCGGCGTTCAAGAGCCAGTGCGCCAGCGAGTACACCGAGCTCAGCCAGGAGGTGCTCACCTACCTGATCTCGGCCGAGTGGGTCCTCGGTGAGGCCAAGGCCGAGGGCATGAGCGTCACGCCCGCCGCGGTGACCAAGTCGTTCAACAGCCAGAAGGCGGCGCAGTTCCCGACCGCGGCGGCCTACCAGGAGTTCCTGGTCAGCTCGGGCCAGAGCGCGGCGGACATCGTCTTCAAGGTCAAGCTGAACCTACTCTCCAACGACATCCAGACCAAGGCGACCAAGGCCGGAAGCAAGGTCAGCCAGGCGCAGGTCGCCTCCTACTACGCCGCGCACCAGACCGAGTTCGGCACGTCGGAGAACCGCAGCCTGCGCCTGATCCGCACCGACACGCTCCCCCAGGCCCAGAAGGTGCTGGCGCTGCTCAAGAGCGGCCAGCCGTTCTCGAACGTGGCCAAGAAGTACTCGGTCGACGCCTCCAAGAGCCGGGGCGGCGCCGTCACGGGCGTCGTGGCCGGCGAAGAGGTCCAGCCGCTGAGCACCGACATCTTCTCGGCCAAGCTCGGCTCGCTCCAAGGGCCGATCAAGACGCTGTACGGCTACTACATCTTCAAGGTCCAGAAGATCGTCCCGGCGACCAAGCAGGCGCTGTCGAAGGTCTCCACCGAGATCAAGCAGCAGCTGGTCGCGACCAACCAGCAGACGCTGCTGAACAAGTTCATCGCCGCCTACCGCAAGCGCTGGACGGCCAAGACGACGTGCGCCAAGGGCTATGTCGTCTCGATCTGCAAGAACTACAAGGCGCCCAAGACGAAGACCGGCGCGACCGGCGCATCCGGCGCCAGCGGCGCCGTCACCGCGGGCTGAGCGCTCCGGTCCCCTCCCGCGACGCGAGCGACGCCGCCGCGGCGGTGGCCCGCCTGGATGAGCTGACCCGGCGGTTGCGGCGCGAGTGTCCGTGGGACCGCGAGCAGGATGAGCGCTCGATCGTGCCGCACACGGTCGAAGAGGCCTACGAGCTCGCCGACGCCGTCCAGGCCGGCGATGACGCCAAGCTCGTCGATGAGCTCGGCGACGTCCTCTTCCAGGTCCACTTCCTCTCGCTGCTGCTCGAGGAGCGCGGCGCGGGCAGCCTGGCCGCGGTCGCCGACGCCTGCGTGCAGAAGCTCGTGCGCCGCCACCCGCACGTCTTCGGCGCCGAGTCGGCCTCCACCGCCGGAGAGGTGGTGCGCACCTGGGACGCGGTCAAGCGGACCGAGGCCGGCCGCACGCCGGGACTGTTCGGCGAGGTGCCCGAGACGCTTCCCGCCCTGCTGCACGCCCGCAAGATCCAGCGCCGCGCGGCCTCGGGCGGCTTCTCGTTCCCCTCGGTGGCCGACGCCCTCGGCGCGGCGCGCGAGGAGCTCGACGAGCTCCAGGAGGACGGGGCCGCGCTGTTCCAGGAGGTCGGCGACGTCCTGTTCGCGCTCGTGTCGGTGGCGCGCATGCTCGAGGTCGACCCCGAGCTCGCGCTGCGCGCCTCCTCGGGACGCTTCCGCGGCCGCGTGGAGGCGGCCAGCGAGCTGGCGGCCTCGGAGGGCAGGGCCTGGGAGGAGCTCGCCGGCGAGGAGCAGCTCACCTACTACGAACGGATAAGGTCCCACCCGCCCCGCCGATGAGCACGATCGCCGACGTCCACGCCCGACAGATCCTCGACAGCCGCGGCAACCCCACGGTCGAGGTCGAGGTCTCGCTCTCCGGCGGCGCCCGCGGCCGCGCCGCGGTCCCCTCGGGCGCCTCGACCGGGGAGTTCGAGGCCACCGAGCTGCGCGACGGCGGCGAGCGGTGGAACGGCAAGGGGGTCAGCCGCGCGGTGGCCAACGTCAACGGCGAGATCGCCGACGCGCTACGCGGGAGCTCGGTCGAGGATCAGGCGGCCCTCGACCACGCCCTGATCGACCTCGACGGCACCCCCGGCAAGTCGCGCCTGGGGGCCAACGCGGTGCTCGGCGCCTCGCTCGCCGCCGCCCACGCGGCGGCCGCTCAGGCGGGCCTGCCGCTCTGGCGCCACCTCGGCGGCGCCGATGCCCACGTGCTGCCGGTGCCGATGATGAACGTCATCAACGGCGGCGCCCACGCCGACAACGCCGTCGACTTCCAGGAGTTCATGATCGTCCCCAGCGGGGCGCCGTCGTTCGCGGAGGCCATGCGGGTCGGCGCCGAGGTCTTCCACGCGCTGGGGCGCACGCTGCACGAGCGCGGCCTGTCGACCGCCGTCGGCGACGAGGGCGGCTTCGCGCCCGACCTCGGCTCCAACGAGGAGGCGCTGCAGGTGCTCCTGGCCGGCATCCAGGCCGCCGGCTACGAGCCCGGGCGTGACGTGGTCATCGCGATGGACCCCGCCACCAGCGAGTTCTTCCACGACGGCGCCTACGTGCTCGAGCACGAGGGACGCACGCTCAGCCCCTCCGAGCTGGCCGCCTACTGGGCCGAGCTCGCCGACCGCTACCCGATCGTCTCGATCGAGGACGGCATGGACGAGGAGGACTGGGAGGGCTGGCGGGCGCTGACCGAGCGCCTCGGCGAGCGCGTCCAGCTCGTCGGCGATGACGTGTTCGTCACCAACACCGATCGGCTGCGGCGCGGGATCGACGCCGGCGTGGCCAACTCGATCCTGATCAAGGTCAACCAGATCGGCACCCTCACCGAGACGCTGCGGGCGATCGCGATGGCGCGCGAGGCCGGCTACACCGCGGTGATGTCGCATCGCTCCGGGGAGACCGAGGACGTGACGATCGCCGACCTGGCCGTGGCCACCGGCTGCGGGCAGATCAAGACCGGCGCGCCGTCGCGCTCGGATCGCGTGGCCAAGTACAACCAGCTGCTGCGCATCGAGGAGCAGCTGGGCGGCGCGGCCACCTATCCGGGCCGCTCGGTCTTCCGCCGCTGAACGTCCGTCTGCGCGGGCAGGAGGCCCCCGGCGGAGCACGAAAGCCGATTGGATGCCGCCGCAACGCACGCCCCCACCACGCACCCGCGTGCGCTGGGACAAGCTCGGGCGCTGCGGAATGCTCGCGATCCTCGCCGTGCTGCTCTACCTGGGGATCTCCCCGCTGATCGCGCTGATCTCGACCGAGCGCGAGGCCGCCCACCAGCGCGCCCAGGTGGCCAATCTGGAGCGCACCAACCGTCAGCTGCGCGCCGAGCGCGCCGCGCTGCACGAGCCGTCGGTGATCGAGGGGCAGGCGCGCCTGCTGGGGATGATCCTGCCTGGCGAGCAGCCCTACGTGGTCCGCGGGCTGCCGCAGAACTGAGGCCCCCGCCCGGTCGCGTCATGCGCCAAGGGCGGCGAGGACGGGTCGCGGGCGCCGCGGCGAGCGCCTCGCGCGCCGCCGCGCGGCCGCTGAGGACCATCTCGTCGAGCTGGTGCCAGTGCATCATCTCCACGTCGGGGCGGCGGATGGCCACGACCAGGTCCGCGTGGCGCCGGGCGGCCGAGAGCGTGTCGATGCTGGCGAGCACGACGCTGCGGGTGAGACCGTGTGGTTGTGGGCCAGATCGCACGCGGTGCAGAAGAACTCGCGCGGCAGCTCCTCGATCAGCCCCTCGCCGAAGCTGCGGTGCAGCATCTGCAGCCCGCGCCGTCCGCGCGTGAAGGCGACGATCGGCAGGGTGATGTCGCCCAATGGCTTGCGGGCGACGAACTCCTGCCGGCAGCGCGCGAGGATCTCCGGCCAGGAGCGCCCGGCGGCGAAGTGCGCGCCGACGTAGGCGCCCATGCTGCAGCCGCCGACGCGGTCGATCTCCACCCCGGCGAGCCTCAGCTCGGCGAGCACGCCGACGTGGGCAAAGGCGCGCGCCCCGCCGCCGGAGAGCACGATCCCGACCGAGGTCCCCGTCAGCCGCCGCGCCATGTGCGCGACGCTCGGGGCGTCGATGACCGGATACAGCCGGGTCGGGGCCAGCGCGTCGACCCACGGCCGCATCCGCCCCTCGGCGCCCCGGCCGGCGCGCAGGGCCATGTCGAAGGTCCGATCGCGCGGGAACAGCGCGGGCGGGGGCTCGCGCGCCGAGCCGACGAGGACCAGCCGATCGGCCTGGCGCAGGCAGAACGCGGTCCATTCGCTGTGCTCGCTGGGCGCCTCGGCGACGAGCACGACGTGGTCGTGCTCCTGCTCGACGGCATCGAGCACCGCCTCGTCACCGCGCGCGAGCACCGCCACCGTCCGCTGGCGGCGCATCTCGCCGGCCAGGTCGTGCGCGAGCGCGAGGGTCTCGCCGCCAGGGCCGGAGGCGACGAGCGCGATCGTCGCCGGCGCCTGGCTGGGGATCGGCGGGGGCGTGCTGTCGCGCAAACTGGGTCCCCAGCTCGCGCGCGAGCGCCAGCGTCGCCGACGGCGCACGGTTCAGGACCTCCATGAAGTCCTCCAGCGCGATCTCGGCCAGCCGGCTGTCGCGCCGTGCGCGGACCGACTTCGAGCGCGGCTGGCCGGTGAGCAGGGCGATCTCGCCGATGACCGCGCCGCGCCCGTCGGTGCGCACGACGGCCGGCACCGGGCCCTCGGCGATGATGTCCAGGCGCCCGGAGATGACCACGAAGGCCGACTCGCCGCGGTCGCCCTCGCGAAAGAGCCACTGCCCGCCGCCGAGCTCGCGCACGACGACGTGCGCGGCCAGCCGAGCACGTCGTCGGGCAGCTCGCTCAGCAGCGGCACGTTGCGCAGCAGCCCGGCGGCGACGCTCATCGGGCACGCGCGGACCGACGGTCACGCCGGGCCCCGAACCCCCTCATAGCGGCGAGAATACCGCCTGGCCGGCGGGCGCCGAAAGCTGTACTAGGCTCGGCAGCCGATGTCCTACGAGAACGCCTTCGACCTCTGGCAGCAGGGCGAGCGCCGCTTCCGGGCCGCCGCGCCCGAGCAGCGTGCCGTGCTCGATCGGGTGATCGCCCGGATCGTGGCCGAGCTGCGCCGCCGGCTGGGCTCGCGCTTCGAGACCGACGAGCTCGTCGAGCTGTATGGCAAGGGGACCTCGTGGTGCCTTCAGATCGCGGTGGACGCCGCTCCGGACGCGCCCTGGGCGTGGGACACCGGCGTGGTCGCCGACGCCGCCTTCGGGCGCTACCTGCGCCAGGCGGCAGACTTCGCCGGGGGGCGCCGCGAGGAGCGCGAGCGCGAGTAGTCCAGCCGGCGCGGGGCCCGCTCACCGCTCGAGAGCGCGACGGCCGAGGCGGCGAGTGGTGCTCCACGTTCGCGCCCGTCTACTGATCGCGCCGCTCATCGCCGTCACGCTCGTGACGGTGCCCGCGGCGCTCGCGGCGCGGGCACCACGGCCGCAGCCGCACAAGGTCGCCCGACACACCGAGCGCCGCCGCCCGGCCGACCACCACACGGACAGCGCCCACCACCGCCAGCGCCCCACAAGCGCGAGCCGAGCCGCAGGTGCAGCCGACGACGCTCGCGCTGGGCGGTCAGCTGCAGGTTCAGGTCGACGTGACCGCTGTGGATCCCGGCGAGGACGCGGCGATTCTCTACCTTTCGCCGTCCCCGTGCGCCAGCCACTACGCGGGTGCGCTCCAGCTCGGCGACACGCTCCAGAACGACTACGTCACGAACCTGCTCGGATCCACCGGCTCGGCGCTGAGCGGCACGTTCACCGCCAGCGCCACGCTGAGCGGCGACGAGGTCGACGAGGCCGGGACCGGCTCGTGGGTGTGCGCGATGCTCTACGGCGCCGCCGGCGGCGCCGCCTACGCGAGCGCCCCGCCGGCGCTCACCGTCGCCTGAGCGAGCATGGCCAGGACGCAGGGAGCCGGAATAGCAGCGCTACTTCGGCTCCCGAGGACGCCGCCAGGCGAAGATTTGCAGCCGCGAAGCGGGAGCGGATTTACAGGAGGTGCCACTAGTCCTCGGACTCGCCGGCGCGCCGGATGATGATCTGCTCCTCCTCGATCACCACGACGATCGGCCGGTGCCCGGCCCAGTGCTCGGCGTACACGGGGTCGTCCTGGACGGCGGGGTCCAGCCACAGGCCGTAGCCCTCCTCGCCGTGGTCGAACGTGCCCTCGAGGGGCCCCGGTGCGCCTCGCGCCCCGCTGCGGCGTCCCCGTCCGCCTCTGCGCCCGCGGCGCCGGCGCGAGGGCGCCTCGTCATCGTCATCGTCATCGTCATCGTCATCCTCGGACTCGTCGTCCTCGGCGGCCTCTTCCTCGGCGGCCGCGGCGGCCTCGGCGGCCGTGGCAGCCTCGGCCTCGAGCTCGGCGGCGATACGGGCATCATCCTCGGCGCGCAGGTCGATCTCCTCGGGAAATTCGGCCGGAGAATCGGCCGCTTCGCGGTCGGGCACGAGCTCGTTTTCCCGCTTGAAGACCTGGATCTGCTGAACGGTCACCTCGAGCTGGTGAGCGATCCACGCATCGGTGCGTCCCTGGCGGACCCAGGAGCGGATCTGGTTGAGGTGCGGACGCAGGGAGCGGGCGCGAGCCATGGCGGTGCCGGAGACTAGCGCATCCCCGCCGGGGGCCTGCCGGCGGGGATCCTCGCTTTTCTGGCGGCGGGTGTCTATTCTTGACAGGGAGTCGGGCGTTTCTGGGGTCGACCCGGTCGGAGGTCCGTCGGCGACACGGAGGGAGACCGCGCAAAGATGTTGGTGCTGACGAGAAAGTCAAACCAGAGCATCATGATCGGCGACGACATCGAGGTCTCGGTGCTGTCGGTGATGGGAGAGAAGGTCCGGATCGGAATCCAGGCTCCCCAAGACGTGCCGGTCTTTCGCAGTGAGATCTACGTCGAGATCCAGCGTCAGCGTGCCGCCGAGCAGGGCACCGAGCCCTCGGCGGCGGTCGACGACGCGCTGCGGCGACTCAGCGATCGCGGCTGACCCTGCTCCTGTAGGCCGCGTGAGCGGCCCTCAGCCGAGCAGGATGTAGAGCGTCTTGAACATGACGACCGTCACGACAACGGCGGTCGCCAGCAGCGTCATCACGAGCAGCACGAAGCGCACCGACCCGTGCCGGTGGCGACGATCCAGGTCCCGGCGCTGAGCGCGCTGCTCGGTCGAGCGCTGCAGCTGATGGCGCCGGGAGCGCTCGTTGAAGATCTCCTCGTGGAAGGCCTCCTCGAGCTCGGCCATGCTCTGCCGCATTCTCATGACCCGGGCAGGCTAGCCGATTCCCCTTCACATAACGAGGGACAACCGGGCCCCTGTCCGAGTGCCGACCCCGCTCGCTCCGGCGTCCGCGCCGGCCCCCACGAGCGCCGACCCCCGGCGGGGCCGGCGCTCGTGCGCAGCGCCCTACGCGACCTTGGCGGCCTCGGCGCGCTCGTACACGCCGATGAAACGGAGATAGTTCTCGGCGATCTTCGCCGCGGCGGCCTCGCGCTCGGCCTTGCCGTCGCAGTACTCCTTCAGAGGGTTCCACCAGATCGAGCGCCCGATGGCGAAGCCGACGAAGCCGTCGACCGGGGCGGCCTGCTCGAGCCAGTGGTCGACCTTGTCGTCGTCGGCGCCGCGGCCGAGCAGCACGCACACCACGCCGTCACGGCCGCCGGTGCGCGCCTGGGCGACGAGCGTCTCGCAGTCCGAGCGCTCGTCGACGCCCTCGATCTTCCAGATGTCGACCTCGATGCCGGCGTTTTGGATCGCGGCGATCGCACGGCGCATCAGCTCCGGGCGCTGCTCGGAGTCGTAGCGGTCGGTGCTGCCGCCGGCCTGGTCGAGCTGTGCGGCCGTGGCCGGCACCAGCAGCTCGAAGAGGAACTTGCGATCGTGCGCGTGCAGCCAGTCGGCCAGCGTCCGCAGCTTGCCGAGCTGCTCGGCGTTCTCCGCGGCGTCGTGGTCGGGGTTGTAGCGGACGAGCACCTTGCTGAAGTCGGGGTTGAACTGCTCGATATGCGCGCCGAAGTCATCGCCGTACTGGAAGTCGAACATGTCCTGTCCGCTCTTCTCGACCGGCATCGCGAGCTTCAGGCCGTGCTCGCGGGCCCCCTCCGGGACGGTGCCGCCGAACTGCTCGTCGACCAGCACCCCGGTGATCGCCGCATCGGCCCCCTGCTTGACCGCTTGCAGCACCCCCTCGTAGATCAGATGCTTGGCGTCGGCGATCATCGCCGTCTGGTCGGCCGTCGGTGCGCCCTCGATCCCGAAGAACTTCTTCTGAAAGGAGCCCCGGTGGTCGAACGCGAGGATGTAGAGCTTTCCGTCGTACCCGAGTGCCATTACCAGCTGGCCTCCCTGTTTCGAAGTCGATCTGTCGTTCGCGTTGACTCTAAATGGTTCGCAGTGGGCCTGTCCGGGAGCCGTAGAATGGATCGGCTATGGCTCCCGGCGCCGACCTCTTCGTCGTGTGCAAGCAGTGTGGCTCTGAGGTGAGTCCCTACATCACCGAGTGCCCCTACTGCGGCGCGCGACTGCGGCGTCGCGCGCCCAAGCTCCCGCGCGAGGGCGAAGAGGACCGCGAGCGCCGGCCGCAGAAGCGCTCCACGCCCAACCTCGGGCGGCTGCGCCGGGGCGAGATGCCCGGGATCCGCGCCGAGTCGCCGCCCTATGCGACGATCGGCATCGTCGCCGCCTCGGCGGTCCTGTGGGTGCTCTGGCGCGGCGGGATCGTCCACGGCTTCAGCCTGCAGGTCATCGGCCCGCTCAACGGCCACTGGTGGCGGCTGATCACCAGCCAGTTCGCGTACTACAACGGCATGTACGCATTCGTCGCGCTGATCGCGATCGGCCTGTTCGGGCTGCTGCTCGAGCATCGGCACGGGCCGGTGGTGACCGCGGCGCTGTTCCTGGCCTGCGGCGTGACCGGTGCGCTGGTCGAGGTCGCCGTCTACTCGCAGCCGTGGGTCGGCGGCGGCAACGCCGCGGCGCTCGGGCTGCTCGCCGCCTGGGCCGTGCCCGACCTGCGCGCCCGCCAGGCCGGCGAGGACTACGAGGGCGACCTGCTCGGGACCGCAGTGATCGCCGCGATCGTGCTGGTCATGCCGCTCGCCAGCCACGAGGTCAGCGAGCTCGCCGGCGTCACCGGTGGCGCCCTGGGCCTGCTGCTCGGCCTGGGCCTGGGCGCGATGAACGGCGCGTAGCGGCGCATCACGGCGTGTGACGGGTGCCCCGCGGGCCCGAACTACCATGACCGTCGGTGCCCGGGCGGATCTTCACCGCGGAGCAGGTCGATGCCGCCGTCGCGGCGTTGCAGGACCCTGAGCGCTTCAACCACGCCCAGGAGGTCATCATGCACGCCGCGCCGAGCCTGCGCCGGGTGCTCGATCAGGCGCTCGACCAGGGGGGCTGGTTCGGCCCGGCGCACGAGCAGCAGGTCAAGCGGGCGGCGAACGAGGAGGACCCCGTCGAGCGCCTGCGCGCCGTGCACACGCTCGTCGACGAGGAGACGCGCCTGGGCATGATGGTCGGCGTCGCCGTCGGGCTGGAGCTCGCTCGCGAGCTCGAGCGCGCGGCGGGCGCCGAGGAGGGATCAAGCCCGACCGAGGAGGATCCGACGCGATGAACATCCGCTTCCTGGGCCACGCGGCCTTCGAGCTCAGCCACGGCGGGGCGACGGTGCTCGTCGACCCGTTCCTGACCGGCAACCCGAAGGCCGCCGCGAGCGCCGAGGAGGTGGGCGCCGACGCGATCCTTCTCACCCACGGCCACGGCGACCACATCGGCGACGCCGTCGCGATCGCCAAGCGCACCGGGGCCACGGTGCTGGCGATCGTCGAGCTCGCCGGCGAGATCGGCGCCGAGGGCGTCCACAGCGTCGTCGACCCCAACCTCGGCGGGACCGCGAACTTCGACTGGGGCTGGGTGCGGATGGTGCCGGCCTGGCACACCTCCACGACCCCCAAGGGCACGGTCAACACGCCCGCCGGGCTCGTC
Organism: Solirubrobacteraceae bacterium; assembly: GCA_036266975.1. Taxonomy (GTDB): domain Bacteria; phylum Actinomycetota; class Thermoleophilia; order Solirubrobacterales; family Solirubrobacteraceae; genus DATAWZ01. The sequence continues at coordinate 27,268 of DATAWZ010000206.1, forward strand.
ATCAACGTGGGCGGCAAGACGGTCTACCACCTCGGTGACACCGCGCTGTTCAGCGACCTTCAGCTCGTCAGCCGCCGCGACGAGCTCGACGCCGCGCTGATCTGCATCGGCGGGCACTACACGATGGATCGCCACGACGCGGTGCACGCCGCCGAGCTGCTGGGCGCGCACACGGTGATCCCGTGCCACTACGACACCTTCCCGCCGATCGAGACCGACGTGGAGGCCTACAAGGCCGACGTCGAGACCAGCACCTCCTCGAGCGTGGTCGTGCTCGAGCCGGGCGAAGGGCACGAGCTGTGAGCCTCACCCATGCCGTCGTGCTGATCGAGTCCGAGCGCGACGCGCTGGCCACCCTGGGCGCGGCCCTCGCCGACGTCGAGGGCGTCGCCGAGGCCTACTCGGTGACCGGGGAGTGGGACTTCGTGGCGATCGTGCGGGTGCGCGAGCACGACCAGCTCGCCGAGGTGATCACCTCGCGGATCGGCACGCTGCCGGGGATCGCGCGCACGCGCACGCTGGTCGCGTTTGCTGCCTTCTCCTCGCACGACCTGGAGTCGCTGTTCGACGTCGGGGGTTGAGCCTGGGTTGGCTCAGGGCTGGGTGCCGTGCCCGGGCACAAACCAGATCGAGCGGTCCTTCCAGTCGTGGACCATCAGCAGGCCGCCCGCGGCGACCGCGGCGCCGCGGATCGGGTGCCGCCCGCCGGCGGCCAGGCCGACGGTGCCGGCGAGCGCGATCAGCGCGCCGGTGGCACCGTGGTGGCAGCGCTGGCCGAGGACCCACAGGCGGCGCCGGGCCCCGTCGTACTCGATCGGGTGGTAGAGGATCTGGAGCGTGCGGTCCATATGACAATCAACACAGTCGGCCTCGCGCGCCCCTCGCTCCAGTCGCACCGCGACTTGATCGATCAGTCGTCCGGAGCGTGGTGTCGCACCCTCGTCCTACACTGGCCCGGTGCCCAGCCTGCCGGTCCGGCCCGAGCTGCGCCCGACGCTTCCCGACCTGCTCGCGCCGCGCTGGCGCGCGGCGTCGTCGCGCCAGCGGCTCGGGGTGCTGGTCGCGATCGCCGTCGTGGTCATCGTGCTGCTGTCGGGCACGCTCACCGTGCTCGACCCGCACATCAGCGAGGGCAGCCCGGTGCCCTACCACTTCCGCTACCGCAACCTGTGGAAGGTCCCCACACGGCCCGGCGAGCAGGTGCGCCTGCAGTCGCCCAGGGTCGGCCCGCCCCGCGAGCTGGTGGTGATGACGCCCGTGCGGCTGCCGCCCTACCGGGGCCTGGTCAGCGGCGAGCTGCCGCTCTACGCCGAGGCCTACGAGCGCATGCTGGCGCGCACCGATCCGGGCTATGACCTCTACGGCGAGGGCGAGACCCACATCGCCAACGGCGTCTACGGCTACGGGGTCGAGTACTGGCTGACCGTCGACGGCCGCCAGATGGTCGCGCGCGACCTGTTCCTGATGCCCGACCACGACGGCGTGCGCCGCGGCGTGCTGATGGCCTCCGAGCAGGCGCCCACGACGGCCGTGGTCGATCCGGGTGACGTGGGGTCGGCCGGGTCGCTCTCGCTGCCGGTGAAGACCTTCGGCTTCTAGCCGCGCGGCGGATGAGGGGGATCAAAGGGTGGGGTGCTCGCCCCACCCCGTGCGCTGCGGGGATCCCTACGGCGCGGGCTGCACCGGCGGCGAGACGGGCGGCGTCGGGACGGTCGTCGTCGGAGTCGTGCTCGTCGGCGGGGTGGTGGTGGTCGTCGGCGGAGTGGTCGTCGTCGTCGGCGGCGTGGTGGTCACCGGCGTCGTCGTCACCGGCGTCGTCGTGGGCGGCGTGGTCGGCGGCGGGGTGGAGGGCAGCACGGTCGTGTCGGTCTGCACCTGCACCGTGGGCGCCGGCGGCGGCGTCGCCGGGGCGGTCGTGGTGGTCTGCGCTCCGGCCGTCGTGGTCGGGGCGATCGTCGCCGTGATCGTCGTCGTCGTGGTGTCGGTCGTGGTCTTCGGCGCGCTGCGACGGCGAGTCAGGCGGTGGCGCAGCAGGCGACGGTGGACGATCGGCGCGCTGATCGGCTGGGCGCTGGTGCGCACGAGCACCGGCGCGACCGGGGCGGCGGCGGCCGCGTGATGGAGCGCGATCGGCGCGGCGGCGACGGCGTGGTGGGCGAGCGCGTGGTGGCGGTGGTTGTTGCCGGAGACCTCGACGGCGCCGGCGGTGACCAGCGCGGCGGCGGCGAATCCGGCGACGGCCTTGGCGGCGATCGCGCCGGCCCCGGCGGTGATGATCCCGCCCGTGCTCGCCCCGGCCGTCGCGCCGGCGGCGGCCGTCGCGCTCGCGCCGGCCCCGGCGCCGACGTGGGCGCCGCCGAAGCTCAGCTTGGTGATCGCGAGCTTCTTGAGCAGGATCAGCGGCCCGACGGGGAACAGCGCGGCGAGCGCGCGGTTGTTCTGCTGCAGCTGGGAGCGGAACTCCCGGCAGCGATCGCAGGCCTTCAGGTGGCGGCGCACCGGCGGGCTGGTGCGGGCCAGGCCCTCGGCGACCTCGCCGAGCTCCTGGCGCACGTCGGCGCAGGTCAGCCGCCGGCTCTCGGCCATCTCGGCCAGGCCCACGCGGGCGCGGACGAGCAGCGACTTCACGCTCGGGACCGTGGTCTCCATCGCGTCGGCGATCTGCTCGTAGGAGAGCGCGTCGATCTCGCGCAGCAGCAGGGCGGTGCGCTGGGTCTCGGGCAGCTGCTGCACGTCGGTGAGCAGCTCGCGCAGGTTCTCGCGCGCCTGGGCCCGCTCGCCGGTCGAGACGCCGTGGTCGGCGAGGTGCACGTCCATCGAGTCCTGGCCGATCGCCGTCTGGCGGCGCAGGTGGTTCAGGCAGCGGTTACGCGCGATCCGGTACAGCCACGGGCGGACGTTGATCTCCCGCTCGTCGGCGAGCATCGCGTTGAAGCTCGCCGCGAAGACTTCCTGCAGGACGTCCTCGGCGTCCTCGCGCGAGCCGAGCATGTGGCGGCAGAAGGCGAGCAGCCGGGCCTGGTAGCGGCCGACGAGCGTCTCGAACGCGGAATGGTGCCCGCGGCGGGCGAGGGCGACCAGCCGCTCGTCGGACTGCAGCCGCAGCAGCGGCAGCGGCCCTCGGAGGCCAGACAGGCCGGAGTGCTTGAGAGCGGAGACCTCCATCGAAAGCTCAGACGCGCGTTCGCCTGATCAGACACGCTAGCAAGGCCCAAAGTTGCGCTCTTGCGCGCGAACCGTAGACTCGGCGACGCCGTCGCCCGGGTGGCGGAATGGGCAGACGCAGCCGACTTAAAATCGGCGGCCCCGAGGGGCGTGTGGGTTCGAGTCCCACCCCGGGCATCCGCCCCGTGATCTAAAATCCCCGTTACATCGGCGCAGGGGGGGCGTGCAGAGTCCAAGGCAGGTCCCGCCGACCCACTAGATTCTGTACCCGCATGAGGCCTCCGCGAAAGCTCATTCCGCTCGCCACGGTTGCGGCCGTGGGAGCCGCTGGCGCGCTCGCCGCCGGCTGCGGGGGCGTGAACGCGGCGACGGCCGCCTCGCCGGCCACGACCACCGGCGCCACGACGACCACGACGCCGACGGCGACCTATCCGACGCTGCTCGCGGCGATGACCGGGGTCAACCACCACCCGGTGCTCGGCATCTCGCCGATCACGGTCAAGCTCGACGCGCCGCCCGCCACGAACACGCCGCGCCCGACGATCACCCCGCACGTGGCCGGCACCTGGACCACGAGCGGCGACGCCGAGATCTTCACGCCGGCCTCGACGCTCGTGCCCTGCACGACCTACCGGCTCACGGTGCCGGCGGCGACGTTCTCCACGGGCCAGACGCCGCTCACCCACGCGCACCACGCGACGCTGAAGGTCGTCTGCCCCGACGGCCTGGCCCTGCAGGAGGCGCTCGCGCGCCTGGCCTACCTGCCCTTCAAGATGGTCACCCGCTACGGGATGATCAACGTCGGCGGGAAGATGACCCGCGCCCTGGCCGCCCGTCACGCCTTCATTCCTCCGCACGGGCGCTTGGTCCCCACCGTTCACGCGGTGCCGCACTTCGTCCAGGGCGACGGCAACGACCCCACGACGGTCGGCGCGCTGGAGGTCTTCCAGGAGAACCACGGCATCGATCCGACCGGGGTGGCCACCGCGCAGACCTGGCGGGTGCTGCTCGCCGACGAGACCGTCGATCGCCGCGATCCCCACGACTACACCTGGGTCAGCGTCACCGAGGGCGACCCGGAGACGCTCGAGGTCCACGTCGGACACAAGGTGGCCCTCAGCACCCCGGCCAACACGGGCATCCCGGCGGCGCCGACCGCGCTGGGGACCTTCCCGATCTACGCTCGCTACGTCTCCACGACGATGAGCGGCACCAACCCGGACGGCACCCCCTACGACGATCCCGGCGTGCCGTGGGTGAACTACTTCAACGGCGGTGACGCGGTGCACGGCTTCCCGCGGGCGTCCTACGGGTTTGCGCAGTCGCTGGGGTGCGTCGAGTTGCCGATCTCCACCGCGCAGAGCGTCTACGGGATGCTGCAGATCGGCGACATCGTCCAGGTCGAATAGACGCCGGAGGCGCCCGCGGACCGGTGCGCATGCTCGACGTGATGGATCTGGTACGGCGGCTGGTGCGCTGGCTGTACCGACGGCTGGGGCGACGCTACGCGCGCATCGCCGTGCTGGCCGAGTTCTTCATCCTGCACCTGATCGTGCTCGGCGGCGTGGCGCTGCTGACGCTCTACCAGCGCGTGCCCGACGGGCGGCTGTGGGCGATCATCGGGTTCACCCAGGGGGCGGTGCTGCTCGACAACGCCTTCCACCTGCGCGTGGCCTCCGGGGAGCTCGCGCCGGTCGACCGCTGGCAGCGCGGCGAGCGCGGTCCGGCCGCTTCGGCGGCGGCGTGGCGGGCGATCGCCGGGCTCCCACTCGCGGTGATGGAGCGCTGCGCGCTGCTGAGCGTGGTGCTGAACATCGTCCCCGCCGCCGCGTTCATCACCTTGGAGCTGCACCTGCGCTGGATCGCCGCGCCGGCGATCGGCGCCGGTGGCCTGGTCGTCGTCCTCTACGGCGCGCTCGCGCGCTACTACGCGCTGGAGCTGCTGCTGCGCCCGCTGCTCGAGGACATGTCCGAGGCGCTGCCCGGCGGTGTGGAGCCGGCCAAGGTCGTCCCGCTGCGGCTCAAGCTGCTGGCGACGCTGCCGGCGATCAACATCGTCACCGGCGTCGTCGCGGCAGGCCTCTCCCAGCGCGGGCACGCGCACCTGTCCAATCTGGGGGTCGACGTGCTGATCGCGGTGGTCGTCGCCTTCACGCTCTCGCTGGAGCTCACCGTCCTGCTCTCGCGCTCGCTGCTGGAGCCGATCGAGGATCTGCGCCGGGCCACGCTCGCGGTGGCCGCCGGCGACTACACGGTTCGGGTGCCGGTGATCTCCAGCGATGAGACCGGCGCGCTGGCGGTGACGTTCAACCGCATGGTCGCCGGACTGCAGGAGCGCGAACGGCTGCACGAGGCGTTCGGGACCTTCGTGGACCCGGGCCTGGCCGACCGGGTGCTCTCCGAGGGCGCGGTGCTCAGCGGTCAGGAGGTGGCGGTCAGCGTCCTGTTCGTCGACATCCGCAACTTCACCGCCTTCGCCGAGCGCGCCGAGCCGAGCGAGGTGGTCGCGCAGCTGAACTCGTTCTTCGACCTGATCGTGCCGCCGCTGGTCACCCACGGCGGGCACGCCAACAAGTTCATCGGCGACGGCCTGCTCGGCGTCTTCGGGGCGCCCGAGCCGCTCATCGACCACGCCGACCGCGCGGTCGCCGCGGCGCTCGAGATCGTCGAGCTCTCGCGGGCGCGCTACGGCGAGCGCGCGATCGGCGTCGGCGTGAACTCCGGCACGGTGGTCGCCGGCACCGTCGGTGGCGGCGGGCGGCTCGAGTTCACCGTGATCGGCGACGTGGTCAACACCGCCTCGCGCGTGGAGGCGGCCACGCGGCAGACCGGCGATGAGCTGCTCATCACCGGCGCCACCCGCGACCTGCTGCGCGGCGACCGCGGCGCCTGGGAGCAGCGGCCCGCGGTCGAGCTGAAGGGCAAGCGTGAGCCGGTCCGGTTGTTCGCGCCCGTGCGCGCCCCGGGCGCGGTGCCCTCGGTGCCCGCCGCCCTGAAGTAGGGTGCCGGCATGTCCTACCCCGGCGTCCCCTCCGCGGTCCCCCTGCACGGTGGTCACCTCGTCGCCCGGCGGCTGAAGGCCCACGGCGTGGACACGCTGTTCACCCTCTCCGGCGGCCACCTTTTCTCGATCTACGACGGCTGCCGCGCGGAGGGCATCGCGCTGATCGACACGCGCCACGAGTCCGCGGCCGCGTTCGCCGCCGAGGGCTGGGCCAAGGTCACCCGCGAGGTCGGGGTGGCGGTGCTCACCGCCGGGCCGGGCGTGACCAACGGGATGAGCGCGATCGCCTCCGCGCAGGCCAACCACTCGCCGATCCTCGTGCTCGGCGGGCGCGCGCCGGCCGCGCGGTGGGGGTCGGGCTCGCTGCAGGAGATCGATCACGTCCCGTTCGTGCGGCCGCTGTGCAAGTTCGCGGCGACCCCCCAGGGGACCGACGAGATCGCCGGGCTGGTGACCGAGGCGCTCGCGATCGCCGCGGCGCCCCACACCGGGCCCACCTTCCTGGACTTCCCGATGGACTACGTCTTCGCCGAGGCCGTCGACGACGGCGGCCCCGCGCCGCATCGGCACAGCCCCGAGCACCCCGACGGCGACGCGATCGAGCGCGCCGCGGCGCTGCTGCGCGAGGCCGAGCGGCCGGTGATCATGGCCGGCACCGACCTGTATTGGGGCCGTGGCGAGGCCGAGCTGCTGGCGCTGGCCGAGGCGCTGCGCATCCCGGTGTTCCTCAACGGCCAGGCGCGCGGCTGCGTGCCCGCCGACCACGAGCTGTTCTTCTCCCGCACGCGCGGGCGCGCGCTGAAGGGCGCCGACGTCGCGCTCGTCGTCGGGGTGCCGATGGACTTCCGCCTGGGCTTCGGCGGGTCGTTCGGCGAGGAGACCGAGCTGATCGTGATCGACAGCGCCGAGCCCGAGCGCCGCCACCCCCGCGCGGTGGCCGCCGAGCTCTACGGGGCGCCGCCGGCCGCGCTGAGCGACCTGCGCTCGGCCGTGGGCGGCCGCGCGCTGGACACCCCGGCGTGGCTGACCGACCTGCGTGCCGCCGAGGACGAGCAGCGGGCCGGCGAGCGCGCGGAGATGCAGGACGAGCGCGCCCCGCTGCACCCGCTGCGCGTCTACCACGAGCTCGCCCAGGTGCTCGACCGCAACGCGATCATCGTCTGCGACGGCGGCGACTTCGTCTCCTACGCGGGCCGGGTCATGGACAGCTACGAGCCGGGCTGCTGGCTCGATCCCGGGCCGATGGGGTGTCTGGGCACCGGGCCGGGGTACGCCCTGGGGGCCAAGCTCGCCCGCCCGGACCGCCAGGTCGTGATGCTGCTGGGCGACGGCGCGTTCGGCTTCTCCGGCATGGAGTACGACACTCTCGTCCGCCACGGGGTGCCGGTCGTGGGGATCGTCGGCAACAACGGGATCTGGGGACTGGAGAAGCACCCGATGGAGGCGATCTACGGCTATTCGGTGGTGGCCGAGTTGCGGCCCGAGACCCGCTACGACCAGATGGTGCAGGCGCTGGGCGCCCACGGCGAGCTGGTCGCGAAGCCCGCGGAGCTGCGCCCGGCGCTCGAGCGGGCGTTCTCGTGCGGCGGGCCGGCGCTGGTCAATGTGCTCACCGATCCGGACGTCGCCTACCCACGCCGCTCGAACCTGGCCTAGGACGGTCCAGGACCCAGAGCCGATGGCCGCCGGGCAGCTCGCGCTCGCCGGTGACCGCAAAGCCGAAGCGGGCGTAGAAGTGCAGGTTCTCCTCGCGGAAGGTCTCCAGGTGGACCGGCAGGCCGGTCCCCTGTGCCTCGTCGATCGCGGCGCGCACGAGCGTGCCGCCCAGGCCCTGCCGGCGGACGGGGGTGGCGACGGCGAGCTCGCTGAGATAGAGGTGCGGGTGCTCGGGGGTGAGCTCGTCGACGAGCGAGTCGATCCGCAGCGCGCGGCGCAGCGCGCCCGGGCCGGCGAGCCACAGGGGCGGGTTGGCCAGGGCCGGGAAGCGGGGGCGCCGCCCCGGCGGGCGCGGATGCCACAGGCCCAGTGCGACGACCTCGATCCCGCGCCGGATGGCCATGCCGGGGCGACCGGAGCGTCGCGCGACCGAGAGCTCCAGGCGAGCCTGGCGGGCGACCAGGCGCCGCCGGCGGTTCGGTGAGCCGGGGATCACGATCTGCCAGAAGGGATCCTCGACGAACACCTCCGCGGTCAGGTCGGCGGCCTGGGCCTCCTCGGACTGTCGCAGCGTGGCGAGCATGTGCGTCCGGAACGTTCGCACGCCGGAACGACACGAGGCCGCCCCCGGGGGGGCGGCCTCTATGACGTGGCCCCCAGGACGGGCAGGGGTACGCACCTTGGAAGGGCCGGATCGGTTGGTCCCGGGCGACGGAGGTCGCCTTTCGGCTTCCCCGGGACCTATGTAGTGATCAGAAGCGTGCGCCTCGCACTTAGGTTTCCGATCGACGCGACGGAGTATGGACCCTGGACATCGCAGCGGCAATCGGACATGCGTCCAACGCCCGCCCCCCGGCCGGTCAGGCGCGGCCGGCGAGCTGCAGCGCGCCGCCGCGCAGGATGTCGTGCTCGGAGACCGTGACGGTGTCCAGGCCGAAGGCGCGCATCGCCTCGCCGAGCAGGACCGCGCCGGCGACGATCGTCGGGGCACGATCGGGTTGCAGGCCCGCGACCTCGCGTCGCTCGGCGTCGCTCATCGCCGCCAGGCGCCCGAGCAGGGTCTGCACGGTGGCGCCGGTCAGCCGGTAGCCCTCGACGCGGTCGGGGTCGTAGGGGTCGAGCTGCTGGTCGATCGCGGCCAGCGAGGTGGCGGTCCCGGCGACGGCGACCGCGGCGCTAACACCCTCGCGCTCCGCGGCCGGCAGCGCCGCGTCGTAGACCGAGCGCGTGTCGGCGGCGATCGCCTCGAGCTCGGGGGCGGTGGGCGGGTCGTGCGCGATGTGGCGCTCGCTCATGCGCACGACGCCGGCCTGGGTCGAAGTGAAGAAGCGCGCGTGCCGGCCCGCGCCGATCACGAACTCGGTCGAGCCCCCGCCGATGTCGATGACCACCAGGGTCTCGTCGCCGTCGTCCGGGCGCGCGCTGGTGGCGCCCAGGAACGTGAGCTGGGCCTCCTGCTCGCCGGCGAGGGTGCGCGCGTCCAGCCCGTAGTCGTCGCGCACGCGCGCGGCGAACTGGGGGCCGTTCGATGCGTCGCGCACCGCGCTGGTGAGCACCGCCATCGTGCGGGTCGCACCGAGCTCATCGATGCACGCGCGATAGTCGGCCAGCACCGCGAAGACCCGGCCGATGGCGGCGTCGTCCAGGCGCCCGCTGGCGTCGACCCCGTGGCCCAGGCGCGTGACCTGTGAACGGCGCGCGAGCTCCTGCACGGCGCCGTCGTCGGCGACCTCGGCGACGAGCAGCCGGGTCGAGTTGGTGCCGATGTCGACGACGGCCACGCGCACGGGCGGGATGGTACGGCAGCGTGCCCGGTGCGCCCCGTACCGGATCGCTATTGTCGCCCTCGTGTCCGAACCTGCCGCCGCCCTGGTCGAGTTTCCCGCCGACGACCCCGAACGCGCCCGGCGCTTCTGGGCCGGGGTGCTCGAGGTCGAGCTGCGCGACCGCCGCGCCGAAGAGGGCCGTGGCTGGGTCGCCCAGCCCCCGCGTGGCGCGGCCGTCGGGGTCCACGAGCGCGGCCGAGGCCCCGGCGATACCGCCTCGCTGCCCTATCTGGAGGTCCCCGACGTCGCCGGCGCGCTCGAGCGAGTGCGCGCCCTCGGCGGCCAGGTCGTCCATCCCGGCGAGCGCTACGCGATCTGCCGCGACTCCGAAGGCTCGCCGTTCGCGCTCGCCGCGGTCGGCAGCCTCGGGTGATCCTGCTTACTTCTGCCGCCGGGCGGAGCTTGGTAAAGTTGATCGACCGTCGCGGGGTGGAGCAGTCTGGTAGCTCGTCGGGCTCATAACCCGAAGGTCGCAGGTTCGAATCCTGCCCCCGCTATACAACGAAAAGCCTGCTTTAGCAGGCTTTTCGCGTTATGAGGACAGGTGCCAGGATGCGACTTCCTCCCGGGATTTCCTCCCGAAGCGAGCTTCTTCCTGGCTGGTCCGGTGTTTGCGCGACCAGATGTGGCGGTTTCCGGCGCGAACCCGTATGAAGCCGGGGTGGCGCAGCGAACGACTCTGACCGAGCAGCAGCTGTCGATCCTGCGATGGATCGCGGACGGCTGTCCGGATGGCGTGATGGAGGGCAGCGCATACCGGATCTCGGCGGCTGCGCTGCGAAGCCGCGGGTTGCTGACGATCTCCGGACGCGGCCGCGCCTGGTCGGCCAGGGTCACCGATGCCGGCCGTGAGTACCTGGGGAAGGCCGGCAGTCCGGATCCCCCGGTCGCTCGGCAGGCGAACGTGTCGGTCACCCAGCAGCTGGTAGATGACGTGATCGCCGCCGGCGGGACGCTGCGTGTCCCGCGCAGGCGCTGGAACGACCGGGACGGCGTCGACTACGCCCATCGCGCCCGCCTGGCCGAACGCCACCGCAAGGTACCCGTGGGAACGCGGCTGGTCGTCGTCGCGGCCAGCGATGAAGAGCTCGAGATCCGTCCCGTCGACGCGCCGGAGCTGGTAGCGATATCGGCGCTGGTGCCGGTGGTCGTGCCTGACCGGGTCGGGCGCTACCACGAGGCGGCGCGGCTGTTCCGCGATCGCAGCGATCATCACGAGGTATCCCGTGATCTGGTCGGGCGCGCAACGCGGATCATCCACGCGATTGCCATCGAGGCGGAACGCCGTCGATGGTCGGCGGACGCTCCGACCGGGTCAGCCAATCGCCGCGGAGTCAACGGCTGGACCGGCGCCAAGGGCGGCCACCTTCGCATTGCAGCTGGCGGGCACGTGTTCTGGCTGCGGGTACAGGAGCACGGCGTCCAGATACGGGGCCGGTGGGAGGAGGAAGTGCAGCGGTCCCGGACGCTGCTGCGCACCTCGACCTACTACCAGGATCGTCAGTTGCGATCGGGCGCATACGACGCCGCCGCCGTCGGCCGGCTCAAGCTCGAACTCCTCTGCGCGAATTACTGGATCTACGGCGGTCGCCAGTCCCGCTGGACCGATGGGCGCTCGTGGACGCTCGAAGAGCGGATCCCGCATCTCTTCCGCGAGATCGAAGAGCGGATAGCCCATGCCATCCGAGATGCTGAGGAGAAGCGCCTCGCCGCTGACGCGAGAGCTGCGGCCGCCCGACGTGAAGCCGAGGAGCGCGAACGCCAATGGGGCGTGCTGATGGACCAAGCGCGCGCACGCCTCGCCGGAGCCCACCGCGCCGGTCATCTACGAGAGCAGGCTGCTGACTGGCACGAGGCCGACCGGCTGCGCCGGTACTGCGATGCGGCCCACGCGGCGCATGGCGAAAACCCGGCAACACGCGAATGGCTTGTGTGGGCGCGCTCGTACATTGCCGAGCTTGACCCGCTCAGCCAGCCCCCGGTTGAGCCCGCACCGGTCGAGGCAACGGCGAACGCGCTGCAGGAGCACCTCCCTCCAGGCTGGAGCGCCCGCGGACCCGACGGCGGGCAGACGCGCTAGGCCACGATGCCGACCCGCCATGGGGCCTTGGTGCGGCTGTGGTCGCTTGCCCGCGGCTCGGGGCGCACGGCGGCGACGGGCGTGCCGGGACAGATCCGCCGCTGAGGCGCGAAGATCTCGGTGGATGGAGGTTCAGGCCACATGACCGACGCGCTTGCTGCGATGGACTTCAAGGTTCATCGTGCACGCACGCTCATCGTCGAACTCGACAGGATGATCACGGGAAACCTGGCGTCTGACAGGTACCGGTTCGAGAAAAGCCTCGAGCCAGGCGAGAGCCGGTTGACGTATCGCGTCCACGACGTGCCAACACCGGACCTGGAATGGTCGATCCGCATCGGCGAGATCCTCCACCAGCTCCGGTCCACGCTTGACCACCTTGCCTGGCAGCTCGTGCTCCTCGATGGGACCCAGCCAAATCGTCAGACCCAGTTCCCGATCCTGGATTGTCCGCCGGCCGCGACGACCGACCTCCTACGGCAAGTCGCCGATCCCGAGATCCTGAGCCTTGTCGACGCCTGTCAGCCATACGCCGGGGGAGCCGGTGGGCCAGTGTCTCCGTCTCAGGCGCACGGCCAACCCCTCTGGGTCCTTCGGTGTCTGAACAACATCGACAAGCATCGGCTGCTGCTCGTCACTCTCTGCGTGCTCGACCTCGACAGGGTGTATTGGGGAGGCCCTCCGGCCCCCGATCCGTATTTGAACACGGCGGGTCTCACCGAAGGAGCCGTCGCCGCGCGGTTTGACTTTCACGACCAAACGCCGCCCCCAGGGTTCGATCCGCATCTCTCCCTGAAGATCGTGATCAACGAGTCCGAGGCTCCATCGATACGGCACGCCGAGGTCTGCAGCATTCTGAGAAACATCTGCAACTACGTCGAATGGGACGTGGTCGACCCCATGCGTGCGCTCTTCGATCGCCGGTGATGGGGCGCCGCTCACGTGGTGGTCGGCTCGGACGACGATGACTGTTCGTGGCGTGCGCCCGATGGTGTGGCTAAGACGACGGTGACCGGTTCGTTCGCAGTCGGCCAGATGCGAACGAAACCTCGGCCGGGGTCGGGACCAGCGGAGCGCGGACACCGCTGACGATTGCCTGGACTCTCCCCAGCATCACCAGGTAGCCGGGAACGGGCAAGGTCGAGGAGCCCGCGTGCGCAAGCTTCCCGTCTGGCGTACGGATCTGGCTCCTCACGTTCATTTGACCCTCGGTCGGGCGAACACCGAACATCACGAGTCCGGCAGCCGTCGGGACGGCGGCGAGGCTGAATGGGATTGGCGCAGCGGGACCGAGGTAGATCGTGCAGCCCGGCGGTGCGGTGTGGTTTGCTGCAAAGTCGCGGCGCGACCCCGCCAGCGGGCTTGCGTTGCCGCTCTGAAGGGCGTCGAAGGTGAGCGCGCTCTAGAAGATCCAGCCGGCTACCGCGCGCTGAGCGCCATTCGCCAGGTCCACCGAGGTCTTGCCTTGGACGAGTGGTTTGAGTACCTGAGCAGCGGCACTGTCGATCCGTGACATCCAGCCGTTGTTGCAGGGCTTGCAGACCACTCGAGCTGTCGAGATCGGCTCCGCGGCCTCGAGTCGCATCTGATCCGGTGTCACCATCGTGCCGGCCAGGCTGAATTGGGGCTTCTTGGTCCGTGCGAACGCGCGCAGCACCCAGTCAGCAACGAGGTGCTCCTCAGTTGTTGGTTGCCCGTCGCAGAAGATGCACCGATCAAGCGTGCGACCACAGACCATGAGCGAACCGTAGGGCAGCACCCCGACGCCGGGCCCAGTCGCAACCGCCGATGACGCCGTCGGCGGGGGCACTGACCGACGATCCGGAGCGCCCAGCTCGGGGAGCGGTCCGGCCCGCGCGCCACTCTGCGGGAATGGCCGGCGAAACGGACGAAACGCGTGCAGCGCAGAGCGGCCGCGCATGACCCGGCCCGAGAATCCGTTCGAGCCGCGGCTTGAGGGGATGCCGCTGTCGCTGACGCTCGATGGCCGTTCGCTGTCGAGGGCCCGGGATGAGTCGGCACGCGAGCGGGACTTCCTGCTGCGCCTCGCGGCAGCACCGGCGTTGGATGTGCGGGTGCTCGATTGGCCCGAGCTGAGTAGTTCGGACGTGCTGCACGGGCGGCTCGCCGCGCCTGATGTGACCAGGGACATGCGGGTGATCGAGCAGGCCGACGCGCCGGGGGCCTTCTTCGGCGCGGTGCAGCCGTGGAGTTCTCGGGAGAAGCGCGCCGATCAGCTGGGGCTCCGCGGGACGGAGCGGGAATGGTTTCTCTACTACGAGGCGGTCACCTGGTATCACCGCAACTCCGCGCGTCACCTGTTCGTCACCTCGGATCGTCGGCTCCTGCGCGAACTCGAGGAGGAGGGTGAAAGCGGCGGCTGGAGCGGCCGGCGGATCGTCACGGTTCGCAAAGCGCTGCAGCTGGTCGGCTGGATGATGCTCGCGCGCGAGCTGCTCTCCCTCGACGCGGAGGGGACCTACACGCGCTCGACGACCCCGTACACCTTGTACTTCAAGCTGACCGGCATGCTCGCGCCGGCTCGCAACCGGCTGCACGAGTGGATCGACGGTGGGGATTCGACGCTGCCGCTGGGTGAGCTTGGCGGGCTTGAGCAGTCGATGTCCGCCAGGGTCATGGACCTGCTCCGAGCCAGGGACGAGATTGCCCTGCAGTGCCTGCGCACCCGTCAGGACAACGCGACTCTTGACGAGATCCTCTACCACCTGCGCGGGGCGTTTCTGACCGCGACCGCGCTGGCGGATTCGATCGCCGTGTTCGCGCAGCTGGCATTCGGTGTCGAGGCTGCATCGGTCGGTGGGCTCGCGAACGTCTCGCTCGCGGAGCCGGACTTCCGCAAAGAGCTGCGCCGGCTCGGTGCTGGAGTGCTGGCCACGAGGGCGGCCGAGGCGGGACCGCTGTGGAAGGCGCTCAGGGAGCTGCGAAACCCGGTGGCTCACCGGGCGGGGCTGTCCGGTGTGACCTTCGTGCCGCTCGCGGGGCCGGCCCAGTCGCGGATCTCGCTCAGCGCTGCACAGGGGAGCTCTCTGGAGCAGGCAGCGCAGTCTCGTGGCGCTGCTCCGCGCACGTGGGGAATCGAGGGCGTCGGCGCCCTTGGGCCCCAGCTTGACCCGCTTCGATTCGCCGATCGCTTCATCCCCTCGCTGATCGCGGTGATCGACCAGATCGTGGACGGCTTGGCCGATGATCTGGGGGCGGCGCCGTTGCCACACGAGCGTGGTCCCGATGGCGATATCTGGAAGCTCTCGTTGTTGGCCGGCGTGGGGGACGCACTGCCGCCGGGCCAGCGCTGAACCGAAAGCCGCAGCAATGGCATCTGGCCGTCCGCCGCGCGCCCGCATCTGGCGTGATCGCTCAACCACGCGAACGCGTCGCCCGGAAGGGGGCGCGGCCGCAATCATCGGCGTCTCACGTCGCCTGCAGCGACGCACCGGGTTCATCCGGATGCTGCACACCGCCCAGGCCCAGCCCGAGCGCCCGCTGGCGAGTGCTTAGGCGACCCCCCGGGCAGGATGACGCGCCACCCCTGCCGACCGTCGCGCAGATAGAAGCCTTGTTGGCGCTGGACGACTTCATCGACTTCCAGACCCAGCTCGAGGACATCCACAACGGTGTCCACGTCTGGGTCGGCGGGACCATGGGCGACATCGCCGCCGCAGCCTACGATCCCCTCTTCTGGGCCCACCACACCATGATCGACCGACTGTGGCGGATGTGGGAGCTGCGACATCCCCACGCCGCTCCGCCCGGCGCGCTTCTGCCGCACGCGCTGTCGCCCTTCCAGATGACGGTTTCGCAGACAATCGACGCGTCCAGCCTGGGCTATGACTACGCGGCCTCCACGGCCAGCACGGCGGGGGTGGTCGAACGCTTCGTCTCCGCGCCCATCGGGCTGTCGCCGGCCACCGGCTCCGGCGCCTACACACGAGCCGACCTCATCTTCGACGAGGTCGACCACTCGCTGGCCTCCTACCAGGCCCGGGTTTACATCAACGCCCCCGAGGCTGTGATCACCACCGGCCGCGACGATCCGGCCTACGCCGCGTCATTCCGTATCTTCGGTCATGGGGGCTGCTTCGGCGAGGTTGGTCACTGCGATTTGCCGGGCGGGCCGCGAGATCCCTTCGATCTGCGAGGCCCGCAACAAACTGGCCCCGGCGACGAAGGCGGGCATCGTGGCCGACGCGCTCGAGCGCATGGTCGCCAGCGCAGACGACAAGGCATCGATCACCGTGACGGTCGTCGTGTCCGCGCCGGGCCAGCCAGGCAACGAGTACTTGCAGTCGTCGGCTGCGGCTGCTGACGTACCGCTGAGCCGCATCGAGCGCAGGCCCCGGCACCGATCCTCTGTCACGGTCGATCCGAGCGCGAGCCCGAAGAACACGTGACTTTGGATCCAACGGTGCCTCGAGCCGCGACGACCGGGCCGGCGGACCCGCCGGAGAAGTCCTGCGTCGCCGACGCGGTCGTGGCGGTGCGCCGGATCGCAGGGGCGTCAGCGATCGCCGGGCGAATGGCGCGTTCGCGACATCGACAAGGCGTCGGTACCAGCCTGGTACCATAGCGGCATGGCCATGAATCTCCGCTTGAGCG
>DATAWZ010000207.1:0-7646 GCA_036266975.1 Solirubrobacteraceae bacterium
CCCGACCGCAAGGGCCGGGCCAAGATCCTCGAGGTCCACACGCGCGGCAAGCCGCTGACCAAGGAGATCAACATCGACGCGCTCGCCGGGCAGACCCCGGGCTTCACCGGCGCGGACCTGTCGAACCTCATCAACGAGGCAGCGCTGCTCGCCGCCCGCACAGGCAAGCGCGAGATCGGCCAGGAAGAGCTCGAGGAGGGGATCATGCGCGTGATCGCCGGCCCGGAGAAGAAGACCCGGGTCATGAGCGAGAAGGAGCGCCTGATCACCGCCTACCACGAGATGGGCCACGCGATCGTCGGGCACTTCCTGGAGCACTCCGACCCCGTGCACAAGATCTCGGTCATCTCCCGCGGGCAGGCGCTCGGCTACACGATCTCGATGCCCGGCGAGGACAAGTTCCTGACCACGCGGGCCGAGCTCAACGACACGATGGCGATGACCCTCGGCGGCCGCGCCGCGGAGGAGATCGTCTTCGGCGAGATCACCACCGGCGCCTCCAACGACCTGGAGAAGGTCACCGCGACGGCCAAGCAGATGGTCATGCGCTTCGGCATGAGCGAGAAGCTCGGGCCGCGGGTGTTCGGCCACGACCACGGCCAGCCGTTCCTCGGCCGCGAGTTCTCCGCCGAGCCCGACTACTCCGACGAGATCGCCCGCGAGATCGACGACGAGGTGCGCCGGATCGTCGAGTCCGCGCACCGGCGGGCCAAGGAGATCCTCACCGAGCGGCGCGGAAGCCTGACCACGCTCTCGGAGGTGCTGCTCAAGCACGAGACGATCGAGCGCGAGCAGTTCGTCGCGCTGCTCGACGGGAAGTCCGAGGGCGACGTCTTTCCGGAGGAGCCCGCGGCGCCCGAGCTGCCGCCCGCGCCCAGCGCCCCGGCCGACCGTCCCGGTCGCGAGGCGCCGCGCCCGCTGCCCCGGCCCGGCCTGGCCGGCGGCACCGCCGAGATGCACGGCGAGGAGCCGGGCCGCCCCGACCTGCTGTAGCCGCTGGCCCTGCGGCGACCGGCGATCGGCTCGGCGCGCCTGATGGGCGTGCTCAACGTGACCCCCGACTCCTTCTCGGACGGCGGCCGCTTCCTGGACCCCGACGCCGCGATCGCGCACGGCTGCGAGCTCGCCGACGAGGGCGCCGCGATCATCGACGTCGGCGGTGAGTCCACGCGCCCGGGGGCGGCGCCGGTCGCGCCCGCCGAGCAGCGCCGCCGGGTCGGGCCGGTGATCGAGGCGCTCGCCCGCGAGCGGCCGGGCGTGACGCTGTCGATCGACACTGCGAGCGCCGAGGTCGCCGAGGCGGCGCTCGCCGCCGGGGCGCGCATGGTCAACGACGTCACCGCGCTGCGCGGGGACGCGCGGATGGCCGCCGTCGTGGCCGACTCGCAGGTCGAGGTCTGCCTGATGCACATGCAGGGCGACCCCCGCACGATGCAGCACGCGCCCGCCTACCGCGACGTGGTCGTGCAGGTGCGCGACTTCCTGGCCGAGCGGATCGAGTACGCCGCCGCCCACGGGATCCCCACCGAGCGCGTCGTCCTGGACCCCGGCATCGGCTTTGGCAAGACCGTCGAGCACAACCTCGCGCTGCTCGCCCACCTGGACGCGCTCGCGCCGCTCGGCGCGCCGCTGCTCGTGGGAACCTCGCGCAAGTCCTTCCTGGGCCGGCTCATCGCCGACGCCCGCGGGTCAACCGAGCCCGTCCCGATGCAGGCGCGCCTGCCCGGGACGATCGCCACCTGCGTGCTCGCGCTCGCCCACGGGGCGAGCGTGTTTCGCGTGCACGACGTCGGCCCGGTCCGCGATGCGCTTGCCGTCGCGGCTGCTACGTTGCGCGCGTGATGGACGACGACGACTTCGCGAACGAGGAGTCGGGCCCCGACGAGGACGACGACGAGGAACTGCAGACTGTCGTCACGATCGAGATCAGCGGGCTGTCGCTGTACACCCATCACGGCGTCAGCGCCGCCGAGCGCGAGGTCGGCCAGCGCCTGGTCATCGACCTGCGCCTGGATGTCGGCAAGTCCGACGCGACGATCACCGACGAGCTCGAGGACACCGTCGACTACGGCGAGGTCTGCCAGCTCGTCGCGCTCGTGGCCCAGCAGCGCTCCTACCGTACCCTCGAGCGGCTGTGCGGCGCGATCGCCGATCGGCTCGTCGACGACTTCGAGCTGGAGGCGGTGTGGGTCAAGGCGGCCAAGCCCGAGCCGCCGATCCCGCTGCCGGTCGAGGAGGTCTCGGTCGAGGTCTGGCGCGAGGCGGCCGAGTAGCCGGCCAAGGGAGAAGGAATCCGCCGCGGCGGCGTCCTCGGGATCGAACGCCGACCACCAGGAGACCGCCGATGCGCAGATTCGCCTTGATCCTCGCCGCCCTGTCGCTGGGAGCCGCCGCCGCGATCGCGCCGGCGATCGCGGTCTCCCAGGACACCTCGACGCCGACCGTGACCGTGCTCGACAGCGCCAGCTGCCCGGGCGGCGGCGAGTGGCCCTACTGCTTCCAGCAGGGCGCAAACGAGAACCCGACGGTCACCATCCCGGTGGGCGGTACCGTCGACTTCTCCCAGACCGGCGCGACCTCCCCGTCGAACGTCGACTTCGGCGCCATGCAGCCGAGCTCGTGCACCGGCATCCCGAACACGCCGACGACGAGCGACTGGTCCGGGAGCTGCACGTTCGACAGCGCGGGCACCTATCCGTTCCACTCCGACGGGACGCCCGAGTCCGCGTACATGAGCGGCGAGATCGTGGTGGGGAGCTCCTCGACGACGAGCACCGGGACGAGCACGGGCACCGGCACCGGGACGAGCACCGGCACCACGCCGGTGCCGAACGGCACGACCGCCTCGCCGTCGGTGACCACCGCGGTGCTCGCCGCGCTGAAGACGATCAGCGCGCCGCACAAGCAGAGGGGCACGCGCGTGATCGAGACCTTCGAGAGCCCGCAGAGGGGGCTGCGCGTGCGGATGGAGCTGATCGGTCCCCACGACGAGGTGCTCGGCAAGGGCTCGCACACGACGACCGGCGCCGGCATCGAGCGCCTGTCGGTCACGCTGAGCTCGGCCGGCAAGCGCGCGCTGCAGCGTAGCCACGACCTCGAGCTCGAGCTGCGCACGCTCGTCTCCGGCGGTGGCCTGTCGACCCCGCACGGCGCGAAGCGGACGGTGACGCTGAGCGGCTGATGGCAGACTGGCGCGCATGGACGTCGAAGAACGAGGGGCCCGGCCGGCCGGCCTGACGGCCCGGCTGCCTGTGCCCCGAATGGGGTACGCCACCCTCGATGCGCGCCTCGGCCTCCTCGGCCTGGGATCGAACGTCGGTGACCGCCGCGCGCAGCTGCAGGCGGCCCTCACCGCGCTGCCCGCCCACGGCGTGCAGGTGCTCGCGAGCTCGTCGACCTACGACACCGACCCGGTGGGCGAGGTGCCGGGCCAGCCGAGCTTCTTGAACGCGTGCCTGCGGATCTCGACCGCGCTCGAGCCGCTGGCGCTGCTCGACGCGGCCAAGGCGGTCGAGGGCGAGCTCGGGCGGGCGCCCGGCGGCGTGCGCCACGGCCCGCGCCCGATCGACGTCGACGTGCTGCTGCTCGACGGCGTGCGTCTCGAGCACGAGCGCATGACGCTGCCCCACCGCGAGCTGCTGACCCGGCGCTTCGTGCTGATCCCCGCGCTCGAGCTCGACGGCGAGCTGACCGTGCCCGGGGGCGCGCGCCTGGCCGACGCGCTCGCCGCGCTCTCGCTCGCGGAGGGCGTGCGCTGGGCGGGGTCACCCCTTGCGCTCGCGTAGCCCGCCGAGCACCCGGCGGACGATCTCGCCGGCCTGCGCGCGCGCCTCGACCGGGTCGGGCGCGCGGGCCAGGTACAGCGCGAGCTCGTCGATCGTCGCCATCAGGACGAGGGCGAGCGGGCGCAGCGGCAGCGGGTCGATCTCGCCGGCGTCCATCGCCGCCTGCAGCACGGTCTCGGTCAGGCCGAGCCCATGCTGCTCGGCGACCTCGCGCCAGGCCTCCCAGCCGAGCACGGCCGGGGCGTCGAGCAGGACGATGCGCTGCACCTCGGGGTCGGTGCTCGCGTCCAGGAACAGATTGGAGCCGACCTCGATCGCCGCCCACGGTCCGCCGTTCTGCAGCGCGGCGAACGCCTCGGCGGCCATGCCCTCGGTGAGCTCGGTCTCGATCTGCTCGTAGACCGCGGCGAACAGCGCCTCCTTGCCGGCGAAGTGGTGGTACAGGGCTCCGCGCGTGACGCCGGCGGCGCGCACGATCTCCTCGGTGCCCACGGCGGCGTAGCCGCGCTCGGCGAATAGCCCGCGCGCGGCGGCGATCAGCTGCGCGCGCGTCGCCGCCGACCGGTCAGCCTGCCGACGTCGCGTCGGCTGAGGATCTTCTTCGGACACATTCATACTGTTTGAATGTTAGAGTCGATCAGATACAAACTGTATGTATTTCAACAGGAGGTTCGGACGTGACCGACACGCAGACCATCCAGTTGCCGCAGGGGCCGATCGCGGTCCAGCAGCGCGGGCAGGGAGCGCCGATCGTCTTCGTTCACGGGCTCGCCGTCGACGGCTCGCTCTGGCGCAAGGTCACGCCGTCGCTCGACGGCGCCTTCCGCTGTGTGGTTCCGACGCTGCCGCTCGGCGCCCACCGCCAGCCGATGAGCGCCGGCTTCGAGCGCTCGCCGCGCGGGGTGGCCCACCTGCTCGCCGACCTGCTCGGCGAGCTCGAGCTCGAGGACGTCACGCTCGTGGCCAACGACACCGGCGGGGCGATCACCCAGCTGCTGATCAGCGAGCGCCCCGAGCGCGTCGGCCGCGTGGTGCTCACCAACTGCGACTGCTACGAGAACTTCCTGCCGCTCGCGTTCCGCCCGATGCAGTGGATCGCGCGCGTGCCCGGGCTCACCGGCCTGCTGCTGCGGCCCAGCCGCCGCGCCTGGGTGCGCAGGCTCTCCTTCGCGCCGCTGATGAAGCACGGCAGCGACCCCGAGGTGCTCGCCCAGTGGTCCGAGCCCGCGCGCACCGACCCGGCGATTCGCGCCGACCTGGTCGCCTTCCTGCGCGCGATCGACAAGCGCGACACCCTCGCCGCGGCGGAGCGGCTGCGCACCTACCCGCGCCCGGTGCTGCTCGCCTGGGCGAGCGAGGACCGCTTCTTCAAGCTCCGCTGGGCCCAGCGGCTCGCCGCCGACCTGCCCCATGCGCGCATCGAGGAGATTCCCGACTGCCACGCGTTCGTGCCCGAGGACCGGCCGGCGCGCCTGGCCGACCTGATCGCGGCCTTCGTCCGCGAGACGCAGGGCGCGCCCGTCGCCTGAGCTGCGCCGCTACGCCGCCGCCGCGACCGCCGGCACCGGGACGTCCGGCGACTTCGCCGCCGCCGCCGCAAGGATCAGCGGCCCCAGGCGGCGGCGATCGGCGGGGTCGGCGGCCGCGAGCGCGTCGAAGGCGTCGAGCAGGCCGCGGATCGCGGCGAACACCGGCGCGTCGTCGATCTCGTCGGGGACATCGCACGACAGCCGCGCGAGCGCGAGCATCTCCGGGCCGGCCTCGTTGCCGCGCATCGTCGCGATCGCGCCGAGCATCAGGAAGGCCGACACGCGGTCGAGCAGGATGTGCGGGGCCTGCTCGCGCTCGCCGACCGGCGGCCCGCACGACTGCAGCGGCTCGCCGGCGGCGATCCGCAGCGACTGCTCGGCGCCGATGCAGCGGATCTGCTCGGGGGACAGGCCGGCCTGTAGCGCCGCGCGCAGCTGGAAGGCGGCCGAGCCCGCGGGGGCGCCGTAGGGCGCGTCGGAGGCGAAAAGGATCTGGCCGGGGGGCACGAGCGAGAACAGCGTCAGCAGGTCGGCCGGCATCCACCAGGCGGTGTCGAAGAGCAGGTTGGGGTGCTCGGGCGCGACGTGCCAGAGCCAGGACAGGTCGCAGATCCCGGCGTGGGCGAGGATCATCCGCGCCTCGGGGAAGGCGCCGGCGAGCTGGACGGCGTGCTCGCCCAGCGCGGGAATCCCCCGGCCGGCGTGCACGAGGATCGGCAGCCGGCGCTCGTGGGCGAGCGCCGCGAGCGAGCGCACCTGGGGGTGGTCGAGGGTGAACTGCTCGGCCCGGGGGTGCAGCTTGATCCCGCGCGCGCCGGCGTCCAGGCAGCGCTCGGCCTCGACGAGCGCGCCGTCGTGGGGGTTGACCCGGCAGAACGGGACGAGCCGGTCGCCATCGGTCTCGCGCGCGACCTCGAGCACCATGTCGTTGGCCGGTGGATAGCCGTCGGGCTCGTGCATCGGGAACACGAACGCCCCGCGCGCGCCGGCCTGGTCGAGCACGGCGAGCAGCTCCGGCGGCGTTTGCCTCATCCCGTCGGGGTCGTTCTGGCCGAGGTGCGTGTGTGCGTCGAAGAGCTCCAGATCGGGGATCTGGGCGCGCACGATCTCGGTCCAGGGAGCAAACACCGTTGCGATGTCCATGCCGGAGTCCTAGCACGCGAAATAATGGGAGCCGTGCTCCTCGTCGTCGACGTCGGCAACACCCAGACCCACTTCGGGACCTTCCGCGGCGAGGACCTGCTCGAGCACTGGCGCTTCGCCACCGTGCGCGAGTCCACCGCCGACGAGCTCGGCGCCGCGCTGCACAACCTGCTCGCGCTGCGCTCGATGGGCATGGGGCGCATCGACGCGTCGATCGTCTCCTCGACCGTCCCGCAGCTCGGGCCCGAGTGGACGGCGATGGCCCGGCGCTACCTCGGCCACGAGATGCTCGCGGTCGGGCCGGGGATCAAGACCGGGATGGCGATCCGCTACGACAACCCGCGCGAGATCGGCCCGGACCGCCTGGTCAACGCGGTCGCCGCCTACGACCGGGTCAAGGGCGGCTGCATCGTGGTCGACTTCGGCACCGCGATCACCTACGACCCCGTGTCGGCCGACGGCGAGTACCTGGGCGGGATCATCTCGCCGGGCGTGGAGATCTCCCTGGAGGCGCTCAGCGAGCGCGCCGCGGCGCTGCCCAAGATCGACCTCGCCGCGCCGCGGGCGCTGATCGGCAAGACGACGGTCGACGCGATCCGCTCGGGCGTGATCCACGGGACCGTCGGTCAGGTCGACCACATCGTCGGGCGGCTGCAGGACGAGCTCGGCGGCAACCCGCGCGTGATCGCCACCGGCGGCCTGTCGGGCACGATCGCGCCGCTGTGCGAGTCGATCGACGAGGTCGACGAGCTGCTGACGCTCACCGGGCTGCGGCTGCTGCACGAGCGCAACGCGTAGGGCGCGGCACAATGGGCGCATGCCCGCCCTGACCGACCCCTTCGAGCTCGCCGGCCACCGCATCGCCAACCGCGTGCTGCTCGCGCCGCTGGCCGGCATCGGCAACTGGTTCGTGCGGCTGCAGGCCCAGCGCTACGGCGCGGGCCTGGCCTTCTCGGAGATGGTCTCGAGCTTCGCGGTGCACCATCGCTCCGAGCGCACCTGGCGTGAGCTGCTGCGCATCCACCCCGACGAGCGCCTGGTGGCGATCCAGCTCTTCGGCCACGACCCCGACGTGATGCGCTCGGCCGCCGCCCACGTCGCCTCGGTGGGCGCGGACGTGATCGACCTGAACATGGGCTGCCCGGTGCCCAAGGTGTGCAAGACCGGCGCCGGCGCCGCGCTGCTCGGC
>DATAWZ010000208.1:0-17945 GCA_036266975.1 Solirubrobacteraceae bacterium
CAGCGTGTTCTGAAGTTGGATCAGCCCGCGCATTGATAGATACTCGCACTGCACGGGGACGATTACCTTGTCGGCGGCCGTCAGTGCGTTGATTGTCAGCAGTCCAAGGCTCGGCGGCGTGTCGATGCAGACGTAGTCGTAGTCCTCGAGCACGGCGTCCAGCGCGCGCTCCAGCGAGCGCTCGCGGCCGATCATCGTCGACATCGCGATCTCCGCGCCGGCGAGGTCGATCGACGCGCAGGCCACGTCGATCTCGCGGCGGCGGATGACCTCGCGGATCGAGAGCCGGTGCACGAGCACGTCGTACATCGAGACCTGCAGGCTGTCGGGGTCGATCCCCTGTGACATCGTCAGGTTGCCCTGCGGGTCCATGTCCACGCACAGGACACGGTGGCCCGCCTCGCCAAACGCGCAGGCCAGGTTGAGCGTCGTCGTCGTCTTGGCCACGCCGCCCTTCTGGTTGGCGAAGGCGATGACCTTCGCCCGCGGGGCAGCGGGCCCTGGCTTGGGCTGCGGAACGCGCGTCACGCCGTGATTATTCGCACGAAGCCGGACGAATCCTTCCGACAAACCTCGGCCCAGCCCGCGCGTCACCCAGCCGGCGCTGCCAAGCTGCACGACGATGACCGCGCCACTGCCCCCGCTCTTGGACCGCCGGCTGCTGTTCGTGACCGGCAAGGGCGGCGTGGGCAAGACGACCGTGGCCGCCGCGATGGGGCTGCTCGCCGCCCGCCACGGCAAGCGCACGCTGGTGGCCGAGCTCGCGCGCCGCGACGACGTCTGGCGCGCGCTGCGCGGCGAGGAGCCGAGTGCCGTCTTCCGCGAGCGCGAGATCGGCGAGAACCTCAGCTTCATCTCGATCGACCCCGAGCGGGCGATGGAGGAGTACCTGGTCGACCAGCTGCCGCGCGCGCTGGCCGACGTCCTGACCGGCTCGCGTGTGTTTGGCTACCTGGCGGCGGCCACGCCCGGTCTGCGCGAGCTGCTGGCCATCGGCAAGGTCTGGGAGCTCGCCCAGCCCGACCGACGCACGCCGGGCGCGGCGCCCTACGACCTGGTCGTGGTCGACGCGCCCGCCACGGGGCACGGCGTCGCCTTCCTGGCGGCGCCCAAGACGTTCGCCGCCGCGGCCGCGGTCGGGCCGATCGCCCGCCAGGCACGTACGATCCATGACATGCTCGCCGACCCGCAGCGCAGTGCCGTGCTCGTCGTCGCCGCCGCGACCGAGGCCTCGGTCAGCGAAACCGAGGTGCTCGTCGAGGAGGTGACCGGCGCGCTGGGCTACCCGCCGGCGCAGCTCGTGCTCAACCGCATGCTGCCCCGGCGCTTCAGCGCGGGCGACGCCGAGCGCCTGCTCGCGGTCGCCGAGGGCCCGCCCCCGCCCGCCGTGGCCCAAGCGGCGGTCGACGCCGCGCTGGCCGCCCACCGGCGGCAGCGTCGCCAGGCCGAGGAGCGCCGCCAGCTCGCGGGCCGGGTGGCCGGGGTGCCGCTGGCCACGCTGCCCTTCTTGTTCACCGAGCGCCTGGCGCTCCCCGAGCTCGAACGCCTCGGTGGGCTGCTGGAGCGGCGCCTGTGACGCTCGAGGAGCGCCTGAAGGAGAGGCGGATCTGCATCTGCGCCGGCTCGGGCGGCGTGGGCAAGACGACCACCTCGGCGGCGATCGCGCTCGGGCTCGCGCGCCGCGGCCGACGCGTGGCGGTGGTCACGATCGACCCGGCCAAGCGCCTGGCCACCTCGCTGGGCCTGGAGGAGCTCGACAACGAGCCGCGCCTGGTCGACCCCGCGCTGCTCGAGCAGGCCGGTGTGCCGGTCGAGGGCGAGCTGTGGGCGATGATGCTCGACGCCAAGCGCACGTTCGATGAGCTGATCGCCCGCCTGGCCCCCGACGAGCGCACCCGCCGCGACGTGCTCGAGAACCGCATCTACCAGGAGCTCTCCAGCGCCGTGGCCGGCTCGCAGGAGTTCACCGCGGTGGCCAAGCTGTTCGAGCTCGACCGCTCGGGGCGCTTTGACGCGATCGTGCTGGACACCCCGCCCTCGCGCAGCGCGCTCGACTTCCTGGACGCCCCCACGCGCCTGACGCAGTTCTTCGAGGGCCGCGCGCTCAAGGTCTTCCTCGCCCCGACCGGGCTGGCCACGAGGATCGTCGGCCGCGGCGCCTCGGCGGTGTTCTCGATCTTCTCGAAGATCGCCGGCGTGGACCTGATCAGCGACCTGTCGGTGTTCTTCCGTGCGCTCGGCGGCCTGATCGACGGCTTCCGCGAGCGCGCGACCAGCGTCTCGGCGCTGCTGCGCGACCCGGCGACGACCTTCCTGGTCATCACCTCGCCCGAACGCGAGCCCAGCGAGGAGGCGATCTTCTTCCACCGGAAGCTGCGCGAGGCGGGCATGCCCTTCGGTGGGCTGATCGTCAACCGCGTCCACGACCAGGCGCTCGACGGGCATACGGCCGAGCAGACCGCGGCGCTGCTGCAGCCCGCGCTCGGCGACGCGCTCGCCCAGCGGGTCGCCGCCAACCTCGCCGACTTCAACGTGCTCGCCGAGCGCGACCGCCGCCAGATCGAGCGCCTGAAGAAGTCGCTGGCCGTCAAGGACCCCGTGCTCGTCCCGCACCTGGACGCCGACGTCGCCGACCTGCAGGCGCTGGCCACGATCGAGCAGCACCTGTTCGCCGACGCGCCCGAGTCCTAGTGGCACCTCCTGCAAGGAGGCACCACTAGCGCGCGGGCCGCTCGAGGAAGACGAGGCTCGACCCCGGGCTCAGCGCCCGGGTCTGCACGGCGGCGATGCTCTCGCTGACCGGCGCCGCGCTGCGGTAGCGCACGACGGTGTACATGCGGTCCCTGATCACCGCGACCTGCTGGAAGCCCGCGGGCGGCGCGGCGCTGGGCACCGGCGGCGGGTCGGGCGCCACGCCGGAGCTCGGACGGATCGCGATCCCCACCAGATCGATCTCGCTGACCGCCGTGGGGGGCCCCATCAGCCGCGCGCGGGGCAGGTAGTAGCGCACCGGGTAGTAGCCCTGGCCGGGGGAGACGACGATGACCCGCGGGCCTGCCGCGGGGCCCAGGGCGCGCAGCGCTCCGCGCCAGTCGTCGCGCTGGTAGATCCGGTTGGTCTCCACCCCGATCACGTCGGCGACGAGCAGCGCGCACAGGCAGGCGCCGGCGGCCAGCCCGCGCGCGCCGGCGGCGGGACCGGCGAAGCCGATGGCCATGACCACGATCGCGAAGAACGTCAGCGCGATCAGGTTGCGGGTGTTGACGTAGTCCAGGCCGACCGCGGCGAGCGCGAGCACGATGACCAGGCCGGCCACGCCGAGCAGCCCGGCGATCAGCGCCTGCCGGCGCGGCTCGCCGCCGACGGCGCGCACCGCCAGGTAGACGCTGTACAGGGCGAGCAGCGCGGCGACCGCGGTCAGCGGCTTCTCGACCGGCCCGCTGTAGCCGACGAGCACCTGCTTGGGCAGCTCGGTCAGACGCTGCCCGAAGCTGCCGACGATCGAGGTGTCCACGCCGGCGCGGCGTTGGCGCAGCGCGATCGGCAGCAGCGCCCCGCCGGCGAGCACGACGATGCCGCCGCCGATCAGCACGCCGCGCCGCGAGCGCTCGCGCAGCAGCAGCCACGCGAGCTCGGGCGCGATCGCGAACAGCGCGAAGTAGTGCGTCGCGAGCGAGAGCACCGACAAGAGCACCCACGGCCACAACCGCCGCGGAGAGGGCTCCTCGAGCACGCGCAGGAAGCACCAGAACCCGATCGCGACGAGCAGCACGACGAGGATGTACGGCCGCGCCTCCTGCGAGAACCAGAACAGCAGCGGGTTGGCCGCGGTCAGCGCCGCGGCCATCAGCCCGGCGTGGTGGCCGGCCATGCGCCGGACGATCACGTAGACGACTCCGATCAGCGCGCTGCCGGCGAGCGCCGAGAGCGATCGCAGCCCTACCTCGCCGTCGCCGAACACCCGGCTCCAGACCCAGGCGAGCAGGTAGTACAGCGGCGGGTTGCCCTCGAGCCGGGGGATCAGCTTCAGCATCGAGCCGAAGCTGTGCCGGATCAGCGAGACTGTGTCGGCCTCGTTGTACCAGTAGCTCTGCACGCCGAGCGTGAGGAACCGCGGGAGCGTGCCGGCGAGGACGATGGCGCCAACCGGCCACACGTCGGGCCGGGCGATCTGGCGAGGGAGCGTGCGGAGGGAGCGCCGGCGCGTGCCGGCATCCTAGCCGCGGCTAGGACGCCTTCTGGGCCTTCGCGGCGGGCTTGCTGGTCGACGGCTTCTGGGCCATCGCCCACACGCCGACGCCGACGCCGACCACGGCGAGGCAGGACACCGCCGAGACGGTGGCCAGCGTCAGCCCCGCCGCCCGGGCGAGCGGGTCGGCGCGATGGCGCTCGGCCTTCTGCAGCCCGAACCGGATCATCGCGAAGGCGATGACCAGCCCGATGCCGTCGACCGCCGAGGCCACGACGATCTTCCACAGCGCGCTGCCATCGACGATCGCGCCGAGCAGCATCACGCGGCCACCGCGGCCCGGTGCTGGCCACCAGCGTGGCGCCGGTGACCCCGCCGAGGAGCGCGTGGCTCGAGCTCGAGGGCAACGTGAAGTCGACGTGGCGACGGTGTTGGCGGTGTCGTGAAAGCCGTTGGTGAAGTCGAACCCGACGGCGGTGACGACGACCAGGATGAGAATCGGTTCAGAACCCGAGCCCATGCCCGGGAAGGGTGCGCGTCGACGCGTCCGAGGACGTGAGGAAATCGCGTCGGCGTCGTGAAGACGCCGAGGATTCTCAGCGCACTGGCGGACGGTGCGCGTCGTCCTCGCGCCAGCGGCGCAGCATGATCAGCGCCCGCCGCACGCGGCGAGGGTCGGGGTGCAGCGCCAGGCGTGCGTTGATCTCCGCGCGGTGGCGCGCCTCCAGGCCGCCGGCGCGGTCGGCCTCGGCGGTCGGGCCGGTCGGAGCGGTCGGGACGGGAGGCGGTTCCGCTGCGCTGCTCATCTACTGAAGAGCGTTACCCACCCACGTCGTCCGCGCGTTGGCCGTGCGTTAACGCGTCGATCGGCCCGGTGAACAGCATCGCTCAGAACAGCCGCGCCGAGCCCTCGCCGCCGTCGCCCCACACCCCGGCGAATGGCGCGCGCTCGACTCGCGCGACGGTCTCCGCGTCGGGGTCGGCCTCGTCCTCGAGGTCGAAGCCCGCCTCGACCTCGATCGGCTCCTCGGGCTTCTCGGGCTCGGGCGGCGCGAGCAGCTCGTCGGCGAGCGCGGGCAGGTCGGGGTCCAGGTGCCCGCAGACGACGTCGCGCAGCAGCGCGCGCAGGTGCTCGCCGAGCGCGCGCACGAGGGTGTCCTGCCCCGCCAGGGGCTTGGTCAGCCGCCCCTGCATGGCCATGCGCTCGAGCTCCAGGGCGGCGATGAGCTGCTCGGCGAGCGCGCCGCGCCGCTCGGCGGTCGCGCACAGCGCTGCGACGCGGGAGGCGAGCCGACCGCCACGCCCCTCGAGTTCGGGTTCGAGCAGCGCCCGCAGCCCGAGCA
Source organism: Solirubrobacteraceae bacterium (assembly GCA_036266975.1). Lineage (GTDB taxonomy): Bacteria > Actinomycetota > Thermoleophilia > Solirubrobacterales > Solirubrobacteraceae > DATAWZ01. The sequence goes on from DATAWZ010000208.1 coordinate 5,533, forward strand.
GGTAGTCGCTCAGCGACTGCAGGTCGTTGCCGCGCTCGCAGCCGAACTCGAAGCGCTCCATCGCGTAGCTGAGCTCGGGGTGGCGTCCGCTGCGGCGCGCGACCAGGCTGCAGAACGCGCGCAACTCGTCCTCCTGGTCGGCGGGGACGACGAGCATCCCGCGGGCCCGCGCGCCGCCGGGCAGCGCGAACGCCCGCCACGGCGCCGCGCCGACCCGGGTCCAGGCGATCGGCTCGAGCACGATGCGCCCGTCGCCGAACAGTCGCAGCGCGCGCAGCAGCTCGCGCAGGAGGGCGGTCGCCTCCTCCAGCGCGGCCGGGTCGACGTCCTCGAGCGTGACCTGGGCGACCAGCGTCGGCCGGCCGCCCGGCCCGCCCATCATCTCGTCGGGCGGCCCGTCGAGCGCCCCGGGCCGGACGAGAGCCAGGCCGCTGGCCAGCGGCACCTCGTCGGAGGCGATCGCCAGCCCGCCGATGGCGGCGAGCACGATCGTGTGCTGGCCGGCGCCGACGACCGCGTCGTCGAGCGCGGCGAGCGCCTCGACGACCCGCTCCTCGCGCACGGCGAAGTCGCTGCAGCCGGCGAAGACGTCCTCGAGCAGCGTGCGCAGCACGGCGTTGGCCCGGTCGATGGGGTCGACCGGGACGGCGGCGGCGCCGCGAGCGATCAGGTAGCGCTCGCATCCGGCGACGCTCTCGATCAGCTCGCTGGCCTGCTGGTGCGCGGGCAACTCCCGCAACTGGGCCTCGTGGGCGCGGATGAACTCGGCGGTCAGCGGCCGATAGTCGTACAGGGCGGCGCGGCGCGAGCGCGTCGCCTGGGCCTCGAGCTCGAACGTGACCTCCTCGCCGCCGGCGAGCGCCTCGGAGAGCCGGGCGGCCGCCTGGCCAACGTATTCACGCAGGGAAGCCTCGGTCGCGATCGAGCGCACATCCCGCGTTTCGGTCCGCTGCCGAGCGCTCCTCCCGGCGCACGGATCCCTGCAGCCGCGAGGCGCTCAGGCGGCCACGACGGCGGCCGCCGCGTCCAGCGAGCCGGCCTCCTCACAACCGCCCAGCCAGCGCTCGCCGTACTCGCGCATGTCTTCGATGATCGGCAGGAGCGCCTCGCCCTTCTCGGTCAGCGCGTACTCGACGCGTGGGGGCACCTCGGGGAAGTGCTGGCGCTCGACGATGCCCTCCTGCTCCAGGGCGCGCAGGCGCAGCGAGAGGGTGCGCGGGCTGATCCCGGCCAGCGAGCGCTCGAGCTCGCAGAAGCGGCTGCAGCCGCCGGCGAGGTCGCGCACGAGCAGCAGGGTCCACTTACCGCACACCACCTCGGCCGTACGGCAGACCGGACAGGTGGGATCGGTTGGCATCGCCCGATACTTTACCAACTGAAGCATCGCAATCCCGCGTGATCGCGGGAGACGAGGGCGCTCAGACGCCGGCCGGCGTGCGACGCTCGGCCGCGTCGGCGGCGTCCTCCATCGTCGTGCGCCGGCGGCCGTCGGCCTGCATGAGCAGCTTGAAGTCGTGCGGGCTGCTGGCAGTGCGCACCGCCTCCTCGAAGCTGATGCGCCCGGCCTTGACGTGGTCGAAGAGCGCCTGATCGAAGGTCTGCATCCCGTAGTACTGCCCGTCGGCGATCACCTCGATCAGCCGTCCGGTCTGGGCGGGGTCCATGATCATGTCGCGCACGCGCCCGGTGGTGCGCATCACCTCGCACACGGCCACGCGGCCGCCGTGCGAGCCGGCGACCAGGCGCTGGGAGACCACGCCCTTGATCGTGCCGGCGATCATCGCCCGGGCCTGGGCGTGCTGGTGGGGCGGGAAGAAGTCGAGCAGGCGGTTGATCGACTCCGAGGCGTCGACGGTGTGGATCGTCGAAAGCACGAGGTGGCCGGTCTCGGCCGCCGACAGCGCGGTCTGGACCGTCTCCTCGTCGCGCATCTCGCCGATGAGGATGACGTCGGGGTCCTGGCGCAGCACGCGCCGCAGCGCACGCTTGAAGGAGGCGGTGTCCATGCCGACCTCGCGCTGGTTGATCACCGAGCGCTTGTCGCGGTGCACGAACTCGATCGGGTCCTCGATCGTGACGACGTGCCGCGACTTGGTCTCGTTGATGTGGTCGATCATCGCGGCGAGCGTCGTGGACTTGCCCGAGCCGGTCGTCCCGGTGAGCAGCACGATGCCGCGCTCCTCGTCGGCGAGCTCGCGGATCACCGGGGGCAGGCTCAGCTCCTCGATCGTGCTCACCGCGTGCGGGATCGCGCGGCAGGCGAGCGAGATCACGCCGCGCTGCTGGAAGGCGTTCATTCGGAAGCGGGCGACGCCGGGGATCTCGTAGGAGAAGTCGACCTCGTGCTCGTCGGCGAACTCGGCGAGCTTGGCCGGGTCGTGCAGCACGTCGTGCACGGCGCGGTGGGTGTCCTCGGCGCTGAGCGGGACGTCGGCGTGCGGGTGCTGCAGGACGCCGTGGATGCGGAACAGGGGAGCGGCCCCGACCTTCAGGTGCAGGTCCGAGCCCTCGAGCTCCACGAGCCGCCGCAGGGCGTGCTCGATCTCAAAGGGACAGTCGTGCTCGGTCTCGGCCACGGGAGCAACATCGTCGCCCGGGGGCCGAACCTTGAGCGCCGCGTCAGCGGCTGGACGCAGAGGTTGCCTCAGAACTCCGGGTGTGCGGTTGGCGAGCGCCGGACCGAGCGTGGCCAGGACGCAGGAGCCGGGAACAGTGAGATGTATTGCCGGCTCCGAGGACGCGGCCACGCGATGTGTCCGCCGCCGCCAGACGTGCGCCTGGGGTTTCGAGGTGACCGCTTACGCGACGTCGCGAAGCTTCTGCGCCTCGGCGAGGCTCTGCAGCTTCTTGAGCGACTGGTTCTCGATCTGGCGGATGCGCTCGCGCGTGACGTTGAACGTGCGCCCGACCTCGTCGAGGGTGCGCGGATGCTCGCCGCCGAGCCCGTAGCGCAGCTCGAGCACGCGCCGCTCGCGGTAGGAGAGGTTCTCCAGCGCCTCGCGCAGCGCCTCCTTGGTGAGGATCTCGGCCGCGCGCTCGTAGGGCGACTCGGCGCGCTCGTCGGCGATGAACTGGCCGAACTCGGACTCCTCCTCGTCGCCGACCGGCTTCTCGAGCGAGACCGGTGCCTGGGCGGAGCGCTTGATCGAGTCGACCTCCTCGGGGTCGATCCCGGTGACCTCGGCGATCTCGTCGGCGGTCGGCTCGCGGCCGAGCTCGGTGACGAGCTTGCGCTCGGCGCGGCCGATCTTGTTGAGCTTCTCCACGACGTGCACGGGGATGCGGATCGTGCGCGCCTTGTCAGCGAGCGCGCGGGCGATCGCTTGGCGGATCCACCAGGTCGCGTAGGTGGAGAACTTGAAGCCCTTGCGGTAGTCGAACTTCTCGGCGGCGCGCACCAGGCCGAGCGTGCCCTCCTGGATGAGGTCCAGGAACGGCAGCCCCTGGTTGCGGTAGTTCTTGGCGATCGAGACGACCAGGCGCAGGTTGGACTCGACCATCTTCTGCTTGGCATCGAGGTCGCCGCGCTCGATCCGCTTGGCCAGGTCGACCTCCTCCTGGGCGGTGAGCAGGCGCACCTTGCCGATGTCCTTCAGGAACAACTGCAGCGAGTCGGTGGTCATGTCGGGCTTCAGATCGAGGCCCGGCTTGGCCTTGCGGCGCCCGCCGCGCTTGTCCGGCGCACGCTCGACCTCGAGCGCGGCGGCAGTGGCGGGATCGATGTCCTCGACGAGCTCGATCTCCTGGCGCTCGAGGAAGCCGTGCAGCTCCTCGACGTCACTCTCGTCGAGGTCGAGCTCCGAGGTCGCCACCTGGATCTCGGAGTAGGACAGGACGCCGACCTGCTGGCCCTTGCTGACGAGGCCCTTGACCTCTTCCATTTCCTGAAGATCGAGTACTGACATCGCCTTGTTGTCCGTTTCGGTGAGGCGGGCCGAGCACCGACCCGCGGGTCTGCTGTCCTGCGTCGACGACACCGGCGAACCACCGAGGCGGCCACGCACCACCCCACGGCCCGACGGCCGCGCCCATCGTACCGCGCCGCGTGGCCCTCCCGGCGCCGACCGTGCTGCGATGATGGGGCAGTGGACAAGGATCCAGACGCCCCGCGGGACGCCATCCTGTCGAACCTGCCCCGCACACGCCCCCAGCGGCCGAGCGCTCGCCGTAAAGCTCCCGCTGCGCCGCCGGCCGCGCCGAGGCGCTCGGTGAGGGATTTGGATAAAAGGCGGGGCGCCCCGGAGGCCCCTGCAGCGCAGGGTTCGCACGAGGGGCCCCCCGGGGGTGCACTCGGGGCAGCCGGGGACATCGCCCAGGCCGGGTTGTCACTCGGTGGGCGGCTGCTGCGCGGGACGCTCGGGCGACTCAAGCCGTAGCCCGGCGGGCCCCCGCGCTGGTGGACATAACTTCGCGCGAAGTGCAATACTGCCGCCACTGCCGAACGGTCACGTGTCCTACATGTGACCGGCGGGGGACCCAATTGCGACCGCTGGACTAGGTCGTTGGGGCGAATCGGTCCGGAGCCTGGGCCGTAGCGCAACTCGCGCGAGCCCGTCAGCTCACCCCGTAGGCGAACCGGAAACCCCCATATGCCGCGCCTACCCCCCGCCATCCTGTGTGGTCTGTTGGCCACCGCCGTGCTGCCCGCGAGCGCGCTCGCCCAGGCGGCGGCGCCGCCGAGCACGGACACGCCCTCCGCTCCGTCGACCACGCCGGCGCAGACGAGCACGGGCCTGGGCAGCTTCTCGGGGACCGCGCAGGCCGCGCCTGGCCCGGAGACCGTGAGCGGGCCGGTGACGCTCTCCACGCAGAGCTCGACGCTGCTCGGCCGCGTGCTGAGCGTCAGCGGCACCGCCTCGCGCGCCGACGCCCGCGGCTCGGTCGCGCTGCAGGTGATCACGCCCACCAACGACTCCTGGTCGACGGCCACGACGACGACGGTCAACTCCCACGGCGGCTTCGTCGCCCGCTGGCGCGCGAGCGTGCTGGGGGTCGTCGGCGTACGCGCGATCGTGACCCCCCGCGCGTCGAGCGCGCGCTCGACGCGCACGCGCCGCCAAAGCCGCCCCGCGGCCTCGCAGGCCGCGGCGGTGACCGTCTACTCGCCGGCGCTGGCGACGATCTACGGGCCCGGGTTCTACGGGCAGACGACCGCCTGCGGGCAGGTGCTGACCACGAGCACGCTCGGGGTGGCCAACCGCACGCTGCCGTGCGGGACGCTTGTGCGTTTCTACTACGGCGGTCAACTCCTGGACGTCCCGGTGATCGATCGGGGGCCGTTCGCCAACGGCGCGACCTGGGATCTGACCACCGCGGCCGCCTCCAAGCTCGGCGTGCCCGGCTCCGAGCAGGTCGGGACCGTCGTCGACGGACTGATGCCGGTGACAGCGAGCCTCGGCGACCCGCCGGGGGCCTCGCCGCTCACCAGCGTGGTCGCCGGCGGCGCCACCGCCGTTCCGTAGCGCCCCCGCGTCAAGTGGAATCGGCGCCCGGCCGATGAGGAACCTGATGGTCCCTCGTCTGCGCCGAGCCGCACCTGCGCCCGCGGTTTCCACGCCGGACGAGGCGACCGCGCACCTGCCGCAGACCTCGGTCCTCATCTTCGACCGCGACCTGCACGTGCGCACGGTCGCCGGGGCGACGCTCGGCGAGCGCGAGCTCGCGGACCTGTCGGACAGCTGTCGCGGGGCGCTGGCGGGCGAGACGGTCGTGCGCGAGTACCGCTCGCCGGACGACGCGCGCGCCTACTGGCTGCAGGTCGTGCCGATGCGCGACGACGGCGGCGCGATCGTCGGCGCGATGGCGGTCTCGCTCGACATCACCGAGCGGGCCAACGTCGAGGAGGCGCTGCGCCGCAGCGAGGAGCGCTTCCGCAAGGCCTTCGACGAGGCGCCGACCGGGATGGCGCTCGTCGGGCTCGACGGGCGCCTCGAGCAGGTCAATGCCTCGCTGTGCGACATCACCGGCTATCCGCCGAGTGAGCTCGTCGGCCGCTCGCTGGCCTCGATCGTCCATCCCGAGGACGCCGCCGGCGAGATCGAGCAGCTACAGCGGCTGCTCGCCGGCGAGCGCGACACCCACCGCGGCGAGCTGCGCGTGATGCATTCCTCCGGGCACCCGCTCACCGCGGCGCTGCACGCCGCGGCCATCCGCGGCAGCACCGGCGCCCCCGACCATCTGCTCCTGCAGATCCAGGACATCACCGACCGCAAGCGCTTCGAGGACCAGCTGCAGTTCATGGCCGACCACGATCCGCTCACCGGGCTGCTGAACCGGCGCGGCTTCGAGCGCGAGCTCGAGCGCCACATCTCGCGGGTCAAGCGCTACGGCGTGGAGGGCGCGCTGCTCGCGCTCGACCTCGACCACTTCAAGTACATCAATGACACCCTCGGCCACAACGCGGGCGACGAGCTGATCTCGCGGGTCACCGGCGTCCTGCGCGGGCGTCTGCGCTCCAGCGACGTCCTCGCGCGCCTGGGCGGCGACGAGTTCGCGGTGCTGCTGCCGCGGGCCGACGGCGACCAGGCCCGCACGGTCGCCGAGGCACTGCTGGCCAGCGTGCGCGACGAGGAGATCCACCTGAACCCGCAGCGGCCGAGCCACATCACCACCTCGGTCGGCGTCACGGTCTTCGACGACGAGGAGCTCACCGGCGAGGAGATGCTGATCCGCGCCGACCTGGCCATGTACGACGCCAAGGAGGCCGGCCGCGACCGGGTCGCCTTCTACGCCAACGGGGCCCAGGCCGAGCCCCGCATGCGCGCGCGGCTCACCTGGGTCGACCGCATCCGCGAGGCGCTGCGCGAGAACCGCCTGCTGCTGCACGCCCAACCGATCGTCTCGCTGCGCCCGGAGCTGCCCTCGATGTACGAGATGCTCCTGCGCATGGTCGACGAGAACGGCGACCTGATCCCGCCCTCGACCTTCCTGTACGTGGCCGAGCGCTTCGGGTTGATCGGCGAGATCGACCGCTGGGTGGCCACCCAGGCGGTCGATCTGCTCGAGCAGGCCGCGGGCGCGGGGCGCGCGGTGCCGCTCAGCGTCAACGTGTCGGCCAAGTCGCTCGGCGACACCGAGCTGCTCTCGCTGATCGAGGGACTGCTCGGCACACGCGCCGTACCGCCGGAGATGCTCATCTTCGAGATCACCGAGACCGCGGCGATCGCCAACATCCAGCCGGCGCGGCGCTTCGCCGAGCGGCTACGCGAGCTCGGCTGCCGGCTGGCCCTCGACGACTTCGGGTCGGGCTTCGGGTCCTTCTACTACCTCAAGCACCTGCCCTTCGACTTCCTGAAGATCGACGGCGAGTTCGTCACCAACTGCCTGGGCAGCCCCACCGATCAGCTGCTGATCGAGGCGGTCGTCTCGATCGCCCAGGGCCTCGGCAAGCTGACCATCGCCGAGTTCACGCCCGACCAGGAGACGCTCGACTTCCTGCGCAGCCGCGGTGTGGACTTCACGCAGAGCTACTTCACCGGGGCGCCCGGGCCGGTCCAGGAGACCGAGCTGGTCGCCGACGCCTACCGTGGGGCGACGGCCGGCGCCGGGGCGTGATGGGCGGCGGCGGGGCTCGCGCCGCTGATCCCCAGGCTGCAGAACAGGCCGGCGCTGACCAGCAGCGTGATCGTCGCGGCGCGGAGCCGACTCGGCGTCAGCCAGCTCATGTGGTGGGTCTGGAGCCACGTGCGCGCGCCGCTCGCCGCGGCCCCGGCGCACATCGCGCATCCAACGCACATGCGGCGAGGTTAGCTCAGCGCCCCGAGGCGCGTGCCGCGTACACCCCGCGCTCGGCCTGGGCCTGGAGCTCCTCGGCCAGCCCCCCGCCGGCCGGGCAGCGCGCCACCCCCACGACGGCCCGCAGCGCCACGCCGCGGTGCTCGGCGCCCGCCGGGGCGGCGGCGGCGAGCCGCTCGGCGAGCGTGCCCGCGGCCTCCTCGTCGGTCTCCGGCGCGATCAGCCAGTAGCGGCCCGGCGCTTCGCGCAGCAGCGCATCGCCCGGTCCGAGCATCGGGCCGAGCGCCCCCTCGAACGTGCGCACGGCGGCGCTCACGTCGTCGTCGATCTCCGCGCGGCGCAGGCGATCGATGCCGTCGAGCTCGACGAGCAGGACCGAGAACGGTCGCCCGTCCTGCGCGAAGCGCTCCAGGCGCCGCTGGATCTCCGCCGTCCAGGACGGGGTCCTCCGATCGCGGGCGTCGATCGTGTGCAGCGGCCCGTCGCGCTCGAGCTCGGCGACCAGGGGGTCGATCTGCTCGCTCGCGAGCGCGGCGCTGGCGAGTCGCACGCAGACGTGGGCGAGGCGATCGCACAGGTCGCCGACCGTCCGCGCGTCGGCGCCGCCCAGGTGCTCCTGCAGCGCCCCCCACAGCGCGCCGCGCAGCGCCTCGGCCGCAGCCAACGCCCCGGCGGGCCCGGAGAGCCCAGCATCCTGGAGCGTGCGCGCGGCGAGCGGGCGCAGCTCGCCGCCGGCGCTCAGCCGAGCCAGATCGGAGTCCGAGCCCAGCGCGCGCATCGTGGCCGCGCACAGCATCGGCGCGTCGACCGCGAGCTGGGCGAACGGCACCCCGGCGGTGGCCTGCAGCGGCGCGGCCGACAGCAGCGCGATCAACCAGCGGCGCGCGAGCTCCTCGCCTTGGCCGGCGAGCTCGTCGACGATCGGGTGCGGCGCCGGGCGCGGCGCGCGGTGGGTGTGCGGCTCGAGCAGGCACCGTTGGTATCAGCCCGACCGGACGCGACCGCGCGAGCCGCGATGATGTGGGGATGGATGGCAGCCCGCTCGGGATCGCGCAGGCCCGCGAGGTTGTGCTCGCCGCGTGCCGGCCGCTCGGCACCGAGGAGGTGCCGGTGACCGACGCGCTCGGGCGTGTGCTCGCCGAGCCGGTGATCGCCGCCGCCGACGTCCCGCCCTTCGCCAGCAGCGCGATGGACGGCTACGCCGTGCTCGCCGGCCCGGCCGGACGCGTGGTGCGCGTCGTGGGCGAGTCGCGCGCCGGCACGCCGGCCGAGCGCGGACCGGGCGAGGGCGAGGCGGTGGCCATCTCGACCGGCGCCGTGGTGCCGCCGGGAGCAGAGGCCGTCGTCCCCCTAGAGGTCACCGAGCGCGACGGCGACCGCGTCACGCTCACCGCTCCGGCCCGTCCGGGCGACCACGTGCGCGGCGCGGGCGAGGACCTGCGCGCGGGCGGGACCGTGCTCGAGCCCGGCCGGCGGCTGGGGCCCGCCGAGGTCGGCGTGGCGATCGGCGCCGGGCGCGCGTCGCTGCGCTGCGCCCGCCGGCCGCGGGTCGCGGTGCTGTGCACCGGCGATGAGCTGCGCGCGCCCGGCGAGCCGCTCGGCGCCGGGCAGATCCACAACACCAATGCCTATACGCTCGCCGCGCTGGCGCTCGAGTCCGGCGCCGAGCTCGCGGCACCCCCCGGCCAGGTCCGCGACGAGCTTGGCGCCACGCGTGACGCGCTGGGGAGCGCCCTGGACCGCGCCGACGTGCTCGTGGTCTCCGGCGGGGTGTCGGTGGGCCCACACGACCACGTCAAGGGCGCGCTGGCCGAGCTCGGCGTGCAGGAGCGCTTCTGGCGCGTCGCGCTGCGCCCCGGCCGCCCCACCTGGTTCGGTGTGCGCGGTGACCGGCTCGTCTTCGGGCTGCCCGGCAACCCGGTCTCCGCGATGGTCACTTTCCTGCTCTTCGCGCGCCCGGCCCTCGCCGCGCTGCAGGGGGCATCGACCGCGGTGCCGGTGCGGCTGGCCACGATGACCGAGGCGATCCCGCGCAACGCGGGCCGCGACGAGGCGGTGCGGGTCGCGCTGCGCGAGCGCGACGGCGTGCTGCAGGCGACGCCCACCGGACCGCAGGGCTCACACCAGCTGACCTCGATGCTCGGCGCCGACGGCCTGGTGATCGTCGAGCGCGGCGAGGGCGAGCTGCCGGCGGGCGCCCCCGTCCGGGTCGAGATCCGCTGAGGGCGCGGTGATCTGCGGCGCCGAGCGCGGCGTGGCGGGCGAGCCGCCGCGTCTTCAACACGGCGCCGCCCCTGCCGGCCAGGCTTCCGGGCACCCACGTCCCGGACCCCTCAACGAAAGCCGCCCATGAACAACCCCGTACAGCGCACCGACTTCGTCTCGATCCCGGTCCAGGACATGGAGCAGGCGAAAGCCTTCTACCGCGATGTCGTCGGCCTGCAGAGCCGCGGCTGGCACGCCAACTGGCCCGAGATCGAAACCGGCAACGTCTCGCTCTACCTCATCGACCCGACCACGCTCGGCGCCGAGTTCGCGCCCCACTCCGCGCCGCTCGCGCTACGGGTGCCGAGCGTCCCCGACGCCGAGCGGGAGCTCGAGAGCCGAGGCGTGCGGTTCAGCGGCGAGCACGACACCGGCGTGTGCGGGATGGCCTTCCTCACCGACAGCGAGGGCAACTCGCTGATGCTTCACCGCCGCTACGCCCCGTGACGCTCAGCGGGGACCGGCCTTGATCGACGCCTCCGCCGCCGTGACCATCGTCGACTGATACTTCGCCGCCGGGACGGTCAGGCTCGCGGCGATGATGTAGAGCACGCCCCTGACCATGTACTCGATCTGCGGCGGCGAGCACGAGCCGCCGCACAGCAGACCGTGGTACTGGGCCTGTGAGGCACCCGGGACGGTGACCGTCGTGAACCCCGGGTGGATCTTCCCGCCCCTGGTTCCGGAGAAGCTGGCCACGGAGCACGCGTCGGCCCCGCCGCAGTTCGGGACCGCGCCGACCTCGAGGCCCCAGCCGGCCCCCGACGGCCCTCCCTGCGAGCACGGCGGATCCGAGCAGGACCACTAGGCAACGTCTCACGACGACCCCCCTGGGACACGGTTGCGAGGGGCCAAGCCTATCCGCAGCGCGCGTCGTCAGGCGCCCTCGGTCAGATGCTCCTCGAGCTCGGCGCGGTCGAACCGGATCACGTTCTCCGCGACGCGGCCGTCGCGCATGCGGATGCGATCGATGCCGCTCATCTGGAACGGGCCGGCGGTCCCGGTCGCGTGCATGATCCAGCGGATGAACGTATGCTCGCCGTTCCTCGCGTGCTCGGCGACCTCCAGGCGCAGGTCGGGGATGAGGGCGATGACCTCGGCCCGGCGCGCCGCGTACTCCCCGCGGCCGTGCACGGTCTCGCCGCCGGGCCCAGTGGCCGACCACGCCGGGCGTGAGCATCGGCGGGACGAGCGCGGGGTCCGGTACGGCCCAGAAGCGCGCGAAGCCCTCGACGGACCAGGCGGCGGTCTGCGGTTGGACGGTCATGGCTGGGCTCCTCTCGTGGCGATGGGCGATGGGAGCGCGAGCCTGTCAGCCCTCCGATGCGCTGTCGATTACCCGCCGGGTCGAGCGCCGGTTGAGCAGCGCTGAAGCCAGTCGAGCTAGCCTTCGCGAGAGATGACGGTGGTGTGGATCGCGCTGGGGCTGCTCGCCGCATTCGCCGCGGGCGCTGCCGCGATGTACCTGTGGCTGCGCCGCGACCCGCGCCGCGCCGCGCCGGCGATGATCGACAACCTCTGCAACGACACCACCACCGACGATTCCGGCGCGGTCCGCTCGATCCAGTACGCGGACCTCTACCTCCCGCTCAACACGCTCGACGATCTGTGGTCGCCGATGCACCTGGAGAAGCTCGCGCGGACCTATTGGCGCTTTCTCACTCGCGTCACGCTCGGAGTGATTCGCGTCGTCTACACCGAGCGCGAGCGCTTCATCGTGCTGCTGTTCCCGGCGCTGAAGCTGCTCACCTTCCAGGCGCCTGAGTACGAGATGGACGGCCATCGCGGGGTCGTGCGCTGGCGCATCGAGCGAGGACTGCTCGTGGCCCGGCGTGGACGTGGCGGCCGGGGCTACCTGAAGATCGACATGCGCCGGCTGGAGAGCGACCGTCCCGGCCTTGGGCGGCTGCGCATCGAGGTCGAGGTCGCCTACTTCTACCCGTCGATCGCGGCCGGGCTCGGGCGCTGGGTCTACAACGAGACCCAGTCGCGCATCCACGTGATCGTCACCTACGCCTTCCTGCGCTCGCTGGCCAAGCTCGACCTGCACGACTCGCGCGTGGGAAGCCTGACCAGCGAGCTCACCCCCGCCGACGTGCCCGACCCGCCCCCGGCCGCGGCCGAGCGCATCGCGCAGTCTTAGGGCCTAGTGGTGCCTCCGGTAAATCCGATCGTCGATTTGCAGCCGCGAAGCGGGAGCGGATTTACAGGAGGTGCCACTACGCGATCGCCGCGTCGGTGACGGCGTGGATTCCCATGAAGCGGCCCTCGAGCTCGTCGCCCAGGCCGTAGCGCCGGGCGAGCTCCTCGGGCGTGGCGTAGGTGAGCGTGGTCTGCTCGCCGTCGGCCCACACCAGGCCCTGCATCGGCATGTCGAGCGCGGCGAGCGGCGCAGCGACCATCACCGCCGTCCC
>DATAWZ010000209.1:0-30096 GCA_036266975.1 Solirubrobacteraceae bacterium
CTCCCGCTTCGCGGCTGCAAATCTTCGCCTGGCGGCGTCCTCGGGAGCCGAAACAGCGCTGCTATTCCGGCTCCCTGCGTCCTGGCCATGCTCGATTCTCGCTCGCGAATCGACGACCGGATCTACCGGAGGCACCACTAGGGTGAGAGCATGAACCTGCCCGCGCTGCCCGTCGGGCGCCTGGTCGATCCCGGCCGGCGCGCCGTCAACGAGGTGCTCTCGCTCGCCACGATCACCCGCGCCGGGCTGCTGCGCCGCGAGTCCCCGCTGCGCGCGGTCGGCGCGGCGACGTCGGTCGCGCGCTACGGCACCCTCGGCGGCGCCGGCGCGGCCGCGGCGGCCCGCGACCCCGACCGCGTGGGGTTGATCGACGAGCGCGGCGAGCTGACCTTCGCCGAGCTCGACCGGCGCTCAGGCGCGGTCGCGAACGGCCTGATCGCGCGGGGCGTCAAGCCCGGGGAAGGGGTCGCCATCCTCGCCCGCAACCATCGCGGCTTCCTGGACGCGACGTTCGGCGCGGCCAAGTGCGGCGCCCGGCTCGTGCTGCTGAACACCGACTTCGCCGGCCCGCAGATCCGCGAGGTGTGCGAGCGCGAGGGCGCCCGCGCGCTCATCTGCGACGAGGAGTACACCCCGTTGCTCGAGGGCTTCGAGCCGGCCCTGGGGCGCTGGCGCTCGTGGGCCGACAGCCCCGGCGAGGACACGCTCGAGCACCTGATCGAGAGCGCCGGCGGCGCCGCACCGCCCTCGCCGTCGAGCAAGGCCTCGCTGGTCATCCTCACCAGCGGCACCACGGGCACGCCCAAGGGCGCCCAGCGCGACGAGCCCCATTCGCTGGTCCCGCTCGCCGCCCTGTTCTCCAAGGTTCCGTTCCGCGCCCACGAGAGCACCGTGATTCCGGCGCCGCTGTTCCACTCGCTCGGCTTCGCGCATCTGCTCGCCGCCCAGGCGCTCGGCTCGACGGTCGTCCTGCGCCGCCGCTTCGACCCCGAGGCGCTGCTCGACGACATCTCAGGCCACCGCGCGAGCGCGGCGATCCTCGTCCCGGTCATGCTGCGCCGGGTGCTCGCGCTCGGGCGCGAGGCGATCGACGCCCGCGAGCTGACCAGCCTGCGGATCATCTTCCTGGCCGGCTCCCAGCTCGGCGCCGAGCTGTGCCTGCGCGCGACTGAGGCGTTCGGCCCGGTCATCTACAACCTGTACGGCTCGACTGAGGTCGCCTACGTGACGATCGCCACCCCCGAGGACCTGCGCGTCGCGCCGGACTGCGTCGGGCGCCCGCCGCGCGGGGTCGTCGTGCGCCTGCTCGACCCGGACGGCAAGGAGGTCCCGGCCGGCGACGTCGGGCGCATCTTCGTGAGCAACGGCTTCGCCTTCGAGGGCTACACCGGCGGCGGGGGCAAGGAGGTCATCGACGGCCTGATGTCGACCGGCGACGTCGGCCACCTGGACGCCGGCGGGCGGCTCTACATCGACGGCCGCGACGACGACATGATCGTCTCCGGGGCCGAGAACGTCTTCCCGGCCGAGGTCGAGGAGGAGCTGGGCCGCCATCCCGGGATCGCCGACGCGGCGGTCGTTGGCGTGCCCGACGAGCAGTGGGGCCAGCGCCTGGCCGCGTTCGTGGTCCCGGTCGCCGGCGTGAGGCTCACGCCCGAGGAGGTCCAGGAGCACGTGGGCGCGCACCTCGCCCGCTTCAAGGTCCCGCGCGACGTCCACATCGTGGACGACCTGCCGCGCAACGCGACGGGCAAGATCCTCAAGCGCGAGCTAACCGCGCCGTAGCAACCGCCCGACGGCGGACATCAGCTCGTCGGTCTTCTCCACGCGCTCCTCGTCCCCCGCGCCGAGCACGCAGTGGTGCGCGTGGTCGTCGAGCAGCCCGAGCGCGACCTTGTCGAGCGCCGCCTGCACCGCGGCGATCTGGGTGAGCACCTCGATGCAGTACCGGTCCTCGTCGACCATCCGGGCGACGCCGCGCACCTGCCCTTCGATCCGGGCCAGTCGCGAGCGAAGTTGGTCCTTGCTGGTCGAGTAGCTGCGGGGATTTGGGGGAATAATGTGGAAACGTAGCAGATACCCCTGGGGGGTATAATCCACCTGACGCGCGATGGACCCTCTGCGAGTGATCGAACACGGGCTCCGCGACGCCCTGCTGATGACCTACCAGGTCTGGTGGGCGCTGGTGCTCGGCTTCGCGGTCAGCGCGGTCGTGCAGGCGCGCGTGCCCCGCGAGCGGGTGCAGGCCGCGCTGTCGGGGTCCGGGCCGCGACCGGTCGCGCTGGCCACCGCGCTCGGCGCCGCGTCGAGCTCGTGCTCCTACGCGGCCGTGGCGATCGCGCGCTCGCTGCTGGCCATGGGCGCCTCGGCGGCCTCGGCGCTCGCCTTCCAGCTCGCGGCGACCAACCTCGTCGTCGAGCTCGGCGCGGTGCTGTGGGTCCTGCTCGGGTGGCAGTTCACGCTCGCCGAGTACCTCGGCGGGATCGTGATGATCGTTCTGATCGCGGTGGCGCTGCGGCGGGTGGTCCCGCCCGAGCTCGAGCGCCGCGCTCGGGAGCACGCCCTACAGGCCGCCGGCGGCCACGAGCACGGGGGTGAGGGCGGGTGGTCGGCGGTGGCCGAGCACTTCCGCGGTGACTGGCGGATGCTCTGGCGCGAGATCGCGCTCGGGATGCTGCTCGCCGGGTTTGCCGCCCAGCTCGGGCGCGGCGTGTTCAGCGCGCTGCTCGTGCGCCACGCCCCGGCGCCGCTGCCGCTGCTCGAGAACGTGCTCGTCGGCCCGCTGGTCGCGGTGGCGAGCTTCGTGTGCTCGGTCGGCAACGTGCCCCTCGCCGCGGTCCTGTGGTCGGGCGGGATCTCCTTCGCCGGCGTGCTCGCGTTCCTGTTCGCCGACCTCGTCGTGCTGCCGATCCTGGCCATCTACCGCAAGTACTACGGGCGCGGCTTCGCGACCCGGATCACCGCGCTGATGCTCGGCGCGATGGCGCTCAGCGCGTTGATCGTCGACGGCATCTTCTCGGGGCTCGGCCTGATCCCCGGCGGCGCGCGGCCGAGCCACCACGACATCTTCGGCTCGGTGCGGCTGGATCACACGCTCGTGCTCGATGTGCTCGCCACGCTCCTGTTCGCGGCGTTGATCGGCCTGACGCTGCGCCGCGGGGGCGCGAGCGCTCATCACTGCGCCGCGCGCGGGCCCGACGGGGTCGCGCCCGCGCCCCGCTAACGTGGCGGGCGCCGATGAGCGCCTTGGATCGCAGCTGGCCGGTGCTGCGCCGCGCAATCGGCGGGCACACCTTCCTCTACCGCGCGAGCGGGGGCCTGATCGGTCACCGCATGCCCGGCGCGCCGCCGAACCTGCTGCTCGATCACGTCGGGGCTCGCAGC
Organism: Solirubrobacteraceae bacterium; assembly: GCA_036266975.1. Lineage (GTDB taxonomy): Bacteria > Actinomycetota > Thermoleophilia > Solirubrobacterales > Solirubrobacteraceae > DATAWZ01. The sequence goes on from DATAWZ010000209.1 coordinate 3,385, forward strand.
GGGACCAAGCGGACCACGCCGCTGACCTACACGCGGGACGGCGAGGACCTGGTGCTCGTCGCCTCCAAGGGCGGACACCCGCGCAACCCGGCCTGGCTTCACAACCTGATGGCTCACCCCGACACCACCGTGCAGGTCGGGCGTGAGCGCCGCACCGTCCACGCCCGGATCGCGAGCCCCCAGGAGCGCGAGCGGCTGTGGCCGATGGTCGTGCGCACCTACGGGGGCTACGAGTCCTACCAGCGGCGCGCCGAGCGGCAGATCCCGCTCGTCATCCTGCAGCCGCGCTCCTGATCCCCCGGATGAGGTCGGCGGCCTTCTCGCCGACCATGATCGACGGCGCGTTGGTGTTCCCGCGCGGGACGCTCGGCATCACCGAGGCGTCGGCCACCCGCAGCCCGTCGATGCCCAGCACGCGCAGCTCGCTGTCCACGACAGTGCCCATCGCGCAGGTGCCCACGGGGTGGTAGTTGGTCTGTGTGTGGCTGCGGATCCAGGCGACCAGGTCGTCCTCGCCGGTCGCGGTCGGCCCGTTCAGCCAGCGCCGCCCGAACTCGGCGACCGACGGGCGGCGCGAGATGTCGAGCGTCACCTTCAGCCCGGCCACCAGGCTGGCCATGTCCTCGTCGGTGGTCAGGTAGTTGTGCTGGATGAGCGGCTTGGCCAGCGGGTTGGCCGAGCGCAGCCCGACCACGCCCCGGCTGGAGGGCTTGTTCAGGCAGCAGGCCATCGAGACGCCGGGCTCCGGCGCGGGCGCCAGGCCCTCGTACATATAGGCCACCGGCGCGGAGAGGAACTGGACGTCGGGCGCGTCCAGGCCGGCGCGCGTGGTGAGGAAGCCGCCGACCTCGGCGATGTTCGAGGTCAGCGGGCCGCGGCCCTCGGACTGCAGCAGCGCGGCGTTCTCCGCCGTGCCGGCGCTGGCCAGCGTGTCGTGGGTGGTGGCCAGGACCGCGACGACCATCGGGTGGTCCTGGAGGTTCTCGCCCACCGGCAGGTCGGCGACCACCGCGATCCCGAGCGCGGAAAGGGTTGCCGCCGGCCCGATCCCGGAGAGCATCAGCAGCTGGGGGGAGTTGTAGGCGCCGCCGCACAGGATCACCTCGCGGTCGGCCCGGGCGAGGCGCTCCTGACCCTCGTGCAGGTAGTGCACCCCGACCGCCCGTCCGCGGCTGAGCTCGAGCCGCGTGGCGTGCGCGCCGGTCGTCACGTGCAGGTTCGACCGCTCCATCGCCGGGTGCAGGAACGCCACCGCGGCGCTGCAGCGCATCCCGCCGCGCTGGGTGACCTGGTAGCGCCCGACGCCTTCCTGCTCGGCGCCGTTGAAGTCGGTGTTGACGGCCAGCCCGCTGGCCACCGCCGCCGAGATCCACGCGTCGCCGAACGGGTGACGTGAGCGGCCCTCGGAGACGCTGAGCGGGCCGCCGACGCCGTGGTAGGCGTCGGCGCCGCGCTCGTTGTCCTCCGAGCGCTTGAAGTAGGGGAGGAGCTCGTCATAGCTCCAGCCCTCGCAGCCGTGGTCGCTCCACTCGTCGTAGTCGGCGCGGTGGCCGCGGATGTAGACCATCGCGTTGATCGAGGAGGAGCCGCCCAGCGCGCGCCCGCGCGGCAGGAACGCGCGCCGGCCGTCGAGCCCGGGCTCCGGGGCCGTGTCGTAGTCCCAGTCGTACTCGGTCAGGAAGAGGCTCGGGAAGGCCGCGGGGACATGGATCTCCTGGGCGGTGTCCGGCGGACCGGCCTCCAGCAGCGTGACCTCGACGCTCGGGTCCTCGCTCAGGCGCGCGGCGAGCGCGCAGCCGGCGGCCCCCGCGCCGACGATCACATAGTCGGACAACCTCGACCTCCTCCACGTGGACAGCGAACCTGCGGAGCCTGTCAGCCGCGGGACACCGCGTCAAACGCCAAGCGCCCGCTCTACTGCCCCTTTGGACAACCCGCGAGGGATAGCTTGCCTGCTGGAATGATGCGACGACGCCCGATGCGGTCGATGCTGGCGGCGAGCGCGCCGGCGGGTTCCTGCGAGTCCACGCTCGAGAGTGGCGCCTGCACCTTGCGAGCCAGCATCCAGGCAGAGTAGAGTCGTGTTGAGGACGGTGAAGATGCGGGGAATTCTTGGTGTAGGGGCAGTCGTCTGCGCGATCGCGCTCGGCGTGCCCGCGCTCGCGGGCGCGGCGACGTTCGACGTGACGAGCCCTCAGGACGCGCCGCTGGCGGCGAGCCCGCCGGGTACCAATCCCTGCGAGTCGACCCTGGAGAGCGGCGACTGCACGCTGCGCTCGGCGATCCAGGCGGCCGGCGCCTCCAATGACTCGAGCAACACCATCAGCGTGCCCGCCGGCACCTACGACCTGACGCTCCCGCAGGACGACGATGATCCCGACTTCTCCGGCGCTGTCGGCAGCCTGGACATCGGCAACAACATGACGATCCAGGGCGCCGGCGCGGGGAGCACGATCATCGACGGCGGCGGCCCGGGCGGCACGATGCTGGACCGCGACTTCCTCATCGAAGGCGGCCCTGACGGCTCCTGGACGGTGGCGATCAACGGGGTCACGATCGAGGGCGGCGACGCCCAGCCCGAGGACCTGAGCGACATCGACGTCTACATCCCCGCGCTCGCCGACGGCGATGGGGGCGGGGTGCTCAACATCGACAGCGCCCTGACGATGAACGGCGACGTGATCACCGACAACACCGCTGCGGACGATGGCGGCGGCGTGGTGGATAGCTACGTCGCCGAGGATTGCGCGGACATCGGGGACATCGCCAAGGCCGATGACCGCCAATGCGCGGAGACCGAGCCAAGGCAGGCGTCCGACGCCAGCACCGTCATCACCGACAGCACGATCTCGGATAACGACGCCGCGTATGCCGGTGGCGGATACGACGCCGAGAGCGGCGGAACGGTGACGCTCGAGGACGACACGATCTCCGGTAACGGCACCGCGGTCGAGGGCGCGGGCTTCGCCGACACCGGAGGTGACGATGACACCCTCACCAACGACACGATCGTCGACAACACGATCACGCAGGACGCCGAACCGGACTTCATCACCGGGGGCGCCGGCGTGGAATTCGCCGGTGGTGACGGGACCGACGATGTCGCCTTCGACACCTTCGCGGGCAACACGGTCGTCGACCCCGACCCCCAGGAGCCCGACGATCAGACGGTGAACATCGGCGTGGAGAGCGACGTCGACGATGCGCTCACGGCTCACCAGCTCCCAGAGGGGTGGACGGTCGACCTGAAGAACTCGATCCTGCTCGGCGGGGCGAGCGACGGGCCGAATTACAACTGCGATCCGGACACGATCACCGACCAGGGCGGCAACCTGTTCAACGACAGCGGCAGCGAGTGCGGGGCGGGGACAGGGATCAGCGACGTGATCAACTCCGATCCGCTGCTCGGCCCGCTGGCGGTCTCGGTGGGGTCGACGGCGACCGAGGTGCCGGCGAACAGCTCGCCGGCGGTCGATGCGCTCACGCCGGCGAACTGCACCGACGCCAACGGTACGGTCGTGACCTCCGATCAACGCGGGGTGACCCGGCCGCAGGGCTCGGCGTGCGACATCGGTGCGGTGGAGGTTCAGCAGGCGGACATGGCGGTGACCTCGAGCGCCAGCCCGGCGTCGATCGCGGTGGGCGGTCAGTCGACGGTCACCGACACGGTGACCGACAACGGCCAGTCGGCGGGGACCAACGTGGTGCTCAGCGATCCGGCGGCGGGGTACACGATCGTGTCGGCGAGCTCCTCGCAGGGGACGTGCGCGCATACCTCCACGACCGTGACCTGCGACCTGGGCACCGTCGATGTCGGTGGGCATGCCGTGGTGAGGATCGTGGTGAGCGGGACGTCAGCCGGAACGGTCGAGGCCAACGCGACGGTGAGCGCCGATCAGAAGGACCCGAGCCCGGCCAACAACACCGCCCAGATCCCGCTGGCGATCACGCCGGCGCTGACGGTGACGGCCACGACCCACGCGGCCGCGGCCGTGGCATGCGCCAGCCTGCGCAACTTCACGATTCACGTGCAGAACGCGCGCAAGCTGCGGCTCGTCTCGGCGGTGGTGAGGGTCGCTGGTCGGCGCTACAGGTTGCACAAGGGGCACTTCTCGGCGCGCGTGAACCTGACCGGGCTGCCCTTCACGACGTTCGTGGTGAAGATCACCGCGCACACCAAGCGCGGCAAGGTCCTCCACGCCAAGCGCACCTACCACACCTGCCGCCTGACGCCGCTCCCCGGACACAAGTTCCTGCTTTTGTAGTAGGCTCCGCACCAAGGCGGGCGACGTAAGGGGGCTGACGTGAGGGCACGAGTCGTATTGGGGGCGGGAGTGGCTGCTCTGGCGACGGCGCTTGGTGCGCCGGCGCTCGCCAGCGCGCAGACCTACCAGGTCGCGAGCACGGCCGACATGGCCGCGAGCAACCCGGCCGACGGGTGCGGCACGGGGATGGACGGCAGCGGCCCGTGCACGCTGCGCTCGAGCATCGCGGCCGCTGACGCGGCGGGCGGGACCAGCACGATCAACCTGGTCGCCGGGAGCACCTACGACCTGACGATCGAGGTCAGCGACGACCCGTGCAACGCCGATTCCGGCGAGTTGTGGGTGGGGCCCCTCTGCGAGGACTCGAACCCTGGCGACGTGACGATCCAGGTCCCGGGCGGGACGGCGACGATCGACGGCGGCGGCGCCAGCGGCCTGGATCTGCGAGACCTCGAGCTCGGGCCCGACGAGACCCTGACGATCGACGACGTCACCATCACCGGCGGCGACGCCAACTGCTCGGATGGGTGCGACGCCGGAGATGACGGCTACTACGACGACGGCGGCGGGATCTACAACTTCGGCGGCACGCTGATGCTCAACGACGACCTCGTCACCAACAACGCGTCGAGCGACGACGGTGGCGGCATCGCCCAGGACACGGCTCTCGTGCAGAGCGAGGCACAACCCCGCGCGGCCGAGCCGACCTCGAGCACGACGATCGTCGGTTCGACGATCTCCGGGAATACCGCAGCCTATGCGGGCGGAGGCATCGAGAACGAGAGCGACGGCCCCATGACCCTGCTCCAGGACACGATCTCCGGCAACGGCACCGCGTCGGAGGGTGGCGGGTTCGACGACCGCGGCCGCGCCGATAACACCCTGACCAACGACACGATCGTCGACAACACGATCACGCAGGACAGCGAGCCGGACTTCATCCAGGGGGGCGCTGGTGTCGAGTTCGCCGGCGGCGAAGGGACCGACACGGTCGCCTTCGACACCTTCGCCGGCAACACCGTCGTCGACCCCGACCCCCAGGAGGCCGACGATCAGACGGTCAACATCGGCGTCGACAACGAGGTCGATACGGCGTTGACCAACGATCAGGTTGGCGCCGGGTTGGCTGCTCACCAGCAGGAGGAGGAGTCGACGGTCGAGCTACAGAACTCGATCCTGATCGGCGGGGCGAGCGATGGGCCCGATTACAACTGCGATCCGGACTCGATCACCGATCTGGGTGGAAATCTGTTCAACGACAGCGGGAGCGAGTGCGGGGCGGGGGCGGGCATCAGCGACCTGATCAGCTCCGATCCGCTGCTGGGCCCGTTGGTGGTCACGGTGGGTCCGACGGCGACCGAGGTCCCGGCCAACGCCAGCCCGGCGGTCGACGCGATCATGCCGGCGAACTGCACCGACACGACCGGCGCCGCGGTGACGGCGGACCAGCGTGGGGTCATCCGCCCGCAGGGCGCGAACTGCGACATCGGCGCGGTCGAGGTCCAGCAGGCCGACATGGCCGTGACCTCGAGCGCCAATCCCGGGTCGGTCGCCGTGGGCGGCCAGTCGACGATCACCGACACGGTGAGCGACAACGGTCCCTCGCCCGGAACCAACGTGGTGCTCAGCGATCCCGCGGCGGGCTACACGATCGTCTCGGCCAGCGCCTCACAGGGAACCTGCACGCACACGGCGACGACGGTGGCCTGCGCTCTGGGCACGATCCCCGTCGGGGCGCACGTGGTCGTCACGATCGTCGTGAGCGGGACGTCAGCGGGAACGGTCGGAGCGACCGCGACGGTGAGGGCCGACCAGAAGGATCCCAACCCGGCCAACAACACCGCCCAGACCTCGCTCGCGATCACCGCGCCGGTGATAAAGGTGAACAACGCGGTGTGCGCGAGCCTGCGCCACTTCACCATCCACGTGCAGAACGCGCGCAAGCTCGGGCTTGTCTCGGCGGTGGTGACGATCGGCGGGCGCCGCTACAAGCTGCACAAGGGCCACTTCTCGGCACGCGTGAACCTGGCCGGCCTTCCCTATCTGACGTTCGTGGTCAAGATCACCGCGCACACCAAGCGCGGGAAGGTGCTCCACGCCAAGCGCACCTACCACACCTGCCGCCTGACCCCGCTTCCGGGGCACAAGTTCCTGCTGCTGTAGCGACTCAGGCCAGGACGGTCTGGACCTCGATCGGCTCGGTCAAGCGCTCGCGCAGCTCGTCGACGTCGACGTCCTCGCGGTAGCGCCCATCGTCGCCGGGGTGGCGGAAGAGCAGGATCCGATCGGCCGGGAACGTGACGAGCGCGTCGGCGATCGCCTCGGGCAACTCGCTCTCGCCCGTGTCGCCTGCGGCGGGGATGCCCTCGGCGCGAAGCGCGTCGACGGTCTCGGATTCGACTTCCTGGGCCTTGGCGATCGCCTCGTCGGCGTCCGAGAGCCAGAAGCGCAGGCCGTTCTCGTGCAGCGCCGGCGCGACCACCATCACCTCGGCGTTCTCGACCGCGGTCGACCCGACCGCCTCGCGCAGCCGTCCGCCATCGATTGTTCGTGTCGTGACTACGAGTAGCTTCATCGCCGGTTCTCTACCCGCCGGCGCGGGCACGAATCGCCGGCGCTCAGCACTCGTCGCCGAGCCCGGTCACCTCTGCGCCCGCCGGATCAGGGTGGTCCCCGTGATCCTCTGCACGAGCTCCTCGCGCTGGTTGTGCAGCGTGCGCGCGATCACCGCGAGACCCCGGTCGGCGCGGCGCGTGTCGCGCAGCTCGGTGACCTCGGCGGTCAGGGTGAGCGTGTCCCGGGCACGCGTCGGTGCGCGCAGGCGAGTCTCCATCCCGACCCAGCGCCACGATCGCGTCCTGCCGCCCTCGGTGATCGTGCGCGAGGGGCAGACCTCGCTCAGGCCGACGTGCAGGTCCTACGACCAGCGCGGATCGGTCAGCTGAACCGCCCGCCGGAGACGTGGATGACGTCCCCGGTGACGAAGGAGGCCTCGGGGGAGACGAGATAGGCGATCGCCGCGGCGACGTCCTCGGGCTCGCCCAGCCGCTGGATCGAATTGGCCTTTCGCGCCCGCTCGGCGATCTGCTCGAAGCGGGGGTGGGCGCGGATCGCGTCGGTCTGCACGATCCCCGGCGCGACGGCGTTGACCGTGATGCCGTGGCGCCCGAGCTCCTTGGCCAGCGCGCGCGTGAGCCCGGTGAGCCCCGCCTTGGCGGAGGAGTAGTTGGCCTGGCCGGGGTTGCCCAGGTAGGCCCTCGAGGTGATGTTGACGATCCGTCCCTGACCCTGGGCGATCATCACCGGGGCGGCGGCCCGCGAGCAGTGAAACGCCCCGAACAGGCAGACCTCGACGACCGAGCGGAACTCCTGGTCGCTCATCTTGGTCAGTGGGGCGTCGCGCACGAAGCCCGCGTTGTTGATGAGGGCATCCAGGCGCCCGTGGCGCTCGGCGACGTCGTTGATGAACGCGTCGACCGCGGCGGAGTCGGTGACGTCGACCGTGCCCGGCTCGACCCCCAGGCCCTCGGCCCGCAGCGTGGAGGCGACCCGCTCGCTCGCCTCCGGGTCGATGTCCGCGAGCACGACGAGCATCCCGTCGCGGGCCAGGCGCCGGGCGGTGGCCGTGCCGATCCCGCCGGCGCCTCCGGTCACCATCGCCACTCGCTCAGCCAACGATCCGCTCCATCGCGCGGCGAAAGCTAGTCGATGTCGGGCATACTCGGGCCGTGCCGCTGTTTCGCCGCTCCCGCCCGTCGGACGAGCCGCGCGTCGCGGCGGCCCTGGCCGACGCGGCTGCCGCCGGCGCGGCGCCGCCCGCCCCCGAGGCGACGCGCGAGCTCGAGCGGATCGCCGCGCTGCCACTCACCGAGCTCGCCGCCCAGGTGATGGCCGTCGTGGCCGACCAGACCGCGCCGTTCGGCTCGGACAGCGAGCGGCACGAGAGCGTCAGCATCAGCGAGGTGGTCGACGCCTACTGCGCCGCACGCACGATCGCGCTGCCCCCGGGCTCGCACCGCTACTTCCGCGAGGCGATGTGGACGCTCGCCGTCGCGCGCCTGGTCGCTCCCGACCGCAACCGGCTCGGTCCGGCGCCCGACTATGCCCCCACCCGCGACGGGCTGGCCGCGCTGCAGCGCGGCGACGTCGCCGAGATCCTCGCCCGGCGGCTGCGCGACTGAGGGTTCACGTGCGCGCCTGCACGAGCAGCGACTGCTGTCCGCGCCCGAACGCGCCCGCCTCGTCGTAGAGCACCGAGGCGGCGAGGGCCACGCCGCCCGCGCCCAGCAACGTGCGAGCGCGCACGCCGATCCACTCGCCCCGCGGCGGGCGCCACAGCGCGATCGACAGGTCGGCGTTGATGAAGAGGTACTGCTCCCAGCGCAGCGCGGAGCCGATGCCGTTGCCCAGGTCGGCCGCCGCCGCGGCGCGCATCAGCGGGCTCGGCTCCTCGTCGGCGACGAGCGGGCGCCGCAGCCGCGTCCACACGGCCGAGGGGCCGGGCCCGAAGTCGCCGGTCAGGAAGCGGATCTCGATCGCCGTGGCTCCGAAGCTCTCGTTCGCTCCGGTCGGGTCCAAGCGCACCGGCTTCGCCTCCTGCGGGCCGGGCGTCAGCACGTCGGGCTCGGGCTCGGGGAGGGCCGCGACGCTGTCGGGGACCGGCAGCAGACACAGCGCCCGTCCCTGCGCGACGACCTGGTCGGTGCGCAGCGCGGCGGCCAGACGCAGGACGCGGCGGCCCGGGTGCTCGACCTCGGCGGTGAGCTCGAGCGGCACGAGCGGGATCGCGCGCACGAGCTGGAAGTCCAGGTGGGCGATGGCCAAGCCGGTGGTGGGCGGCGCGAGCCGCTCGAGCGCCCGGGTGAGCAGCGCCGCGGTCGCGCCACCGTGCAGCGCCCCGGACGGATCCCAGGGGCCGCGGGCGTGCCCGCTGGGCAGGTAGCGGCCATCCTCGAGGCCGCTGAAGATCGGGTCCGGCACGAAGCGCGGATCCTCTGCGCGGCTCAGCTGCTCAGGACGTAGCGGTCGGGATCGAAGCGTTGGGTGCGCCGGCGAAAGCCGGCGGCGAAGCCCGGATACAGCGCGAAGTTGCGCCCGTTCTCGTCCAGGTAGTAGGCGTTGCAGCCGCCGTCGGTCCAGACGCTGCCCTCGCTGCGCCGGTCGACCTCGCTCACGAAGCGCTCGAGCGCATCGTGGCGCACCTCCACCCGGCGCAGCCCGCGGCCGTCCATCGTCTTCAGCGCGCTGATCACGTAGGCGATCTGCGACTCGAGCGTGAAGATCACCGAGTTGATCCCGATCGCGTTGGGGCCGAGCAGGATGAACAGGTTGGGAAAGCCCGGCACGGTCGTGCCCAGGTAGGCCCGCGGCGAGCGCTGCCAGAGATCCCCGAGCGTGCGGCCGCGGGCGTCGCGGATCCGCTCGACCAGCAGCGAGCGGTTGTAGCGGTAGCCGATCGCCGTGATGATCGTGTCGAGCTCGCGGCGCGCGCCGTCGGCGGTGACGATCTCGCGGCCCTCGACGGCCCGGATCGGCTCGGTGATGACCTCGGCGTTGGCCGCGGCGAGCGCCGGGTAGTAGGTGTTCGAGAGGATCGGGCGCTTGCAGCCGAAGCGGTAGTGGGGGAGGAGCTTGCGGCGCAGCTCGGGGTCGGCGACCTGCCGGCGCAGATGGGCGCGCCCGAGCGACTCGATCGGCGCGATCAGCTGGGTGCGTCCGCGAAAGCCGACGCCGAACGCCTCATATAGCGCGAACAGGGCGTTGCGCTGGACGTCCTGGGCGACGGGCAGCATCCGGTAGGCCTGGCGCTCGAGCCAGGGCACGCGGCGGTCGGGGTGGGGGATGACCCACGGCGGCGTGCGCTGGAAGACGTGCAGGCGGGCCACGCGCGGCTGGATGAGCGGCACGAACTGCGCCGCCGCCGGGCCGGTGCCGATGACCGCGACCCGCTCGCCCTGCAGGTCGTGGTCGTGCTCCCAGCGCGCGGAGTGAAAGCGGTGGCCCTCGAAGTCCGCCAGGCCCGGGATGTCGGGCTCGTTGGGCTCGGCCGTCGCGCCGATCGCGCTCACGAGCACGTCGGCCGTCACCGGTCCGTCGCAGGTGCGAAGCCGCCAGCACCCGGCGTCATCATCCCAGTCGCTGCGGAGCATCTCGCACCCGAAGCGGATGTGGGGGGTGACCTCGTGCTCGTCGGCCACCGCCCGGATGTAGTCGAGGATCTCCTGCTGGCGCGGGAAGAGGCGGCGCCAGTGCGGGTTTCGCGCGAAGGAGTACGAGTACAGGTGGGTGGGGATGTCGCAGGCGCAGCCGGGATAGGTGTGCTCGAACCACGTCCCGCCCGTCGAGGGATTGCGCTCGCAGACCAGGTAATCGTCGATGCCCGCCTGGGCCAGGCGCACGCCGAGCCCCACCCCGGCGAACCCCGCCCCGACGATCACGACCCGGTAGTGCTCGCTCATAGCTCGGCCCGGGCCACGAGGCCCTGGATCGCCTGCGGGGCGCCCCGCAGCAGCTTGTACGCGAGCGTGGACTCGAGCCCGACGGGCACGATGTCGCGGTTGCGCTTCGCGCACCCCACGATCGCCTTGGCCACCAGGTCCGGAGAGTGGCCCAGACCGAGGGCCCGCTCGGCACGGCTCTGGCGCGAGGCCATGCGTCCGCGGTAGCGGGTGCGCGCCGCGATCGGGGTGGCGATCACTCCGGGGCAGATGACGCTCACCCCGACGCCGTGGGCGCGCCAGTCGGCGCGCAGGCACTGCGAGAGCGCGACCACCGCGGCCTTGCTCGCGCAGTACGCCGCCATGTGGCGGTTGGGGATGTACGCCGCCGCCGAGGCGATGTTGATGATCTGTCCGCGCCCGCGACCGACCATGCCGGGGCCGAACGCGTAGCAGCCGTGGGCGACCCCGTCGAGGTTGATCGCGCGCAGCCAGGCCCAGTCCTCGAGCGTGCTGTCCAGGAACGGCCCGACCAGCCCGACCCCGGCGTTGTTGACGAGCACGTCGACCTCGCCGAGCTCGTCGGCGAGCGCCTGCACCGCGTCCGCGTCGGCCACGTCGCAGCGGCGTGCGCTCGAGAGCACGCCCAGCGCGCAGCACTCCTCGGCGGTCTGCTGCGCCGAGCCCTCGTCGATGTCGACGGCCACGACCTCGGCCTGCTCGCGGGCGAAGCGCAGCGCGGCGGCGTGGCCGATGCCGCTGCCGGCCCCGGTGATCACGACCCGCGCGCCGGCGACCTTCATGCCGCCACCGCCACGCGCGTGCGCCGCCGGGCGACCATCTTCACCCCGCGCCGCGGGCGCAGCGTGAGCGTCGCCTCGGGCTCCACCGGGTGCCCGGGCACGAGGTCATAGACGAACGCCTGGCTCATCATCGCGGTGATCAGCGTCCCCTCCATCAGGGCGAAGCTGGAGCCGATGCAGATCCGCCGCCCGCCCCCGAAGGGCAGGTAGGCCGACCGATGCTGGCCCTTGGCGTTCTCGGGCAGGAAGCGCGCCGGATCGTAGACGTCCGGGTCAGGCCAGAAGCGCGGGTCGTGGTGGATCCCGTGAATGGGGACGAACACGGTCGCGCCGCGGGGGATACGGTAGCCGTCGATCTCGTCCTCCTGCACGCAGCGGCGCGGGATCACCCACGCCGGCGGCATCACCCGCATCGCCTCCTGGAAGCACGCGGTCGTCCAGGGCAGGCGTTCAACGTCGGCGATCGTCGGCCGGCGGCCGTTCTCGAGGGCCGCGTCGACCTCGGCGAGCATCAGCTCGCGGGCGTCGGGGTTCAGCGCGAGCAGGTACCACATCCAGGTCAGGGCGTTGGCCGTGGTCTCGTGGCCGGCGAGCATGAACGTGGTCGCCTCGTCGCGCACCCGGCGCGGGGTGAGGGCCCCCTGCTCGTCGCTCGCGCTGAGCAGCAGCCCGAGCAGGTCCGGACTGTCGCTCGGGTGCGTGCGGCGGTGCTCGATCGTCTCGGCGACCGTGCGCTCGATGATCCGCATCGCGCGCTGGGGGCGGTCGACCGGCGGTGGCAGCCACGGGGCGTGGCGGATGGCGCCCACCGCGGTGCGGGCCATCCAGGTCGGCGGGTCGAAGATGGTCATCAGGCGGGCGCCGAACTCGGCGGCGTGCAGCGCGCTGGTCACCGTCGGACCGATGCGCTCGGCCAGGCTGCCCATCTCCTGTCCGAAGAGCGCCGCGCCCACGACGTCGAGGGTCAGCGCGGTCATCGCCTGGCTCATCTCGACCGGCGTGCGCGTGGCGCCGGTGTCGAGGGTGGCGACAAACCGCTCGATCGGGTCGATCATGAGGTCGCCCAGCCCGCGCAGATGGCGCTTACTCATCACCGGAGCGAGCATCTGGCGGTAGCGTCGCCAGGACTCGTCCTCGTCGGTGAACAGGCTCAGCCCGACGACGGCGCGCAGCAGCTCGTACTCGATCGACTTGTGGTACCGGTCGGCCCCCTCGTGCAGCACGTGGTCGACGTAGTCGGGGTGGCCGAGGCCGATGCTCACGCGCCGCCCGATGCGCCAGCGCACGATGTCGTGCTCGGGCGTGCCGACCTCGCTGCCGGTGCTCAGGCCGCGAACGAGGACCTCGCGGGCGACCTCCATCCCGCTGACGGTGGGGATCGGTCTGCCGGTCACGCTGCGACCTGCGTCGTGTACAGGTGGCGGTCGCCGAAGAACTCAGCCTCCTGTTGGCCGAGCGAGGTGCGGGGATCGTCGCCGAGCAGCCACTCACGGGCGATGTCCAGCCAGCGATTCTCGGAGTGCAGCTGACCGATCAACCCGATCACGAGCATCACGCCCCGCATCAGCACGAAGTGCTCGGCGGGGAGGATCATCTGGTCGAACCCCTCCTGGCTGCGCATCCGGCTGTAGCGGCGCATCATCTCGGCGGTGTGGGTGGCGTCGACCTTGAGCGGTTCGTCGACCAGCAGCCAGCCGTAGATCGCTTGGTAGTTCTCGAAGAACGGCTCGGCCAGGCGCGGGTCGGGCGGCAGCGCGCCGAGCTCGACGACGATGTCCAGCAGCGTCTGCGGGTCACCCTCGTAGGTCGCGCGCGTGGTCATGACCAAGTGGCGCACCTCGTCGTCGCTCATGTGCTTGAAGAAGCCGAAGTCCAGGAAGGCGACGCGGCCGTCGCGCAGGAACAGCGCGTTGCCCGGGTGCGGGTCGCCGTTGAGCAGGCGATGGCGCATCGGGCCGTTCAGGTAGAAGCGGACGATGATCTCGCCGAGCCGGTCGCGCTCGTCCTGGGGCTTGGTCCGCGCCCGCGCGAAGCGCTCGCCGTCGACGTACTCGCTGACGATCACGCGCTCGCGGCAGAGGTCGAGCGCGACGTCGGGGACGACGATGAACGGGTGCCCGCGGTACACGCGCGCCATCGCGCGCTGGTTGGAGGCCTCCAGCTCGTAGTCGAGCTCCTCGAGGATGCGCTCGCGGATCTCGCCGGCGATCGCCCCGGTGTCGATCCCCGGCGCGAGCACGCTCAGCAGCTTCAGTCCCAGGCGCAGGTTCTGCATGTCGGCATGGATCGCCTCGGCGATCCCGGGGTACTGGACCTTGACTGCGACCTCGCGCCCGTCGTGCAGCGTGGCGCGGTGGACCTGCCCGATCGATGCCGCCGCGATCGGCTCGGGGTCGAAGTCGGCGAACGAGTCGCCGAGCCGCTGGCCGAGGTCGCTCTCGATGACCTTGCGGATCGCCTTGAACGAGACCGGATCGGCGCTCTGCTGCAGCGTGGCGAGGATCTCCTGGAACTCCGGGCGGACCTCCTCGGGGACCATGCCGAGGTCCACCGCCGACAGCGTCTGGCCGACCTTCATCGCCGCGCCGCGCATGCCGCTGAACAGCTTGACCAGCGACCGGGCGGACTTCAGTTGCTGGCGCGCGGCCGCTTCGCGACGGGAGTCGGAGGCGTCGCCGGCGGCCAGGACGCGGGCGGTCGCCCCGCGCGCCGCGACCCCCGCGGTCACCCCGCCGATGCGCGCCGCCCGCTTGAGCCGGGAACCGATGACCTCGTCGTTGCTCACGCGCCCGCCCTTCGTCGACCCGCATTGATCGATCAACTGATCGGTGAATATACCGTATCATGTCGATCACGTGATCGACGAAATCGCCGAGGGCCGCACGCGCCGGATGACGCGAGCAGAGCAACGGGCCGCCACGCGGCTGGCGATTCTCGACGCCACCGCCGAGTGCCTGGTGCAGGACGGCTACGCCGCGCTGACCACGCGGCGCGTGGCCGAACGGGCGGGGATCGCGCAGAGCACGCTGATGCACCACTTCGAGACGCGCGAGGCGCTGCTCACCGACGCGGTGACGCACATCGCGCTGCGCTTGGCCGACGACGTCCTGCACCGGATCGACCTGGTCTCGCTGCGCAACACCGAGCTGCGCGAGACGATCTTCGACACCGCCTGGCGGGAGTTCACCTCCGATCAGGCCCTTGCCGCCGCTCAGCTGTGGGTCGCGGCATGGACCGAGCCCGAGCTCGCGGCCACGCTGGGCGATCTCGAGCAGCGCCTGAGCGCGATCATCATGTCGACCGCCGGCGCGTTCTTCCCCGAGGAGGCCGGCGATCAGCGCTTTCCGGCGTTGATCGACGCCGCCGTCTCGCTGATCCGCGGGCTGGTGATGGACATCCCGATCGTCGGGCGCGTCGCGGTCGACGAGCGCTGGAGGGCGATCCGGCCGGTCCTCAGCGCCGCCGCCGCTCAGCTGCTCGACGAACCGCGCGCGTAGTCGATCGCCGGTCGGGGCGCGCGGCGACTGAGCGGGCCGGCGTCCGGGTAGCTTCCGATCATGATCGGGCGACGCAGGAAGCAGCCCGAGAAACCCGACTCGGGCGCTGCGCGCGAGAGCGTGGTCGAGCAGCTCGCGCAGCGTGCCGCGGCCGCCGGCGCCACGCCCACCGGCGGGGACCCGCTCGCGGAAGGCGAGCAGGGCCACGAGGACTCGCTCGGCGAGAGCTTTCAGACGCAGTAGCCGCGCGCGGCGACCGCGGCCCGATTGATTACCGTGTGCGCCGTGGTCGCCCGGTCTGGATCGTGAATCCCCGGCTTGCCGCCCTCGTCGAGCGGGGAGCCCTCGCCGCGGACGCCGCCGTCGGCCTGCCGCCGCCCTATCCGGCTGCCTACATCGACGCCTGGATCAGCTTGATCCGCGCGCGCACGCTGATCAGCGCCGTGCGCCTGGGCGTCTTCGAGGCGCTGCCCGGGAGCACGCAGCAGATCGCCGACCGCTGCGAGTGCGACCCCGAGCGGATCGAGGTCCTGCTCGAGGCGCTCGCCGCCCTGCGCTATGTGCGCGGGCGCTGGCACGCGACGCGGCGGGCGCGCGCCCACTTCGGCGTCGACCCCGCGATCGCGCTGCCCGCAACGGTCGGCGAACTCTCGGCGGCCGCGTGGCACGTGCTCGAGGGACTGGAGGACGTGATGCGCGGCGGCAGGGCCCCGGGCCTGCATGGCGGCGTGGCCGACCCCGAGGTGTTCGCCGGGTACCAGGCCGCGATGACCGAGCTGATGAGCATGAGCGGACCGGTGGTCGTCCGCCGCCTGCGCCGCCCGGCGCGGCTGCTGGACATCGGCGGGGGCCCGGGGACCTTCGCCGCGCTCGCCTGCCGGCGCTGGCCGCACCTGCAGGCGACGATCGCCGACTTTCCCGACGCGGCCGCGCTCGGGCGCGAGCGGATCGCCGAGGCCGGCCTGTCCGGGCGCGTGCGCTACGTCGAGGGCGACGCGCGTGAGAGCGAGGTCGGCGGCGGCTACGACGCGGTGACGCTGTTGAGCGTGCTGCACAACCTCGACCGCGAGACCGGCGTGGAGCTGCTGCGGGCCGCGGGCGCCGCCGCCGCGCCCCGCGGGCGGGTCGTGGTGTTCGAGATCGAGGGCACGCGCACGCAGATCGGCACGATGGCGTCGGTGGCGTTCTGCGCCTGGATGGGGGCGCGCGCGTACACCGCCGGCCAGCTCGCGGAGATGGCGGCCGAGGCGGGCCTGCGGCGGGTCCGCGTGCGGCGCCCGGCGCGGCTCGCCGGCAGCGTGATCCTCATCGCCGCGCCGGGGTAGCGACGGCGACGGCTTGCGGGAGACGACCGGCTCCGACAGTCTCAGCGTCAAGGGGCTCCCGTGCGGGAAGACCGCCTCGCCCGGCGAGCGCACAGAACAGCAGAAAGGACGTCCCACGGCCGAACACGAGACGCCGCCGACGCAGCGCGAGCAGGCGCAGGCTGCGCTGGCGAGGAGGCCGTTGCTGCTGTTGCACCACACCGGCGCACGCTCGGGCACGCAGCGCGTGAGCCCGGTGGCCGATCTGCGCGATGGCGATCACTACGGCATCTTCGGCTCGCAGGCGGGCACGCCGACCCACCCGGCCTGGTGCCACAACCTGATCGCGCATCCCCGCGCGCAGATCCAGGTCAGCTCGGACACGCTCGAGGTGAAGGCGACCGAGGCGCGCGGCGAGGAGCGCAACCGCCTGTACGCCGCGATGGCGCAGCGCGGTCCGGTGTTCGGCGACGACGCCGCGAAGACCGATCGGTCAGCCCGGTGCTCCTGCTGGCGCCGGCCGGCTGAGACCTGCACCGCTGGGCAGAGCCGCAGATCAACCCTAGGGTCGATGTGCGTGCGCCGGCCCACTGGCACAGTCGGCGCATGAGCCAACCACCTGTCGTCACCGTGAAGGGCCTGCGCAAGTCGTACGGGGGCCGGACGGTCGTCGATGGCCTTGACCTCGAGGTCCGGGCCGGAGAGATCGTCGGGCTGATCGGCGCCAACGGCGCGGGCAAGACCACCACCGTCGAATGCATCCAGGGGCTGCGACGCCCCGACGCCGGCACGATCAGCGTGCTGGGCCTGGATCCCGTCACCGACGCCGAGCGGCTGCGGCCGCTCCTCGGCAGCCAGCTCCAGGATGCCGCGCTCCCGGACCGGCTGCGGGTGCAGGAGGCGGTCAGCCTGTTCTCGAGCGACCGGGGCGCACAGGGCGCCGAGCTGCTCGCGCGCTTCGGCCTGGCCGAGCGTCGCCGCAGCCCGTTCGCCGCGCTCAGCGGGGGCGAGCGCCAGCGGCTGTTCATCGTGCTGGCGCTACTCGGCCATCCCCGCCTGGTCATCCTGGACGAGCTCACCCAGGGGCTCGACCCGGCCGCCCGCCGCGAGGTCTGGGCGGCGGTCGACCAGCTCCGCCAGGAGGGCACCACCGTCCTGCTCGTCACCCACGAGCTCGACGAGGCCGAGGAGCTGTGCGACTGCGTCGTGGCGATGCGGGCCGGGCGGGTCCTCGACTCCGGCCGCCCGGCCGAGCTCGTGGACCGCTACGGCCGGCGGGCGACGATCCGCTTCGCGCTGCCCGCCGACGGCGATGCGCTGCTCGAGGAGCTGTGCTGCCTGGGCGAGGTCGACGTCGTCGGCGGCCGGGTCGTGCTGCGCGGCGATCGCCAGGCGATCGCCCACGTCGGCGCGGCGCTCGTCCGCCACGGCCGAGTGCCCGAGGACCTCAGCGTCCAGGTCCCCACCCTGGAAGATGCCCTTGTCGATCTGATCGGAGCCCCGCGATGAACACCGCCACCGCTCGTCTCGTTCGCACCGAGCTGCGCCTGATCGCGCGCGACCCGCTCGTGCTGATCTTCGCGCTCGCGCTGCCGATCGTCTCGATGCTGATCATCGGCGGCTCGTTCGGCACCAGGCCGAACGCCGGGTTCTCCGGCGCCGACCCCGCGCACTGGTACGTCGCCTCCTATCTGACGGTCACGATCGCCGCGACCGGGCTGGTCACGGTCCCGGTGCACCTCGCCACATACCGCGAGCACGGCGTGCTGCGCCGCTTCGCCGCCGCCGGCTTTCCGCGGATGTCGTTCGGGCTGGCCCAGCTGATCGTCGGCCTGGTGACGATCGCCGTCGCCGGCGCGCTGCTGCTGGCCATCGCCGCCCCGGTCTACGGGATCCCGGCGATGCACGTCTCCTGGCGGGTGCTGGTCGCACTCGGCCTCGGGTCGGTCGCGTTCGTGAGCATCGGTGTGCTGCTCGGTTCGGTTCTGCCCTCGGCGCGCGCAGCCCAGGCCGTTGGGCTGCTGCTGTTCTTCCCCTCGTTCCTGCTCGGCGCGGGTGGCCCGCCGCCGCACGTGATGGGCGCTGCGCTGCGCGGCGTCGCGCGGTTCCTGCCGCTGACCGTGGTCACCAACGCGGTTCGCGAGCCCTGGCTGGGGCTGGGTGCGGCGAGCGTCTCCCTCGCGGCGCTCGCGGGCCTCACCGCCGCCACCACGCTCATCGCGACCCGGCGGGCCGCGCTGTCGTGAGCGACGGCCGCACCCGACTGGGCGCCTTTCTGGGGCTCGCGCTGTTCATCATCGCCGGCCTGGCGACGCGGCTGCCGCATCACGCCGCGCTCGCCGGCGCCGGCGCGGCGCTTTCCCTGGCTGCGGGCGCCCTGCTCGCCCGCCTGCGCACCGACGAGCGCGCCACGCTCGCGCTCGCCGTGCTGGTGAGCGCCGGCGCGGGCATGACCGCCGCCGGAAGCGGGAGCGACATCGGCTGGTTCTCGGTCTGCGTGATGGCCGGCTGGTGCGCGCTGGTCGGCGGCCGGCGCGCGGGGGTGATCTTCTGGCTCGCGAGCCTGATCCTGTTCGGCGGCGAGTGGCTCGCCCACCACGATCCCGGCTGGGTGGCGTGGCTGGCCGGCGTGAGCTTCACCGCGCTGGCCGCGGCGCTGGTCATCCACGAGCGCGGCCTGGTCGCGCAACTGCGCGCCGCCCAGGCCGGCCTGGCCGAGCGCGAGCGGGCGCAGGAGCGCGGCCGCATCGCCCGCGAGTTGCACGACGTGATCGCCCACAGCCTCACGGTCTCGCTGCTGCACGTCTCCAGCGCCCGGCTCGCGGTGGAGCACGAGCCGGCGGACGCGGCGCGCGCCCTCGCCGAGGCCGAGCGCCTCGGTCGGCGCAGCCTGGATGAGGTGCGCAGCATCGTCGGACTCCTGCGCAGCGAGGATGGGACCGCGCTCGCGTCGCCGACCCCCGGCGTCGAAGGCATCCAGGAGCTGCTCGAGCGCTTCCGCAGCGCGGGCGCCGACGTGCGTTGCGACGTCGACGGCGACCTGCGGCGGCTGCCCGCAACGTGCGGTTCGGTCCTCTACCGGATCCTTCAGGAGTCGCTCACCAACGCCGCCCGCCACGCCCCGGGCGCAGCGGTGGAGGTCCGCCTCGCCGCCGGGCCGCGCGAGGTCGAGCTCGCCGTCGACAGTGCCGGGGCACCGGGCCAGGGCCGCGGCTCCGGGCTGCTCGGGATGGACGAGCGGGCGCGCGCCGTGGGCGGGCGCTGCACCGCCGGGCCGGGCGGCACGGGCTGGCTCGTGAGCGCGATCCTTCCGCTCACATGATCCGCGTGCTACTCGTGGACGACCAGGAGCTCGTGCGCGCCGGGCTGCGCGGCATCCTGCGCGAGAGCTTCGGTTTCGAGGTCGTGGGCGAGTGCAGCGACGGCAGCGGCGCGCGGGCCGCGGTCGGCGCCTACCGACCCGATGTCGTGCTGATGGACGTCCGCATGCCCACGATGGACGGCGTGCGCGCGACCCGCGAGGTGCTCGCCGAGCCGGGCGCCCCGCCCGTCCTGGCGCTGACGACCTTCGACGACGACGAGGCGCTCGCGGGCATGCTGCGCGCCGGCGCGGCGGGGTTCGTGTTGAAGGGCGTCCCGGCCGAGGACCTGCACCGGGCCGTGCGGATGGTCGCCGAGGGCGGCGCCTGGCTTGACCCCGCGGTCACCGGCCGCGTCCTGAACGTCTACCGGGCGGCGCCCGCGCCGCCGCCGGGCGACGCGCTCGCCGAGCTCACCGCCCGGGAGCGCGAGGTGCTCGCCCTCATCGGGCGCGGGCGCACCAACGCCGAGATCGCCAGCGAGCTGTTCGTCAGCGACGGCACGGTCAAGACCCACATCAACCACATCTTCGCCAAGCTCGACCTGCGCAATCGCGCGGCGGCGGTCATCTTCGCCTACGACCACGGTCTGGCTTCGCGCGAGGGCAACGCCCCCTGATCGCAAGGCAGGGGGGTCGAGCGCTCAGCCGGCGAACGACGCGGAGACGGCCACGCGGCGCGGGCGGGGCGCCGCACCGGCCGGCCCGCTCCAGGCGAGCAGCCACAGCGCGGCGCGCTCCTCCTCGCCGATCCCGGCGCTGCGCTCCAGTTCGGCGGCGATCCACTCGAGCGAGTCGCCGCTGGCCAGCCGGTCGGCGGCCCAGCCGCCCCAGTACGCGTTCATGGGCGCTCAGGCGGCCAGGGCCAGCCTGCGGTCGCTGCTGCGCAGGAAGTCGCCGAGCAGGCGGTCGAATGCCTCGGGTTGATCGTCGAAGGGCCGGTGGCCGGCGCCGGCGATCACGGACAGGGAGGCGCGCGGGAGCAGCTCGGAGAGCTCGCGGCCGTGGGCAGGGGAGAGGAGGCGATCCTGCTCGCCGGCCACGACCAGCGCCGGCGCATCCACGGCCGCCAACAGCGTGCGCGTGTCGTGATCCTCGGCGGCCCACAGGGTCCAGATGAACGCCTCGCGGGCGCCGCGCCAGGCGGCGCGCTCGTCGTGACCGGCCGCCGCCTGCACGGCGGCGATGCGCCCGTCGACATCGCGGTCGTTCCAGGCCGCGGTGCTGTGGGTCGAGCTGTAGGCGATGTGCAGGAGATCGCCGACCGAGCGCGCCTGCTCGGCGGCGGCCCGCCAGGTCGAGAAGAGCGCCCGGAGCGCCCGGTCCGCGCGCGCCCACGTGGAGACCAGCGTGAGCGTGCGCACTCGCTCGGGGTGAGCGAGCGCGAGCTGCTGGGCCACGACGCCGCCGAGGGAGGCGCCGACGATGTGGGCGCGCTCCACGCCGCTCAGGTCGAGCGCCGCGACGGCGTCGTCGACCAGGCCACGAAGTCGGTGCGGCCCCGGCGCCGTGAGACCCGCCGGGCCACGGCCGTCGTAGCGGGTGAGACGAAAATCGCCGGCCAGGGACCGGGCCGGGCGCTCCCAGGCCGCGCTCCCCTCGGCCAGGCCGGCGAGCAGCAGCACGTCGGGTCCGCTGCCCTGTTGGATGACCTGCACTGCGGCGGCGCGATGTGGTCGGTTCAGCTCTGACATGTCGCTTGACTGGTGGAATTGGTGGACGGCGGCGCCGCGGGAAGTTGTGCCTGGGGCACGGCGATCCTGCCCGTGCCCCAGGCCTCCCGCGCGTGTGGTCAGTCCGCGCGACATCGACGGTCGTCGGCCAGGGAAGGAGCGAACCCCTCAGTGACGAGGAGGTCGTGCCGTCGACCGTCGAGCTCTAAAGTCAACATTGTGCATCGACATTATCAGGAATAGGCATTCAGCTTCAACTCCGACCGCACGCCGGCGTCCGGAGCGGACGGTGGTGGCGGCTCGTCCGCGCGCGTGCCCTGCCCGCGCAGACCGGCGCCGGGGGCGGGGTGATCGCGACGCGCGCGGGCGCCGCACCGGTGCCGAGTGGCACGTCGAGGGTGAGGCGGCCGCTCGCGTCGCTGCGGACGCTGCCCAGGGAGGTGTCGACCGCCGTGTTCGGCGAATAGCTCGCCGGGGTGGTCACGGTCGCGCTGCCCGTGCCCTGCAGCGCGAAACCGTCGACGTCGGCGCCGGAGAGCGTCGTGAAGCGCTGCGTCGCCGGGGTCAGCTGCACGCTCCAGCCGTAAATGCTGTAACTGGGGTCGGCGATCGTGTAGTCGACCGCGGCCGGGTTCGACGCTGGCGTGGCGAAGTCGGCCGCGATCCGGCTGATCGACCACTTCAGGTCGCGCGCCCAGTAGGGCCAGGAGTGCGTGCCCGGCCCGTAGTCGAGAAACGTGCTGGGAATCCCCAGGGTCTCGAGCCGGTCGTGGAAGTCATTCGTCATCTGGTCGACACCGGCCTCGATCACCATGCCCTCCAGGTTAGGAAGTCCGGTGTCCAAGGGCCCGGGCATGCCGTCGCCGGTGTACTCGAACAGGCGCGTGTCGGCGAGGTTCTCGGCCAGGGTCGTCGGGTCGTGGTCCTGCCAGTTGATCGCGTTGGCATACGGATCGCCGAAGAACGACTCGGGCGGCGCGCCGTCGAGGCCCGCCGCGGTGAGGTCGATGATCGCGGCGCCCTCGAGCTGGTCGAGCGGATCAAAGGCGATGTCGTCGGCGCCCGAGAAGGAGCCGGCGATCGAGAACAGGTCGGGGTGGCGGGCCGCGTAGCTCATCGCGCAGAACCCGCCCTGGGAGAGGCCGAAGATCGCGCGTCCCTGACGGGTGGCGATCGTGCGCAGGTTCGCGTCGACCCAGGGCAGCAGCTCGTCGATGTGGAAGGCCTCCCATTCGGGCGGGCCGCCGGCGCCGCCATCGTAGGAGTCGGTGCACCAGCCCCCGCCGTTGCCATTGATGT
Organism: Solirubrobacteraceae bacterium; assembly: GCA_036266975.1. Lineage (GTDB taxonomy): Bacteria > Actinomycetota > Thermoleophilia > Solirubrobacterales > Solirubrobacteraceae > DATAWZ01. The sequence continues at coordinate 26,021 of DATAWZ010000209.1, forward strand.
CGATATCCGGGCTGACGACGATCATCGGGTAGGGAGCGGTGGTCTGCTCGGCGGCGCCGAAGTTGGCCCAGTCCGAGGACGCGCCGCTGGTTCCCGGCAGCAGGTACAGGACCGGGTAGCGCCGCGTCGGGTTCTGGGCGTAGCCGGTCGGAAGCAGGATTGTGGCGTGGACAGTCCCGACGAGCGCCGGCGTGGTCAGCGACAGCAGGTAACGCCGGGGGTCGACCTGGGTGACTGACGTGATGTGCAGACCGTCGCCGTCGCTGAACCGTGGCGCCGCGGCGCTCGCGCGCGACGCCGTCGCCAGGCCCGGAAGGACCCCGACGAGGGTGAGCGTCGCGAGCGCGAGGCGCGGGCGGCTCAGAGCGGAAGCACCATGGTCGGGCCGCCGACGTCCTTGTCCTCGAGCGGCACGACGGCGGTGCCGAGGGCGAAGAACTCGATGACGTGAAAGCCCCAGCCGAACGAGCCCTCGCTCACGCCGGCGCCGACGATCCCGCGCCCGCCGAGGTCCTTCGCCTCGCTCTGCATGCGCTCCATCGCCAGCTCACGTGCCTCGTAGAGCGCCGGGGTGAACAGGGGCATCTCCATATTCTGCCCGACCATCTTCATCGTCTGTCGCATCTTCTGGTGGGCGACGTGATCGACGCAGTTGCCGATCACCATGCCGACCGGTCGCAAGCCGCAGCGCAGCACGCGTGTGAAGTCCTGCCCGGAGAGATCGCTGGTGAGAAACCCCTCGGCCGATCGCGCTTGAGCCGCTCCATGCGCTGGCGGCCGGCCTCGGGTACGCCGCCCATGGACCCGCTCGCGCACGGCTCCGCTGACGGCGGCGCCTGCCGTTCCTGCTCCTCCTGATGCTTGTCGTGATGGTGATGCCGGGAGCGACATGCGAATGCCCCTTTCGCGGCTCGGCCGGGCCCCCCAGCGTCCAGCAGTTGGACCGCCCTGTGGGACGAGACTAACCGCTCACCGGGGGTGCCGGCGTCGCATCCCGGTGAAGCGCGGCATCGCCTCCGCGGAGTGCGCGCCGTGCCGTGACCAGCACGGCGACCATCGCGTAGCGGATCGGCCGCCCGAGACGCTCCTGCAGGGCCACGTGCTCACACTCGATCGCCTGCTGCTGCTCGGCCGAGAGTCGCGCGTAGAAGGACACCGTGCGCACGAGGGCGGTGACCTCCTCTGCGGTCTGCTCGACCACCATCGGAACGCACGCGACCTGCACGTCGTCGAACAGCACGCCGGCGTCGGCCAGGGCCAGGTCGTGGCCTCCGATCCACGCCCACGCCTTCGAGACGTTGCCGCGGCGCTCCTCGAGGCCAGCGTACGTGCCGGCGAGATCGCGATAGGTGGGCCACTCGGCCGCTGCTTCTGGGGCGACGCGCTCCACGACCGCCAGCAGCTCCTGCAGGTCGCGCTCGCAGCTCGGTTCGTTCAGGCCGCAGAACTGCAGCAGCGCGAACCTGCCCCCGGGGGCGAGGGCTGCGGCGACCTTGCGCCAGCCGACCGCGGGATCAATCCAATGCAAGGCCGCGGCGCAGAAGACAGCCGGAAAGGGGGTGGGGGGGAGCGAGGCATCCTCGAACCGGGCGCCGATGAACTGCAAGGCCCCGGCACCGCCGAGGCGCTCGGACGCAAGCGCGCGCAGGCGCGCTCCCGGTTCGACGGCGACGACGTCCAGGCCGCGCGCGATCAGGCTACGCGTGAGCTGGCCGGTGCCGCATCCGATCTCGAGCACGCGGTCGCCGCTCGCGAGCCCGGCCCGTTCACAGGCGCGGTCGACCAGCTCGTCCGGGTACGTCGGACGAGCTCGTTCGTACTCCTGGGCCACCGTGTCGAACACGGCGCCAAGCTCCCGCGCCATCTCGCCAACCTACGACGCCGCTCGGACGCCGCCGTCCTCAGCGCTGGCTCGCATGCTCGGCGAGCAGCCGACCTGGCGCCGTGGCCCGGGCGCGCGTGAGCGGGCGCAGCCAGGCGCACGAGACCGCGGCCGCGAGCGAGGCCAGTCCGGCCACGATCCACGCGCGGTTCAAGGCGTCGACCGCGTGCGCGGGGCTCGGGGTGCCGACCACGGCGACGAGGATGGCGACGCCGAGCACCGCGGCGAGCTGCCGGGTCATCGCGTTCGTCGCGGAGCCGACCCCGAACGTGGGAGGGGTCAGATCGAGCGCGGCGATCGACACGAGCGCCGTGTAGCCGAAGCCCGTGCCGGCGCCGAGCAGGATGGTGCAGGGAAGCCAGGTCGCCAGGTAGGCCGGGTGGTGGCCGGCGCGGGCGTACAGCAGCGCCGCGCCGGCGGCGAAGGACAGCGCCCCGGGGACGGCGATCAGGCGTGAGTCGCGGTGGTCGGCGAGCCGCCCGGCGATCGGCGTGGCCAGCGCGCCGACCGCGGGCATCGAGGCGATCGCCAGGCCGGCCTTCAGGACCGAGCAGGGACGAGCAGGGCGCCGCCGGGGCCCTGCGCGAGGCACTGATCTCCGAGCGGGCGCTGAGCGAGGCGATGCGCTCGGGCATGAGCATCATCGACCACGGGCTCGAGCCGACGGCCGATTGCTGAACGCAGGGCCAGGCGTGCGTTGCGTCTGTCAACCAGAGCGAGACAAATGCAACGCACCCCTGAGAGGGCGCGCTTAGTAGGCGCGCGCGACGACCGCCTCCAGGTCGCCCTGCGCCGCGTCGGCGGGGACGGATCCCTCGGGGGTGAGCAGGCAGCGCACCGAGACGCCGGCGCGACCCAGCTCCTGCTCGCCCTCCGGACCGCAGGCGGCCCAGGGGATGCGGGCGAAGCCGGTGCGGGCGGCCTCGATGGCCGCCGCGATGTCGGACACCTCGACCATGCGGGTGCGCAGCTGCGCGTTCGCCTCGCCCAAGAGGGCGTCGTGCGCGGACCGCAGCGCCTCGGCCGCGGCCGCCACGGCGCCGTCGACCTTCACTTGCTCGCGGCTCTTGTTGTCCCGTCGAGCGAGGCTGACCGTGCCCTCGGCGAGATCGCGCGGCCCGATCTCGAGCCGGACCGGGACGCCCTTGAGCTCCCAGTCGGTGAGCCGGCGTCCGAGCCCGAGGTCGGTGCGCCGGTCGGTCCGCACCCGAAGGCCGGCCTCCGCCAGCTCGCGCTCGAGCCGCCCGGCGACCTCGCGGACCTGCGGATCGTCCTTGACGAGCACGATCAGTACCTGGACGGGCGCGACCCCGGGCGGCAGCCGCAGGCCGGCGTCGTCGCCGTGGGCCATGATCAGGCCGCCGATCAGCCGCGTCGAGCTGCCCCAGGACGTGGTCCAGCACAGCTGGGAGGTGCCCTGCTCGTCGGTGTAGGCGATCTCGAAGGCCCGGGCGAAGTTCTGTCCGAGCTCGTGGCTGGTCGCGAGCTGCAGCGCCTTGCCGTCGCGCATCATGCCCTCGCAGGTGAGTGTCGTCGTCGCCCCGGCGAATCGCTCGGTCTCGGTCTTCACGCCGGCGATGACCGGGATCGCGAGTACGTCCCGCAGCACCGAGCCGTACACGTCGGCGTGGATCCTGCGCGCGTAGGCCGCGGCGTCGGCCTCGGTGGCGTGCGCGGTGTGGCCCTCCTGCCAGAGGAACTCGCTCGTGCGCAGGAACAGCCGCGGGCGCAGCTCCCAGCGCACGACGTTGGCCCACTGGTTCAGGCACAGGGGCAGGTCGCGGTAGCTCTGAATCCACCGGGCCAGGTACTCGCCGAAGACCGTCTCGCTCGTGGGGCGGATCACCGCCGCCTCTCCCAGCTCCCGGCCGCCGGCGTGGGTGACCACCGCCAGCTCCGGGCTGAAGCCCTCGATGTGCTCGGCCTCGCGGCGCAGATGTCCCTCGGGGATCAGCAGCGGGAAGTAGACGTTCTCCGCGCCCGCTGCCTTGATCCGCCGGTCGATCTCCGCCTGCACGAGCTCCCAGATCGCGTACGCCCAGGGCCGGATGACCATCGTGCCGCGCACCGGCCCGCTCTCGGCGAGCTCGGCCTTGGCGATGACGTCCTGATACCAGCCGGGAAAGTCGTCGGCCTGCGAGACGAGAACGGGCACCGCGACAGCCTAAGGGCTACGGTCCGCGACGTCGGAGCC
>DATAWZ010000210.1:0-9074 GCA_036266975.1 Solirubrobacteraceae bacterium
TTCATGATCATGGCGCTGATCTACCGCAACGTTCCGCGCAAGAAGACCAACGAGATGCTCCTGCTCGGCGACCGGCTCAGCGCACAGGAGGCCAAGGAGGCCTTCATCGTCAACAAGGTCGTCCCCGCCGCCGACTTCGAGGTCACCGTGCAGGACTGGACGCGGCGGCTGGCGGTCAAGTCGCCGCTGCTGATGCGCATGGGCAAGGACGCGATGTTCCGTCAGATGGACATGCCGTTGATGGACGCGCTGGACTACCTGCGCTCGCAGCTGGTCATCGCGTTTTCGACCGAGGACATCCGCGAGGGCGTCTCGGCCTTCTTCGAGAAGCGCGATCCGGTCTGGAAGGGCCGCTAACGACGCGTGCGCGGCCGCACCGGCCGCGCACCCCGCTGGCGGGCCCCCGCCGCGCGGTGCGCGGACAGGCTCGTCACCGTCGCCGGCTCGGAGCGCCGGTCGGCGAGCTGCTCGATCTCGCGCGCGAGCAGTTCGGGCAGGCGGGCGGCGCCCGGGAAGGCGCCGGGGTCGGCCTGCACCCCGAAGTGCAGGTGCCCGTCGTAGGAGAGCATCCCGATCGACAGCGCGTTGCGCGGGCCGAGCGGGACCACCGGATAGATCTCCTGCAGGCGCGCGCCGAACATGTACAGCGCGGCCGGCGGGCCGGCGACGTTGGAGATCACCAGGTTGTGGGCGCGCGGGGAGGCGGCAGCGCGGGCGACCGCGCGACGCGCCGGCCCCGGCGTGAGCGCGAGCCCCGACAGCAACGCTCGGCTGCCCTGTTGGCGCTGGTCGCGCTTGAAGCGCTCGGTCTGGACCCGCACGCGCTGCAGGCGGGCCACGGGCGAGCCGTGCTGGAGCGGCAGCCAGATCGCCACGGGTGCGATGCGATTGCCGAACTGCCCGTACTCCTCGGTGCGGCGCACGCTGACCGGGACCATCGCCTTGAGCGCGCACGGGCGCTCGCCGCGCTCGAGCGCCTGCGCGCGCAGCGCGCCCGCGACGGCGGCCAGCGCGACGTCGTTGACCGTGCCGCCGTGGGCGGCCTGCGCCTCGCGCAGCTCGGCCATCGGGGCGCGGTGCCCGATCACCGTGCGCTCCGGCCCGATCGGGACGTTCAGCGACCACGCCGGGGCGGGGGCGAGCACGTCCTCGCGCAGCGACTGTGCGAGCCGGCGAGCGCTGCCGGCCGCCTCGCGGGCCCACGCGCGTGGCGCGCAGGCCGCGCGACCGAGCTCGCGCAGCGCTCGGCCGGTGAGCTCGGCGCCGTCGAGCAGAGGGTCGAGCGTCCATCGCAGCGCCGGCGGTGCCGGCCGTGCGCACCAGGTGTCGGATCGGCCGCCCTCCTCGCCGCTCTGATCGTCGAGCAGCAGCATCGCGACCTGCGTGGCCGCGATGCCGTCAGCCATCGCGTGGTGCACGCGCCCGACGACGCCGATGCGACCGTCGGCCAGGCGCGGGGCCAGCGCGACGTGCCAAAGCGGGCGCGCACGGTCGAGCGCCGTGGCGAGCAGCGCGTCCCGTCGCTCGGGGAAGCGCTCGGGCGCCCCGGCGAGCTCGGTCACGTGGGTGGCGAGGTCGAACGCCACATCGTCGACCCAACGCGGCTCGCCGACAAGCCGATCAAGGGGGTTAAAGGCGAGGCGCTGGCGGCATCGCGGGACCCAGTTGACTCGCGCGGCGATCCGCTCGCGAACCGACTCGACGGTGGGGCGCTCCCCGCCGGGGGCCGGCGCGAAGGTCGCGAACCAACCGATGTGCATGTGCGCGGTGGGGCCCTCGAGCGAGAGGAACGAGTGGTCGAGCGCCGACAGGCGCTCCCCATGGCCGTCGGACGCGCGCCGCGGCTCCACCTTCAGCGTGCGCCCGGGCAGCGGACGTGGACGACGCCGCCGCGCAGCCGGCTGAAGCTCTGCTGGACGAACACCGGCCGTCCGCACGTCGCGCACAGGCCGACGCTCCTGCCCCGGAGGCGCATCAGCTCGTCGCGGACGGTACCGGCGAACGCGCGTGCGCGAGGCCCGTACAGCACGGCCGAGGGCGGTCGCTCGGCGGCGTGATCGGTCATCTCCCTCTCCTCTGGCTGTAAAGAACGGCGGCGCCCCCGCGCGTGCGAAGTATCGACACGTCGTCAGTAGTGCGGCGGGGGTCATGCGGCGGAACGGCGTTCACGCGTGGACTCCTCTTGGACTGGAACCTCCCTGTCCCTGGGCGGCCACGGATCTCGACACGACTCACCACCGTGAGCGCGGGCCAATCCCGCTCGCTTCACAGGTGATCTTCGTTACCTGCAGATCACCTGCACCGAACATAGACCTCGCTCGCGTCCCCGTCAAGGCTTGTTCGCAGGTCGGTGACGACCTTGTTTTTTGAGACTCAAGGTTGCCTTGACGTGACCTGTCGTGAACTGCGAGAGTAGCGAGTAGCACTTCTCACTTCTCGCTGACATGAGCCTCGACGACCCTGCCATCATCACCTGCTCGATCTCCGGTTCGCTCGCTGATCGCGCGCAGTGTCCGGCGATCCCCTACACGCCGGCAGAGTACGCCGCTGAGGCGCGGCGGATCGTCGACGAGGGCGGCGTGATGATCCACATTCACGCGCGCAGCCCCGACGGCCGACCCTCGTATGAGGTCGCCGACTTCCAGGCGATCAGCGAGGCGATCCGCGCCGAGGTCGGCCAGGACGTGATCATCAACTTCTCCACCGGCACGATCGGCGTGCCGCCGGAGAAGATCATCGAGTACCTGCGCGCCTGTCGGCCTGAGGTGGCGGCGTTGAACATGGGTTCGATGAACTACGCCAAGTATTCGGCCAAGCGCAAGGACTTCGTGTTTCACACGGTGTTCGCCAACCCGTTTGAGCTGATCCTGCAGCTGCTGGGCGCGATGAACGAGCTGCACATCAAGCCCGAGCACGAGTGCTTCGACGTCGGCCACATCGGCTCGCTCGCGCCTCTGCTGGACATGGGCGTGCTCGCGCCGCCGCCGCACGTTGACTGCGTCATGGGCGTGACCGGCGGTATCCCCGCGACCGCCCGCAACCTTGCGCTGATGGCCGAGAACGTCCCGGACGGCTCGCACTGGGGGGTGATCGGGATCGGCCGCGCCCAGTGGATGCTCGTCGCGGCCGCGCTCACCCTCGGCGGCTCGGTCCGTGTCGGCCTGGAGGACAACTTCTACCTGCCCGGCGGGACCATGGCTCGCTCCAACGGCGAGCTGGTGGCCAAGGCGCGCTCGCTGGTGCAGGACATCGGCCGACGGCCGGCGACCGTCCAGGAGGCCCGTCAGATGCTCGGCCTGCGGTGAGCGCTGCCGCCTCACCGCGCGAACGCGGGCTGCTGCGGATGAACGAGCTGGCCGAACGCTCGGGGGTGAGTGCGGGCACGATCAAGCACTACCTGCGCGAGGGGCTGCTCGGCGACGGCGCCGGAATCGAGCGCACGAGCCGCAACATGGCCTACTACCCGGTCGAGCTGGTCGAGCGGATCCAGCTCATCAAGCGCCTGCAGGAGGACCGCTACATGCCGCTGCGCGTGATCCGCGGGATGCTCGATCAGGATCCCGCTCGCGTGCAGGCGCTGCTCGAGCTCGAGGACCGCATCCTGCAGGCGGCCGCGGAGGCGCATGACCGGCCGCGGACCCCCGCCGCCGAGGTTCGGCGGCGCTACGGGATTCCGGCCAACGTCCTCGCGCGCCTGGCCGAGATCGGCGTGCTCACGCCGGCGCGGGGGGGCTACGACGCCGAGGACGTGCGGATCGTCGAGGCGATCGCCCGCTTTCGCGCGGGCGGCTATGACGAGGCGCTCGGCTTCACCGTCTACGACACGCTGCGCTACCGCGAGGCGCTCGAGCCGCTCGTCGCCCAGGAGGTGCGGATCATGCTCGGCCGCCTTGCCGGCGAGGTCGAGGTCGAGCGTGCCGTGGAGATCATCAAGGCGGGCTCCGAGCCGCTGCGCGACCTGATCGGCGCGATGCACGCCAAGCTCCTGCGCACCGCGCTCACCAGCGCGCGCGGTGGTGCTCCATGACGCCGCGTGCGTGGGCGAACGGGACGCCGTCGATCTCGCCGGCGAACGAGCCGAACGGCGCGACATACTCGCTCGCCACGACGAGCAGGTTCTCCCGCCGGGCCCGCGTGGCTTCGGCACTGAAGCGCAGCCCGGCGACGCTCGAGAGGTCCTCGGCGAACGCGACCGGTCCGATCTCGTGGGGCGTGCCGTCGAGCCATAGCGCGCGTTCGCTTCCAACCTCGGGGTCGCCGACGCCGCGCACCAGGTTGAACGCGAGCGCGCGCCCGTCGGCCGCCTGGCCAAGGCCGGCGGCCCACCACCACTCGGTGTGGCGGGCGTGGCGGCCGTCGGTCTCGTCGCAGATGCCGGCGCCGTGCAACGGGGCCGCCGGTCGCCCTGGGAGCCGCAGCGTTCCGGCGGCGGTCAGCGGGGTCTTGCGGGTCCACACCTGCCCCTCGCCGTGGGCGGTGGTCACCTCGACCGGGGTGCCGGTGGGGGAGAGCTCGAGGTCGAGCGTGCCCGGCACGTGCAACCGGTCGGCCGTCAGCGTCAGCGCCCGGCGCCGGTGCGTGCGCTCGTCCAGTCGCTCGCCGTCCCACACCGCCCAGAAGCTCTGCCGGAAGGGTCCGACGCGCACGTCGGCGGCGCACAGCAGCACCCGTTCGCAGCTCACCAGGACGTAGCGCCAGCGCTTGCGCATCCCCCGACGCTATCCTTCGTTGACTGACTGGTCAATCTAGCGGCGGAGGGAACCCACGTTGATCTTACGCGCGGCGGCTGTTCAGCTCAACGCCACCCCCGATCTGGAGCGAAACCGCGAAACGGCGGACCGGCTCGTGCGCGCCGCCGCCGCCGACGGTGCGCGATTGGTGCTGCTGCCGGAGAAATGGAGCGTGCTCGGCCCCGCCGAGGCCCTGCGCGCCGGCGCCGAGCCGCTCGACGGAGGACCCTCGATGCAGTGGGCGCGCGCGCTCGCGCGCGAGCTGTCGATCGACCTGATCGCCGGCTCGATCGTCGAGCGTACCGCCGACGGGCTGGCCAACACCTGCGTGCACGTGGATCCGAGTGGCGAGCTGCGCGCCGCCTACCGCAAGCTGCACATGTTCGACGTCGAGGTCGACGGCGTCGCCTACCACGAGTCGGCCGTGGAGCGGGCCGGCAACGAGATCGTGACCACGCATGCCGGCGGCGTCGAGGTGGGGCTCTCCATCTGTTACGACGTGCGCTTCCCCGAGCTGTACCGCGTGCTTGCCGTGCGCGGGGCGCGGGTGCTCACCGTGCCGGCGGCGTTCACGTTCGCGACCACGCGCGACCATTGGGAGACGCTGCTGCGCGCGCGGGCGATCGAGAACGCGTGCTTCGTCCTCGCCGCCAACCAGATCGGCGAGGCGCCGCCCAAGTACCGCTCGGGCGGGCGCTCGATGATCATCGACCCGTGGGGGCTCGTCCTCGCCCAGGCCGGGGATCGCGAGAGCCACATCGTCGCCGACCTGGACCTCGACGCCTTGGACGGGGTGCGCCGCCGGCTGCCCTCGCTCGAGCATCGGCGCGCTGACGTCTACGAGTGGCCGGCGACCGCCCTGGTCGGTGCCTCGTGAGCGGCACCTCGCGGGCACAGGCCGCGCAGGACCGGCGCCGGCAGATCCTCGACGCCGCGGTACGCGTCTTCGCGCGCCAGGGCTTCCACGCCTGCCGGGTCTCGGACATCGCCGATGAGGCGGGCGTCGCCTATGGGCTCGTCTACCACTACTTCGCCTCCAAGGACGAGATCCTGGACACGCTCTTCCTCGAGCGCTGGCGGGTGATGCTCGACGTGATCCGCGAGGTCGATACGCGACCGGGGCCCGCCCGCGAGAAGCTCGAGGCGATCGCCTCGTTCATCATCGGCTCATACCGCCACGATCCCGACCTGATGAAGGTGATCATCGTGGAGGTCACGCGCGCGGCGAACTCGTTCGGCCAGACCCACCTGGCCGAGATCCGCGAGGCCTACCGCCTGATCGCCGCGATCGTGCGCAGCGCGCAGGAGGACGGCACGTTCAAGACCGAGGTGAGCGCCGAGTTCGCCGCGATGGCCTTCTACGGGGCGATCGAGCAGATGCTCACCGGCTGGATCTTCGACCTGCTCCCCGACGACGACGAGCACTTCGAGCGCGCCGGCTGGTTGATCGTGGAGACGATCTGCGCCGGGCTGCAGAGCGAGGGCGTCGGCAGCGCGGCCGTCGGGTAGACACGACAGCACCCGTCCCGGGCATGTGATTGAGTAACCGCGCGATGAGTGATGATCTGATGAAACGATTGATGTGGTCCGGCCTGCTCGCCGGGATCGGAGCGCTGGCCAGCGTGGCCACCCAGCGCGTGGCCGCGGTCGTCTGGCGCCGGCTCTTCCACGAGGAGCCGCCCGAGTGAGCGAGGAGCCGCAGCTGCCGGACGAGGGGGCAGCGGCGCCTGACGCCGTCGACTCCAGCGCGGTGAGCGAGGAGCCGGTCGACGCGGAGGTCGTGGCGCCCACGGCCGACGCGGCCGCGCCGCCTCCCTCGCCCGAACCGCCTCCGGCCGCGCCGCCACCGCCGCCCGTGGCTGCCGAGCCCCCGGGCTGGTCGCCCCACGACCGCCCGGCGGTCGAGGCCTCGCCCACCGCCGAGGCCTCGCCGGTGGCCACCCTGCTGCACGAGCGCCCCGAGCTGGGCGTGGCCGGCGCCTTCGTCGGCGGTCTGCTCGCGGCAACGATTCTCAAGCGCCTTGGCCGCTGAGCCCGATCAGAACATCGCCCAGGCGATCGCCGAGGTCTCCGAGCACGTCTCGGCGCTGGTGCGCGACGAGATCGCGCTGGCCAAGGCCGAGGTCACGCAGAAGATCACCAAGCTCGCCAAGGGGATCGTCGTCGGGATCGCCGCTGGCATCTTCGTGCTCGGGGCGCTGGTGTTCATCCTGGACGGGACCGCCTGGCTGCTCTACTACGTCTTCCCGATCGGCAACAACCGCGAGTTCTTCTGGGGCTTCTACTTCCTGGCCCTGATCCTGCTCGTGCTCGCCGGGTTGGCGGGCTACCTTGCCTTCCGGTTCGTGCGCGCCGGCGCCCCACCGACGCCGAAGATGGCGATCGACGAGGCCCGCAAGATCCGCGAGACCGTCTCCAGCGTGGACTCCTCATGAGCGCGCGCAGCCCGGACGAGATCCGCCGGTCGATCGAGCAGAACCGCACCGGGCTGGCGGTCTCGCTTCAGCGCCTGCGCGGTGAGGTCACCGAGCTCACCGACTGGCGCAGCCAGCTGCGCCGCAACGAGCGCGAGCTGATGATCGGCGCCGCGGTCGCGGGCTTCGTGATCGGCGGCGGGATCGCCGCGATCGGCGGGCTCCTCCGCCGCCGGCGCTAGCGGCATGGCGGATCAGCCCGCCGTCTGGCCGACGTAGCGGCCGTCGGCGCCGCCGACGCCGATCATCCCCGGGCCGGTGTAGGTGCCGATCACCGGGCCGACCTCGGAGAGGAACAGCGGCTCGTAGCCGTAGATCTCCAGTCCCGCCTCGCGCAGTCGCTGGGCGACGTCGGGCGCCTGGATGTGCTGGATGACCCACAAGGTCGCCCCGTCGCGGTGGCGCTCGCGCAGGTAGTGGACCATGCGATCGAAGGCGCGCCCGGCGGTGCGCACCCGCTCGACCGGCGTGATCTCGTACTCCAGCGAGAGGATCGGCTTGATCTTCAGCGCGCCGCCGATCCAGGCCTGGGCCTTGCCCACCCGCCCGCCCCGCTGCAGGTACTCCAGCGTGTCGATGCAGAACCAGATCTTCACCGAGCGGCGGGCGTCGAGGATGTGCTGGACGACCGCGTCCAGGTCGGCGCCCTCGCGGGCCTTGAACCCGCCGGCGAGGGCGATGAAGCCCAGCCCGCCGCAGCCGGTCTCACCGTCGATCACCTCCACGCGGCCCAGATGCCCGCGCTCGTCCAGCAACTCCTTGGCCTGGCGTGCCGCGCCGGTGGTCCCCGAGATGCCGCCGGCGAGATGGACCGACGCGATGTCGTGGCCCTGCTCGAGCAGCGGCTCCCAGACCTCCAGGTAGTCGCCGATCGACGGCTGCGAGGTCGTCGGCAGCTCGGGGTCGGTGCGCAACCGCGTGTAGAAGTCGTCGAACCCGCCGAGCTCGAGCTCGCGCACGCGATCATCGCCCCAGCCGACGTACAGGCTCACCTGACGCACGGCGAACTCGTCCAGCAGCGCCCGGGGCGCGTAGTGCGTGCTGTCGGTGACGACGGTGACGGGCATGGCTCGGCCCCGGGCGACCATCGGTCCTGCCGGCGGGCGCGAGGACCCTACCAGCCCCCTCGTGCCGCGGGCGACTGGCGTGTCAGACTCGTCCGCTCATGGGAGTGACCCTCCTCACCGGCGGCGGCGGGTTCATCGGCACGCACGTCGCCCGGTTGCTGCACGAGCGCGGCGACGAGCTGCGGCTCGCGCTCCGGCCCGGGACCCGCGCCGACGATCTCGACTTCCCCTTCCACGCGGTGCAGTGCGACATCCTCGATCGCCGAGCGGTCCGTCGCGCGATGCGGGGCGTGGAGCGCGTGTTCCATCTCGCCGGGTTGACCAGCCTGCTCGCGCCGAGCGAGCTGCACTTCCGCGTCAACGTCCAGGGCACGCGAATCGTGCTCGAGGAGGCGCTGCGCGCCGAGGTGGGGCGCGTGGTCCACACCTCCTCGGTCGCCGCCGTCGGCCCGGCACCGCGCGGCACCTCGGCCGACGAGGGCCAGATCTATCAGGGCAGCACGCTCGGCGTCCCCTACGTGAGCGCCAAGCGCGAGGGCGAGGTGCAGGCCCTGCGCCTGGCCGCTCAGGGGTTGCCGGTGGTGATCGTCTGTCCTGCGCTCGTCTTCGGCGCCGGCGACCGGGGGCACGGCTCGACGGCGATCGTGCGCCGGTTCCTGCGTCGCCAGATCCCGGCCTACGTCGACGGCGCGGTGAACGTCGTCGACGTCCAGGACGTCGCGCGCGGCCACCTGCTCGCCGAGGAGAAGGGGAGGGTGGGCGAGCGCTACATCCTCGGGAACCGCAACTTCACTCTGGATCGC
>DATAWZ010000211.1:0-10870 GCA_036266975.1 Solirubrobacteraceae bacterium
CTTCAGCAGGAAGTTGATTAGATCCAGGGGCGAGATGAACGCTCTGAACGTGTCTACGAATGCGGCGGGGGTGATGACCTGCGAGGGGAAGGCGATCGGAGTCGCGAGGTAGGTCGCCACCCATGCAGTGACGAGCGTGATGAAGCCCAGGATCGGCCCGAGGAGAAGCAGCGCCATGACACGCGGAACGACCAGCGTCCGCAGTTCGTCGACCCCGAGAACGCTGAGGGCGTCGAGTTCTTCGCGGATCTTTCGTGCGCCGAGATCGGCGGTTATTGCGCTGCCCGCGACGCCGGCCAGGATCATGAGCGACACCCACACGGCCGGCTCGCGGGTGAAGCCGAGGTTAATGCCACCGCCCAAACGATCGGCGGTGCCAAGCAGCCGAACGATGCCCCCCAGGAAGACGCAGGCCAATCCGATGCCGAATGCGGTCATGGCGAGCACGGCGGGCAAGACGCAGCGCCGGATCGCCAGGGCGGTCTCGTCGATGCACTCCCCCCACCAGGAGAAGGGGGGGGTGAAGACCGCCAGCAGCACTCGTACCGCCAGCCGCCCCATCTCGCCGGCAGCCTGTAGCCGCGGATACCCGGGTACATCTGACAGCCAGGAGTCCCACGCGGACGTCCCGGATGGCGGGCCCGGCGTCCGCGGCTCCTGGGCGACCTTTACCGCCATCAGTCCATCCCCAATGGTCCGACGGTCTCGCCGGCAAGGAACTGGGCGACAAACGGGTCCGTGGACCTCCACATCGCCTGGGCCGACCCTGACGCGACGACCTTCCCCTGCCAGAGCAGCACGACGTAGTCGCTGACCTCCTTGGCCAGGATCACGTTGTGGGTGATCACCAGCATCGTGCCGCCGAGTTCGGCGTGCCGTTTGACCAGCAACCGCCCCAGCAGCGAGGTGCGCACCGGATCGAGTCCCGAGTCAGGCTCGTCCGCCAGCACAATGCCCGGATCGAGCACCAAGCCGCGGGCGAGGCCTGCTCGCTTGCGCATCCCGCCCGAAAGCTCGTTCGGGTAGCGGCCGGCGGCGTCCGCGAGGCCCACCTTCTCCAGATGCTCGGTGACGATCGCACGCACCTCACGGTCGTTGTAGTCGGTGTGCTGGCGCAGCGGAAACGCGACGTTGTCGTACACCGTCATCGAACTGAAGAGCGCACCATCCTGGAACATCACGCCAATGCTGCGACGCATCGCGATCACCTCCGAGCGACTCATCGCCCCCAGCGATCGCCCGCGCACCAGCACGTCTCCCGAGTCGGGCTTCAGCAATCCGAGGACGTGCTTGATCAGGACGCTCTTCCCGGTGCCCGACGGGCCCATGATCGCGGCGATCGTACCCTCGGGGATCCGCAGATCGACGCCGCTGAGCACGCGATGGGAGCCAAACGCCTTCCGCAAGCCTCGCGTCTCGATGGCCAGACCGTTCCCGTCGGCGCCAGAGACGTCGCTGTCTGGGAGCAGGTCGGGAGAGGCGACGTGGCGTGAGACCTCAGTAAGCACGAGCTCGCCCCTTCCTCGTCAATTCGGCGAAACACAGGAGGGCGCCCTGCTCGGCGGCGGCCGCTTCCGTCCGTCCGAACGGACAAGGCTCGCAACACGATCCGGCGATCACACCGTCCGGAAGCTCCACCATTGCTGGCGCCACGCGTACCACCTCCCCCATCAGTCAGACGTTTCGCGTAGTGAACTGAGGGGCCCGTAAATTTTCCGTAGTCACAGTCACTTTTCGGCGGCATCCCGGCTTACGCGCCGCGACGCCGGCTGCTCGCGTTGCTCTCACCAGCCATCACGTCGCCCCAGTCTTTGATGGATATCTCCGAGACTCGGGTTCGAGCAGCTCCTTCGTAACCGTTGCGCGCGACGTCGGTGACTTCTCCGGATCGGCAACGATGTCGCCGACCTACAGCAACGAGCCACTCGGTCCGGCCGTTACCGAAGACGACCGCGATGTTGCTTTCGCTCGCTCCCAGTAGGCCTCGCCTCTCGCGGGGAAGGGCGCTCCCGCTGGCTTGTCGCGTCCGCTTCGCGCGCGTCCGGCCAGGCCGTGCTCCTCTCCCGACGGTCTCGGCGCGTAGAGCGCCATCCGCCGTAAACCGCCCGTAGCCGCGGGAGCCAGCCGAACCGGTGCGTCCCGAGAGCGCTCGGCCTTGAAACCCCGACGTCGTGCGCGTTCCGCAGACCCCCTGGTCTGTCCTTGGTCGTCTACGGCCGGTTTACGACGGCCTCGCGAGAGCAGCTACCCGCTCTCCCGGTACGCCACAGGCCTTCCAATCCCATGGATGATGCGGACGCGCACAGTCACCGCGAACCCTGGGGCATCGCGGCGCATGGCGTCCGGCGTCGTAGCCGCCTACCGAGGGCTGCTCGCTCGATGGGTCACGCGGCGGGGGTCACGGGGTGCCGATGAAGCCCTTGATCCTGGCGTTGATCAACCTCGGGTCCTCGAGGTGCATGAAGTGTCCGACCGTCGGCAGGATCTCGTGTTCGTTGGGCCGGGGCAGGCGCGCAAGTGACTCGCGTGCCAGATCGGCCAGAAGGCAGCCGTCGCGCTCGCCGTGCAGCCACATCCAGCGGCCGGGCAGTGGTCGCGTCCAGCGGCGCTGGTGGCGGTAGTAGCGGGGGCGGAAGTACAGCGGGTTCAGCAGCGCACGGTAGTAGCGCAGTACGGCCGTGCGGCGCTTGGGCTCGTTGATCGCCGCCCAGACGTACTGAAGATCCTCGGTCGCGTCGTAACCCGGCGACCAGTCCGCCCACAGCCGCGGGATGACCTCGTCGAGCCGGCGCTCGGAGAATCCGGGCACGTTCTGGAGGAACACGTACCAGCTCGCGTTGACCTGGCGCCGCAGGAGCGGCAGGTGACGTGGGATCCAGCCGGACCACAGCAGCGGTCCGATCGGCGGCACGGCCATCGTCACGACCGACGACCAAAGCTCCGGGCGCGTGGCGGCCGCCGCTGAGGCGCCGATGGCGCCCCAGTCGTGGCCGATCAGGACCGTCGCACGGCCGGGGTTCAGTCGCTCCGCAAGGCCGATTGCATCGGCCCCGAGCGCCCCAACCTGATACCCGCCATCGGGCGCGTACCCGGACGGGGCATAACCGCGCATGAACGGCGCGACCGCGCGGTAGCCGAACGCCGCCAGCTCGGGGCCGAGGTGTCGCCAGGTCCATGCGGTGTCGGGGTAGCCGTGGAGCAGCAACGCGAGCGGCGCGTCCTGCTCACCCCAACTCAGCGCAGCCAAGTTGAGATCAGCCAATCCGATGGTGATCTGTCGCGCCTCAGTCATCCGCGCCACCACACACGTGGTGCATCCCAGGATCGAAGGGTTCAGCTGCCCGGCCGAGAACCATCTCGGCCGCGCTGACGCCGCAGGATAGACCGCCAGTCAAGCGCGGGCCGGCGGGAGCGTACAGGCAGGGTCCGGCTGTCTCGGTCACGGCCCGATGAGCTCCGCGCGTGGTCGAAGTCAGCCGTTCTGCGTCGTGGCAAGAGGCCGTCGAGCGACCCACGAGCTCCACCCGGCAGAGGCCGGCGGCTCGTCGCCCACCGCGGCGACGACCAGGCTCCGCACCCGGCCCCAGCCCCGCCCAGAACCCTCCAGCTCCTTCCCGCCAGCGAAGAGACCCCGCCGTAGCGGGGGCTTCTTGCAATCGGGGCGCCCGGATTCGAACCGGGGACCTCACCGACCCGAACGGTGCGCGCTACCAGGCTGCGCCACGCCCCGAGTGCGTGCCCATCGTAGCGGCGTCGTCAGCCGTGGAGGGCCCAGACCACCCTGCTCGCGGCGCCCGCCGCCCCGGAACCCGGCGCAGGAGCGCTCGTCGAAGGCGCAGCGGGGGGTGGGGAAAGGGTCGAGTGCGCAGCGATTGCCTGCGCCGTTTGTGGCAGCGCGGTCGTCACCGCGCGGGCGGCGGCGCCGACGCTCTCGAGCAGATCGGCCGACGCACCGGTCGTGGGCGGCTGGCGCATGGCCGCGGTGAGCGAGCCGGCCAGCGCGATCACGCCGGCCACCGCAGCCGGGTGCGCGCCGCTCGCGGCCGGCGCGGGTCGCGCCGAGGCGGCCGACGGACGGGGAGCCGAGCTCACCGGGACCGGGCGCGGCGCGACCGGCCGGTTCGCCTGCGGACGCAGCAGCACCCTGCGCCGCGGCGGCGCGACGGCGACTCGCCTCGATTGCCGCCCTCGCGCTGGCGCCGCAGCCCGGGCGGCGATCGGCGCAGCGGGGTGCCGCGCGGCGAGGACCGGCGGGGCGTGCCGGACGACCGCCGTGGCCCGATGGCGCACGGCCGCCGGGGCGTGCGCGGGGCGCGCGGCGTGCCGGTGGTGCGGGGTGAGCAGGCCGCCGCCGAGCGCGAGCGCGACCGCCGCGGCGACGCCGGCGAGCGCGCGGCCGGACCCCGAGATCGCCGTCGGGTCCAGGGCGGGCATGGTGCGCACGATCAGCCCGGGCAGCGGCGCCAGCGCGGCCGCCGCGCGTCCGAGCGGGGTGCCGTCGAGCAGGCGGGGGTTGATGCCGGCCTGGCGGGCGCGCAGGCGGCAGGGCTCGCAGTGCCCGACGTGGCGCGCGAGCGCGAGCCGGTCGCGCGGGCCGAGCGAGCGCGCACTCGCCGCGCGCGCGATCAGGCTCTCGATGCGCAGGCATCGGTCGCCGCTGGCGAGCGCGTCGTACTCGGCCCGTAGGCGCCGGCGGGCTCGGAACAGGCCCGTCTCGACCGCCGGGCGCGAGAGGCCGGTGCGCGCGCTGATCTCGCTGTAGGAGCGGCCCTCGAGCTCGCGCAGGACGAGCAGCCGCAGGTGCACGCTCGAGAGGCCGTCGAGGGCGTGGCGGACGTCGGCGAAGCGCTGCTGCCCCTGCAGGTGCTCCTCGGCGGGCGGAGCCTGGTGCAGGGCGTCCAGGGCGGCGAGCACGTCGTCGTCGAGGCCGACCTCGGTGCGGCGCGCGGCGCGCCGGTGCTGGTCGATGCACCGGTTGCGCGCGATCTCGTACAGCCACGGCTCCAGCCGGACCTCCTCATCGCCGGCGCGCAGCCCGCGCAGGGCACTGATGAACAGCTCCTGCACGAGGTCCTCGGCCCGCGCGTGATCGCGAACCCGCCCGAGGACGTAAGCGTACAGGCGGCCCTGGTGGCGATGGTAGATCGCCTCGAACGCGCGATCGTCCCCGGCACGGACGGCGGCGACCAGCTCCGCGTCCCGGCGCCACGGACGTGCGTAGACCCTCAGCGTGCTTGCTGCGGACACCACGGAACGAACCCATCGCTCGACAACATCCTTGTCGACCAAGGCTACCTCACGATGTGTCCACCGGGCGCCGGTCGCGCCCGCGCGCTAGCGTGTGCGATCTAGTGAGCGACGCCGTTCCCGGTCTTGAAGTCGACCAGCTCGCGGCCTCGCTGCGCGCCGATTTGACCGATCTGCACGCGTTCGCCGAAGCGCTGGCGACCAAGCTTGAGATCGTCCTCCCGGGACGGGCCCGCATCGACCGCCGGCGCAGCGGGCTGCGCGGGCCCAAGCAGGTGCAGCGGATCCTGCTCGCCCTCGACAACGAGCAGCTCGAGCTCGTCGTCGACTCGGGCAGCGTGCGCGGCACCCGCGCCCGCATGTCGGGCGGGATCGCGCTCAAGCGCGAGGCGCTCGACCTCGACCAGTGGGTGCTCGCGCTGAGCGAGATCCTCACCACCGAGGCGAACCGCAGCGAGCGGGCGCGCGCCGCGCTCGCCGGGCTGCTCATGTGACCCAGACGTGACCTACACACCAACCGGGAGGGACTGAAGATGCCATTCCGCAAGCAGAGGGACGACGGGGGCGACGTCCAGGCGGACGCGCCCCCCGTATCGGTGACGGACGACGCGTCGGTGGCGCCGAGCGACGCGCCGGTTGCCGGCGAGTACCAGGCGGGTTCGCTCGCGGGGATTCCCGAGGCCGGGCGCAAGCGCGTCGAGCGCATGAAGCGCTCGGCGGCGAGGGGCTTCTTCACCAGCGACCTGTCGCCCAACGAGATGTTCGTCGTGCGCGAGGCCGGTTTCGATCCGCTCGGCCTGGTACTCGGCAGCTCGATCTACCACATCGGCTTCCAGGCCGCCAACTGGAACCAGAGCCGCGAGATGGACGTGCTGACCCAGGCCATGTACCACGCGCGCGAGCTCGCGATGACCCGCATGGAGGAGGAGGCCGACCAGCTCGGCGCCGACGGCATCGTCGGGGTGCGGCTGCAGATCGGCCGCTATGACTGGGGCGCCGACCTGGCCGAGTTCATCGCGATCGGGACCGCGGTCAAGCACCGCGAGGGCGTGTTGCACCGGGCCCCCACCGGGCGTCCGTTCACTTCCGACCTGTCCGGCCAGGACTTCACCGTGCTGCTGCGCGGCGGTCTGCGCCCGGTCGGGATGGTGATGGGCAACTGCGTCTACCACGTCGCCCACCAGAGCATGCGCCAGACCTGGAAGCAGATCGGGCGCAACCAGGAGATGACCAACTTCACCCAGGCGCTGTACGAGGCCCGCGAGCTCGCCACCGAGCGCATGCAGGACGAGGCCGAGGCGCTCCAGGCGCACGGGATCGTCGGGGCGCGGATCGCCCAGGCGAGCCACGGCTGGGGATCGCACGTGATCGAGTTCTTCGCGATCGGCACGGCGGTCGTGCCGAGTGAGGACACGGTCGGCGGCCCCTCGCTCGTGCTCCCCGTCAACGGCTAGGCGCGCCCGTGCCCACGACGGCGGGCGAGATCGTCGCCGTGCTGGACGAGCTGCTGCACCCCGCGAGCTTTGCCGACTACTGCCCCAACGGCCTGCAGGTCCCGGGCCGCGAGCGGGTGCAGCGACTGGTGAGCGGGGTGAGCGCCCAGCTCGAGCTGTTCGGGCGGGCGCGCGAGCTGGGCGCCGACCTGGTGCTCGTGCATCACGGGCTGTTCTGGGGCTCGGGCCCGCAGCCGATCGACGCCGCCCAGAAGGCGCGCCTGCGCGCGCTCTTCGACGCGGACATCGGCCTGCTCGCCTACCACCTGCCGCTCGACGCCCATCCCCAGCTCGGCAACAACGCGCTGCTCGCCGAGGGCCTTCAGGCGGCGCGCAGCGAGCCGTTCGCCGAGCACCGCGGCCAGCCGATCGGCCGGCGGGTGTGGTTCGAGGGCCCCGGCGTTCCGGCCGACGAGCTGCTCGCGCGCGTGCACGCGCTCACCGGACGCGAGCCGCTCGCGTTCCTGGCCGGCCCCGAGCGCGTGCGGACGATGGGCATCGTCTCCG
Source organism: Solirubrobacteraceae bacterium (assembly GCA_036266975.1). Classification (GTDB taxonomy): domain Bacteria; phylum Actinomycetota; class Thermoleophilia; order Solirubrobacterales; family Solirubrobacteraceae; genus DATAWZ01. The sequence continues at coordinate 7,248 of DATAWZ010000211.1, forward strand.
GCGCCGCCGCCGGCCACCTCGACGACGCGATCGCGCTGGGCCTGGACGCGTTCCTGACCGGCGAGCCGGCTGAGCGCGTGATGGCCCAGGCGCGCGAGTCGCGCATCCACTTCATCGCCGCCGGCCATTACGCCACCGAGACCTTCGGCGTGCGTCGCGTCGGCGAGCTGCTCGCCGCGCGCTTCGACCTCGAGCACACGTTCGTGGATGTGCCTAATCCGGTCTAAACGTCCCGAACGTGCGTCGAGGATGCTTGCTGTCGTCCGGCGGCGGCGGTAGCGTAATGTGTGATGTAGGCAACAAAGGAGGAAGTGCCCGATGGCCAATCACCTGACGCCCACCGAGCTCGCACGTGAAGCCGGTCTGGAGCGCCGCCAAGTGATCTCCCAGTGCATGGAGAGGGGCATTCCGATTTTCCAAGGTCGCATCGACAAGTCCCTGTTCCTCGCCGAGCTGCGCGAGCGGGGCCCTGCGATGCCCCCCGCCACAGCCCAGCTCTGACATCGCGCGTCAACCGAGGGCCGCGCCGCCGCGACCCTCGTGCTCGCCTCCCGCCGCACCTTGCCGGCGCGGTCGGTTGTGCGGCCGGCCAACTCGCTTAGAATCGCGCGCTGACGCCTGGCGTCATCAGATGGCCGACCGAGGAGGCAGCATGCAGGGATCGGGCAGCGCAACCGCCGCGCTCACGGCGCCGGAGCACACCAGCGGTGCCGCCACCATGGCGGACCTCCTGCCGCTTGCGGCCGAACGATTCGCCGAGCACCCCGCCGTACGCTTCAAGCGCGGGGACGCTTGGCAGGAGCTGAGCTTCGCAGAGGTCGGCGAGATCGTCCGCGAGATCGCCCTCGGGCTGATCGACCTCGGGGTCGCCGCCGGCGAGCACGTCTGCATCCTGGCCAATACTCGGCCGGAGTGGACGTTCGCCGAGTTCGGCATCGTCAGCGCCGGCGCCGTCGCCGTCCCCATCTACCCGACCAACTCAGCGAAGGAATGCGAGTGGGTCGCGGGCAACTCCGAGGCCGCCGTGGTCGTCTGCGAGGACCACGCGCAGGCCGAGAAGATCCGCGCGGTCCGGGCCAAGCTGCCCGCCCTGCGGCAGATCGTCGTGATCGACTCCGAGGCCGCCGCCGAGGACACGATCACGCTGGACGCACTGCGCGAGCGCGGGCGCGGGGGCGACCGCGCCGAATGGGTCGCGCGCTACACGGCGGTCAAGCCCGAGGACCCGTTCACGTTCATCTACACGTCGGGCACCACCGGCCCGCCCAAGGGCTGCGTCCTCACCCACGCCAACTACCGGGCGGTCCTGAACGGCTGCCACGCCAAGGACATCATCCAGCCCGGCGAGATCGCCTACCTCTACCTGCCGCTCGCGCACGCCTTCGCGCTGCTCGTGCAGCTGCTGTGCATCGACGGCCGCGGAACGATCGCCTACTGGACGGGACAGACCTCCAAGATCGTCCCCGAGCTGCAGGAGCTCCACCCCACCTGGTTCCCGTCGGTGCCGCGGATCTTCGAGAAGATCTACACGCTGGCGAGCTCGGCGATCCCCGACGATCGCCGCGCCGAAGCCCAGGAGGCGATCAAGGTCGGGCTGAAGGTGCGCGGCCTGCAGGCGCGCGGCGAGGAGGTCCCGGCCGAGCTGCAGCACGCCTTCGAGCAGGTCGACGAGAAGCTGTTCGCGCCGATCCGCGCCCTGTTCGGCGGAAAGGTGCGCCAGGCGGTGACGGGCGCCGCGCCGATCGCCCGGGAGATCCTCGAGTTCTTCTACGCCGCGGGCATCCCGGTGCTCGAGGGCTACGGCATGACCGAGTCGGCCACGGCGATCTCCTACTCCACGCTGGACTCGTTCCGCTTCGGGACGGTCGGGCGCGCCCTGCCGGGCGTCGAGATCAAGATCGCCGCCGACGGGGAGATCCTCGCCCGCGGCGGGAACATCTTCGCCGGCTACTACCGCAACGACGAGGCGACCGCCGACACGGTCATCGACGGCTGGCTGCACACCGGCGACCTCGGCTCCCTGGACGAGGACGGCTTCCTGTCGATCACCGGCCGCAAGAAGGACATCATCATCACCGCCGGCGGCAAGAACCTCACGCCGGCCAACCTCGAGAACGACATGAAGCAGTCGCGCTGGGTCTCGCAGGCGGTCATGCACGGCGACCGCCGCCCGTTCCCGGTCATGCTGATCACGCTCGACGCCGAGGAGATCGTTCCCTGGGCGCGCGAGCACGGCCTGCCCGAGGACATCCCCTCGCTCGCCACGGCCCCGGAGGTGCGCGCGCTGATCCAGCAGCACCTCGACGAGGCCAACGCGCACTACGCGCAGGTCGAGCAGGTCAAGAAGTTCTCCATCCTCGACCACGACCTCACCCAGGAGACCGGCGAGCTCACGCCGACGATGAAGGTCAAGCGGAACGTCGTCAACGAGAAGTACGCCGGGCGCTTCGACGAGCTCTATTCATAGGCAGCGGGCCGCTGCGCGAGTCGCTTCTGCCGCTGCTTCGCTGCCCGCGCTGCCGCACCGACGGGGCGCTGCGGCTCCGTGCTGGCGAACGCGACGAGCGCGAGGTCCGCGAGGGCGAGCTGCACTGCGAGCGCTGCGGCCTGGAGCGCCCGGTGACCGGCGGGATCGCCGATCTGCTGCACGAGCCGCCGCCATTCGTCGTGCGCGAGGCGGCCGGGCTCGAGCGCTTCGCCGCGGTCATGGGCGAGGACGGCTGGGACCGCGAGCGGATCCTCGCGCTGCCGGACGTCGACCTGCCCTACTGGTACGCGCAGCGGCGCGCGATGGACTTCGTGCTCGCCGAGGTGCCGTTCCGAGCCGGCGAGCGGCTCCTGGACGTGGGCTCGAACACGTGCTGGGCGAGCAACATCTTCGCCGGGGCGGGCCTGGAGGTCGTCGCGCTGGACATCGCTTCGGCGCAGATGCAGGGGCTGCGCACCGCGGACTGGTTCCTCGAGGAGGGCGAGCGCTACTTCGAGCGGGTGCTGTCGACGATGTATGACCCGGCGCTCGCCGACGCGAGCTTCGACTACGTGTTCTGCTGCGAGGTGCTGCACCACAACGACTCGGCGCACCTGGGACGCACGCTGCGCGAGCTGCACCGCCTGCTGCGCCCGGGCGGGCGCCTGCTGGTCGTCAACGAGCCGCTGCGCTTTCCGCTGCGCCTGAAGCTCGATCACGGCCAGGAGGTGGCCGAGTTCGAGGGCAACGAGAACGTCTACTTCCTGCACCAGTACCTGCGCGCGGCGCGCGCGGCGGGCTTTCGCGTCACGCTGCCCTCGCTCACCGCCGCCGCCCATGGGCCGCTGCGCGAGCCCGGCGGGCACCTGCAGGGCGTCAAGCGCTGGCTGCGTCGCAGCGGGGCCGGGCGCGGGGTGCTGCGCGCGCTGCGCGTCGGCCTGTTCTTCTGGCGGCACGCGATCCGCGGCGACGCCAACATGACCCTGCTCGGCGAGCGCTAGGGGTGCCTCCTGTGAATCCGGTCGTCGATTCGCGAGCGAAAATCGAGCATGGCCAGGACGCAGGGAGCCGGAATAGCAGCGCTATTTCGGCTCCCGAGGACGCCGCCAGGCGAAGATTTGCAGCCGCGAAGCGGGAGCGGATTTGCAGGAGGTGC
>DATAWZ010000212.1:0-20028 GCA_036266975.1 Solirubrobacteraceae bacterium
TCCTGTAAATCCGCTCCCGCTTCGCGGCTGCAAATCTTCGCCTGGCGGCGTCCTCGGGAGCCGAAATAGCGCTGCTATTCCGGCTCCCTGCGTCCTGGCCATGCTCGATTTTCGCTCGCGAATCGACGACCGGATTTACCGCAGGCACCACTAGACGGCGGCCGCTGGCCGGCGAGCCGGGCCCCTCTCCCTCCATATCACCGCTTCGGCGGCAGCGTGGCGGCGAAGTCGACGCTGCGCTTGACCCACGAGGCGAGCTGGCGCTTGGTGCGCACCGCCTCGGGGGCGACGTAGAGGAAGTTGGCCATCGAGCGCCCGCGCATGTGCATGGTCTCGACGTGCGGGCGCTCGAGCAGCTTCGGCGCGTCCCGGGGATCGACGCGCACGAGCAAGCCGCCGCGCCGGGAGGCGCTCACCGACATGTTCCCGTTGAGCAGGAACACCAGGCCCCCGAACATCTTCCTCTCGGCGATCGTCGGATCGGCGCCGAGCAGCTCGCGCAGGCGGTTGGCGAGATCGTCGTCGTAGGGCACCTCGGCACCCTACGGCAAGTGGGGCTCGGGGTGCTCCTCGGCGCCGCCGGTGACCGACATCGCGCCGCAGAACGCGCACGTCCAGGTGACGTGCTCGGGGTCGAGCTTGGCGATCACCGGACAGCCCCACGCGTGCGGCGGGCAGGACGCCAGGCCGTCGGCGATCCACCACACCAGCTCGCTCATCGAGCGCTCAGGGGACGGGTGGTAGAGCGGCCCGGCGACGTCGGTGAGCAGCAGCAGCACCCGCGCGACCCCGCACGCATTCAGCCGCTCGCCGCGCTCCAAACGCTCGGCGAGCCCGAGCAGCGCCTCGCGCGAGTCGGCGAGCGACGGCCGGCGCCCGGGCTCGGCGAGGAGGCGACGCAGCGAACCCGCCAGCTCGTGGGCCACGAGCGGGCCGGTGAGCTCGCGGGCGCGGAGCGCCTGCTCGGCGGTCGGACGGCGCAGGAGGCCTCCGGCGAGCTGGTGGTCGAGCTGGCCGCAGTGCAGCAGCACACAGGGAGTATCGCGCGCGGCCCCTCACGCCGGCGTGGAGTTCACGGCCGCGGGCACGACGATTTCGTTACGGCGTCAGATGGCCAGGCCGTCGCCGTAGGAGTCGGTGGCGTAGTCCTCCAGTGCGGCCCGGGCGTCGGCCCGCGCGAGCATCTGCAGGAACACCGCGACGAAGGCGATGCCGAACACGAGGATCTCCACGAAGCACATCCCCGCACCGGCCAGGTGCTGGTCGGTGATCGCCGAGAGCCCGTAGGAGCGCGGCGCGCTCGCGTACAGCGGGTACTCGGTCTTGGACAGCCAGGTCAGCGGAACGCACACGCAGGCGCTGGCCAGACGCGTGAAGCCCAGCAGGGCCAGCCGCTGCCCGTTCGGCCGCATGCGCGCCCGCGGGAGCGGGTCGATGATCAGCCACCACATGGCCAGGCCCGTGTAGAAGAGGGTTGCGTGCTCGAGGCCGTGCACCACCGAGTGCTGGGCGGCGTAGTCGAACACGCTCGGGATCGCCCACACCCAGGTGGCCAGTGCCCACAGCGGGATTGCCACCCACGGCGACGTCAGCCGGGCCAGCCAGCGTCCCGAGCGCCCGCCGCCGGGCGCCACCGCCATCAGGGCCTCGCGCGAGAGGCCGAGCGGCAGGATCGGCGCGCGCAGGCCGAGCACGAGCAGCGCCGGCGCGATGTCGGCGAGCAGGACGTGCTGGGCCATGTGCAGCGAGAGCAGGTAGCGGTCGCCGATCGCGTCCACCGGGGAGAGCAGCGCGACGACGAGGGCGAGCAGCCCCGCGGCGTAGGGGATCCAGTGGCCCGCGCCGGGCCCCGAGCCCGTCGAGCGGGAGGCGGCCTTGCGGTAGAGGCGCGCGTACACGTACGCGGCGCCGATGACCGCGAGGATCACGATCGGGTCAAAGCCCCACGAGCCCCAGCCGGGATGGTGCGTCGCGGAGGCGGTGCGGTGCAGGACGGCGTGAGGGTCGCTCATCGCAGGGATCCTATACCCGACGGGCGCGGCACGGGGTCGGCCGCCGCGCCGGCCGACTGCAAGCTCACGTGCACGGACCGAGTGAGACGAGCCCGCTTTAGTGACCCTTTCACCACCGACCCTAGCGTCGGGTGAATCGGCCCCCGCGCGTCATCTCGAGCCCGATTTGCCCGGCGTCGGCGGCGCGCCGGCCTCGTGCTGCTCGCGCTCGGCGTCGTGCTCGTCCTCGCGGCGCGCAACGCCGCCCATGGCAGCGTCCGCGACGGCGTGGCCATCGACCCGGCGGCGTTCAGCCCCGGCGCGTGCCGGGCGTTCGCGCCGACCAACGGTGACCGGCACCTGACCGTGTTCCTGGACGCCGGTCACGGCGGCATCGACCCCGGCGCGGTGGGGACGACCGGGTCCGGCCAGCGCATCGAGGAGGCTGACGAGACGCTCCCGGTCGTGCTCGACGCGATGACCCTCCTGCGCCAGAGGGGCTTCCGGGTGGTCGTCTCGCGCACCCAGGCCAGTTCGGTCGCTCGCCTGGGCCCGGGCGACGTCGCCGGCGGGATGCTCACCCTCCAGGGCGCCCACGACGACGTGGCCGCCCGCGACGTGTGCGCCAACCAGGCCCATGCCGATGCGCTCGTCGGCGTGTACTTCGACTCGGGCACCACCGCGCAGAACGCGGGCTCGGTGACCGCCTACGACGCCGACCGTCCGTTCGCCGCCCGGAACCTGCGCCTGGCCACCCTCGTCCAGCAGGACGTGCTCGCCTCGATGAACGCGCAGGGGTGGGCGATCCCCGACGAGGGCGTGTTGCCCGACGGAAGCCTCGGGTCGGCCTACAGCGCGCAGGCGACCTCCTACGGGCACCTGCTGCTGCTGGGTCCGGCGCAGGGCGGCTGGCTCTCCACGCCCAGCCAGATGCCGGGCGCGCTGATCGAGCCGCTGTTCATCACCGATCCCTTCGAGGGCTCGATCGCGGTTAGCGGTCGCGGCCAGCAGATCATCGCCGGCGGGCTGGCGCGAGCGGTCGAGCAGTACTTCGCGGGCTGAGGCGCCTCAGGCGAGCGTGCGCCGAGCGGGGTCGACGCGCAGCGGGCGTTCGTAGGAGACGTCCTCGCGGTCGCGGCGGCACTGCGGCCCGCTGCGCATCAGCTCCTCGGTGCGCGCGTCGAGTCCCTTGACGATGGTCAGCGCGACCTGGTCGAGCTGCTCGGGCGTCTCGGTCAGCGGCGCCCAGTCGCGAATGCAGACCCGGGCGGCGATCGCCCAGCGACCGTCGCGCTTCTCGAACCGGTCCAGGTAGCGGCCCCCGGACATCGCCAGCGCCGGCGGGCCCTTGCGGTTCAGGCCGACGAACATGTAGTAGGCCTCGGTGTGGGCGACGTCGCCGTCGAGCTCGCAGGTGTGGTTGAAGATGCAGTGCTGGTGGGAGAGGTGCGTCGCGGTGTGCATGGCCACGGCCCAGTCGACGAACTCCCGCGGGGTGCCGACGAACACGCCGTGGTCGTCGATCGCGTCCTCGTGGTAGACCGACAGCAGCAGCTCGCGATCGAGCCGGTCGATCCCCCGCGAGTAGCGCATCAGGCAGTCCTGGATCGCCTGGCGATCCTGCAGCTCGGCCACCGCGCGCTCGAGCTCCTGGGGTGACATGGCGGCTCCTTTCCTCGCGTGCTCGGATGGAGCCGGGGACGTTAGGGCACTCGCCCACCGCCGCCCGGGCCGGGGGCGGGCGGCGGTGGGGCGGCGGTTCCCTCAAGCCGCCGCGGCGAGCGCCCGGCGCGCGGGCGCGCAGATCGTCACGATGTCGTCGCGCTCGAGCGTCTCCTCGGCGAGCAGCCGCTCGGCGAGCGCGCGCAGCACCAACTCGTGCTCGGCGACGAGGTCGAGCGCCCGCTGCCAGGCGGCCTCGGTGATCGCCTGCTGGGCCTCGTCGATCAGCCGGCGGGTGTGCTCGGACATCGAGTAATCCTCCGCGGGGAGTCGCTGCACCCCGATCCCGTCGGCGAACCCAAAGTGGGTCACCATCCCGCGCGAGAGCTCGTACGCCTTGTTCAGATCGTCGGCGGCGCCGTTGGTCGGCTCGCCGAAGATGAGCTGCTCGGAGGCGCGACCGCCGAGCAGCATCACCAGCCAGTCCTCGAGCTCGGAGCGCGTCTTCAGGTAGCGGTCCTCGTCGGGCAGGTTCAGCGCGTAGCCGAGCGCCTGCCCGCGCGGCACGAGCGAGACCTTGTGCACCCGGCTGAGTCGCGGGAGCAGCTCGGAGATCAGTGCGTGGCCCGCCTCGTGGTGGGCGACGACTCGGCGCTCGTGGTCGGTGATGATCCGCTTGGAGGCGACGCCGGCGATGACCCGCTCCATCGCCGCGTCGAAGTGGTGCTGCTCGATCTCGGTGGCGTCCTCGCGGGCGGCGAAGATCGCCGCCTCGTTGGTGAGGTTGGCCAGCTGCGCGCCGGACATGCCCGCGGTGGCGCCGACCACGTGGTCCAGGTCGACCCGGCGGGCGAGCCGCTTCCCGCGCGTGTGCACGTCGAGGATCGCCCGGCGCCCCTCCTTGTCGGGCGTGCCGACGTAGATCTGGCGGTCCAGGCGGCCGGCGCGCATCAGCGCGGGATCGAGCTGTTCGATCATGTTCGAGGCGGCGATCACCACGACGTTGTCGCAGGCGGCGAAGCCGTCCATCTCGACGAGCAGGGCGTTCAGCGTCCCGTCGCGCTCGCCGGAGACGTCACGCCCGCGGGTGCGGCCGGCCGCGTCGAGCTCGTCGATGAAGATGATTGCCGGCGCGTTCTTGCGGGCCTGAGCGAACAGCTTGCGGATGCGCGCGGCGCCGAGTCCGACGAACACCTCGGCGAACTCGGCGGCGCTGGTCGAATAGAACTTCGCGTTCGCCTCGCCGGCGACCGCCTTGGCCAGCAGCGTCTTGCCCGTGCCCGGGGGGCCGTAGAGCAGCACGCCGCGAGGCACCCGTGCGCCGAGCGCGTGGAACTTGGCCGGGTTGCGCAGGAACTCGACCACCTCCTCCAGCTCGTCCTTCTCGTGGTCGATCCCGGCGACCTCGTCCCAGCGGATCTTGCTCTTGGTGCCCTTGGTCTTGTGCTCTTTGAACTGCCGCTTGGGCATCGCCCGCATGGTGTAGACGAGCAGCATGCAGATGAGCGCCATCATCGCGATGGGTCCCCAGCTGTGCAGGAAGTTGGTAACGGCGGTGAACGAGGGCATCCGGCTAGGCCTCCGAATTCGCGAGTGACGTGATCGCGCGGGCGCTCGGGGAGCACCACGCGCGGCGCGCGGACGGCGACGCGTTGCGACAGCACGCGTACGGCCCGCTCAGGTCAACGACGGCTCGCCCCCCGGTGATCCTTCTCCCCATTGCGACGGTCGTCCATGACACACCAAAAGAGTAGCGCGCGTGTCGAACATCCGTCCAGTCCGAGTTGCACGTGCTACAGCCCGAGCCGGCCGGCGCGGGTGGCGTAGGCTGCATCCATCGCCTCGGTCATCTCCCTCACCCCGCTGGCCCTGGCGCGCCTGCTCGACGATGTGCACGCGTTGGCCAAGCTCGCGCGCAAGGTGACGCCCGAGATCGACTCGACGCTGGCGACGATGCGCGAGCTCTCCGAGACCGCCCGCGAGGCACTGCCCAAGCTCGATGAGCTCAACCGTCACTTCGCCGGCGTGGTTCCCGAGGCCGAGCGGCTGAACGACGCCTTGGAAGGGGCGATTCCGCAGGCGGCCGCCCTCAACGCCCACTTCGAGACCGCGGTTCCGCTGCTCGCCGCGCTGGAGCCCTCGATCCGCCAGGGGATCGATCTGATGGTCCCGCTCGGAGGGGAGATCGAGCGACTCGGCCGGGTGCTCGACCGCCTGCAGCTCGCCGACCGGATCGGGCCGCTGGTCGAGCGCCTCTCGCGGCGCCCGACCGAGCCTCCCTCACGCGACTAGCGCCGCCTCCTGCAGGCTGTCGTCCATCAGCGCGCGCATCTCGGCCAGGTAGCCGCGGCGGCCGAAGTGGGCGACGTGGTTGCCCGGGAACCAATGCAGCGCAGGATGTCCCCAGTGCTCCCAGAGCAGGACGCTCTGCTCGGGCGGCGAGAGCCGGTCGCCGAGGCCGCCGATGATCATCAGCCGCTCCCGGGGCACGATCGGCACGTAGTTCAGCGGGCTGTGGACCGCGAAGGAGCGCCGCATCAGCTCGCGCGAGACGCCGCGGACGCGACGGCCGAGGCCGACCGTGAGGTTCGCCGGATACCAGCTCGCGAGCAGTGGATCGATCGAGACGACCGGCGCGTTGGGGACGACGAAGGCCAGCCGGGGCTCGACCGCGGCGAGCACCGCGCTGATGTAGCCGCCGAGCGAGAGGCCGGTGACGCCGAATAGCGGTGCGCCCGTGCGCTCCAGGTAGTCCACGAGGATGCGGAAGTCGTACACGCCGTGCAGGATCGCCTCGTTCCACTGAGCGAACCCGTGCGAGAACATCTCCACGCCGTTGAACGCCGGGCGCTGGCCCCGGCGGCTGCCGTGGAAGGGAAGCGTGTGCAGGAGCACGTCCCAGCCCTGGGCGAAGAACGCCTCGAGCGAGAAGAACGCGCTGTTGAACCACGCCGGCGAGGCGCCGAAGCCGTGGATCACGCACAGCGTCGGCCGCGGGCCGGACTCGTGTCGCCAGTGCTGCGCACGGGCGACGTTGTTGTGCGGGTGGCCCGCGTAGGCGGCCCGTACCGCCGGGTTCAGGGCCACGTAGGGGGTGTCGAAGCGCAGCACGTCGGTGCGGCCGCCCTCGACCCCGGGCGGGCGCCCGGCGGTCGAGCGCACCCGCACGTCCGCGGGCGGGCGGATGAACACGGCGTCGCGGTCGCGCTCGTCGGCGAGCGCGGCGTAGAACTCGAGCCGGCGGGCGTCGTCGGCCCCGGCGCCCCCGAGCACGCCCACGGTCATCGCTCCGCTGATCACCGACGCGAGCAGGGTGCGCGAGGCGAGGTCTCCCGCGATCGACGCGCCCAGCAGCGCCCGCGAGGCGAGGCCGAGCTTGGGCGCCTGGGGGACGGCCACCGGCGCAACGTTACCGGCGCACCCAGACGTCCGATATATAATGAGCGTTATGGTGGCCGGCGTTGCCTTCCTGGAGAGCTTCTGCACGCGCTGGCTGCAGGCGTGGAACTCGCACGACACCGAGCAGGTGCTCGCGGTCACGCACCCGGAGATCCAGTGGGACGACCGCACGTTCTGGCCGGAGGTGATCCACGGGCACGAGGCGCTGCGCGCCTACACCGAGGAGATCTGGCGGGCGATGCCCGACGTGCGCTTCGATGAGATCGAGCGCTTCTATGCGCCGTCGGCCCAGCGCGCCGTCGTGCTGTTTCGCCAGTTCGGCAGCGCGCCGGCCAAGCTCGGCAGCGGCGGTCGCTTCGACAGCCACGGCTGTGACATCTTCCTCGGCTTCCGCGACGGGCTGCTCTCGAGCTACCTGTCGTCGTACGACATCGTCGAGATGCTCCGCCAGATGGAGGCGCTGCCGGCGCGCGGCTCGCGCCTGGGTGGGGCCTACCTGATGGCGCTGGCCGGCGCGCGCGCCGCCTCCTGAGGGCTCACGACGCCGGGACGGCGCCACCGAGCCCGACGAGGCGGTCGTGGATGATGCGATCGGCCTCGCTCATGATGCTCTCGACCAGCTCCGCGCACGTCGGGATGTCGTGGATCAGCCCCTGGCAGAGCCCGGCGCTCCAGATGCCGGCGTCGGTGTCGCCCGTCTCGTAGACGGTCTTGCCGCGGGCGCCGGAGACGAGGTCCTTGACGTGCTCGAAGGGGCGGCCCTCCTTCTCGATCGCGATCACCTGCTGGCTGATCGCGTTCCTGGCCACGCGCGCGGTGTTGCGGTAGGAGCGGAAGATCAGGTCGGTCTGGCGCTCGTCGGCCTCGACCAGGCGCTCCTTGACCCTCTGGTGGATCGGGGACTCCGCGGTGCACATGAAGCGCGTGCCCATGTTGATCGCGTCGGCGCCGAGCGCCAGCGCCGCCACCAGTCCGCGCCCGTCGGCGAAGCCGCCGCTGGCGATGAGCACGCAGTCCAGCTGATCGGCCGCCGCCGGGATCAGCACCAGGCCCGGCACGTCGTCCTCGCCGGGGTGCCCGGCGCAGTCGAGGCCGTCGATCGACACCGCGTCGACGCCGAGCGACTGCGCCTTGAGCGCATGGCGCACGGTCGTCGCCTTGTGGATGCACTTGATCCCGGCCGGCTTGAACATGGCCAGGAACTCACGCGGGTTGTTGCCCGCGGTCTCGACGATCGGCACGCCCCTGTGGATGATCACCTGCGCGTACTCGTGGTAGGGCGGCGGCTCGATCGTCGGCAGGATCGTCAGGTTGACCCCGAAGGGCGCGTCGGTCAGCTCGCGGCAGCGGTCGATCTCCTTGGCCAGGTCGTCCGGCGTGGGCTGGGTGAGCGCGGTGATGCAGCCCAGGGCGCCGGCGTTGGCGACCGCGGCCACCAGCTCGGCGCGGCCGACCCACTGCATGCCGCCCTGGACGATCGGATGCTCGACCCCGAAGGTCTCGGTGAAGCGGGTCTGCATGGCGGCTCCTTGTCAGGTCGTGTGGAAGCTAACAGCTGTTATAATAACGTCCATGCCCGAGACGATCGAGTCCCGCGTCGGTGACGGCGTCGGGACGCTCACGCTCAGCCGGTACGAAAAACGCAACGCGCTCAACGGCCAGCTGTTCACCGAGATGGCCGACCAGCTGGAGGCCTGGCGCGAGGACGATAGCGTCGCCGCGGTGGTGATCACCGGTGGGGAGGAGGTGTTCTCCGCGGGGCTCGACCTCGACACCCACGCGCTGTTCACCGAGGAGTCCAGGAAGGAGTACACCGAGATCTGCCGGCGCATCTACGGCGGGCTGCTGGACTATCCCAAGGCGACGATCGCCGCGTGCGCCGGACCCACGCTCGGCGGGGGATGCGACATCGCGGTGTTCTCGGACATCAGGATCGCGAGCGAGGGTGCGCGCTTCGGCTACCCCCAGATCAAGCTCGGGCTGACGCCGTTCTTCTCGCCGCTGTGGAAGATCGTCGGCCTCAGCCAGGCCAAGCTGCTGACGCTCTCGGGCGAGTTGATCCACGCGCACGAGGCGCTGCGCATCGGGCTGGTGGACCGGCTCGTGCCGCGCGGCGAGGTCGTCGAGACGGCGACCGAGCTCGCGCGCTCGATCGCGGCGACCACGGTGGACTCGGTGCTGATGAACAAGGGGATGGCGCTGCGCTCGCCGGCGATGGACCCGATCAGCGCGTTCGCCTTCGAGATGGAGTGCTACCGCGTGGTGACCTCGCAGCCGGCCGTGATCGAGCGCGTCACCGAGGGCCTGGCCCGAGTCCGCGGTCGCGCATGAGCCTGGACGGGCTGCGGGTCGTCGTCACCGGTTCCACGCGCGGCCTCGGCCGCGCGTTCGCCGCGGACCTCGCTCGCCGCGGCGCCCGCGTCGTCGTCAACGGGGTCGATCCCGAGCGCTGCGCGGCGACCGCCGCCGATCTCGGTGCCGTGGCGCGCGCGGGCTCGGTCGCCGATGAGGCGGTCGCGCGCGGGCTCGTGCAGACGTGCGTCGAGCACCACGGCGGGATCGACGCGGTGGTCAACAACGCCGGCATCGTCCGCGACGCGATGTTCAAGCGCATGACCGCCGGGGCGCTCGACGAGGTGATCGCCGTGCACCTGCGCGGGACGTTCCTCGTCACGCAGGCCGCCGTGCAGGCGATGGGGGAGGGCTTGAGCGTGGTGAACGTGACCTCGGGCACCGCGCTCTACGGCCTGGTCGGCCAGTCCAACTACGGAGCGGCCAAGGGCGGGATCAACGCGCTCACGCGCGCGCTGACCGTCGAGCTGGGCCGTCGCGGCGTGCGCGTGAACTCGCTCTACCCACGGGCGCGCACCGACATGACCGTCGGCGTCGCCGAGCACCCTGGAATCGCCGCGCACCTCGGCGACGCGGAGGCCGTGGCGCCGCTCGTCTCCTATCTCGTCTCGCCCGCCTCGGCGCACGTCGCCGGCCAGGTGCTCGCGTTCGACGGGCGCGAGCTCACGGTCTGGACGCACCCGGCGCCCGCCGCGAGCGAGCGCCGCGACGGGCCCTGGTCGCTGGAGGACGTGCAGGCGATGCTCGCCGACGAGGCCAAGCTCGAGCCCCTGCACCCCGACGCGATCGGGATCGCCTCCTGGGAGGCGTTCAGGCGCTGAACAGCGCCTCGATCTCGCTCGCGTAGCGCTCGTCGACGACCCGCCGGCGCACCTTCTGCGTCGGGGTCATGATCTCCCCGCCGGGCAGCCAGGTCTCGGGCAGGATCGCGTGCCGCTTGAGCTGCTCGGGCCGGCTCAGGCGCGCGTTGCCGCGCTCGACCGCCGCGGCGACCTGCGCCCGCACGTCGGTGTCGAGCGCCGCCTGGGCGACCGACATCCCCGGCGCGAGCGCATCGGGGTCGAGCAGCACCAGGCCGACGTTGTAGGGCCGTCCGTCGCCGATGCAGACCACGACGCCGATCAGGTCGGACTCCGCCGCGATCGCCTGCTCGATCTGGGCCGGCGACATGTTCTTGCCGGCGGCGCTGATGATGATCTCCTTCTTGCGCCCGACGATCGTGAGGTAGCCGTCCTCGTCCATGCGCGCGAGGTCGCCGGTGTGCATCCAGCCGTCGCGCAGCGCCTCGGCGGTCGCGTCGGGCTGGCCGCGATAGCCGCGCATGACGTTGCCGCCCCGGATGAGCAGCTCGCCGTCGGGCGCGAGGCGGGCCTGCACGCCGGGCGCCGCCTTGCCGATCGTGCCCGGACGGGGGGCGTCGGACGGGTTCATCACGACGATCCCGGTCGTCTCGCTCATCCCGTAGCCCTCGCAGAACGGAAGCCCGAGGCCCATGAAGAACCACAGCGTCTCGACCGAGAGCGGCGCCGAGCCGGACATCGCGAACTCGATGTCGGCGAGGCCGAACTGCTCGCGCATCGCGCGCAGCGCCGGCGCGTCGAGCGGGCCGTCGCCGCCCTTGACGCTGGCGATGCTGCGCCGCATCTGCTCCTCGAAGGCGGGGTCGGCGGCGCGGCCCGCCGCGGCGACCGCGCCGGCGAGCTTGTCCCACATGCGCGGCACGGACAGGAAGATGTGCGGACGGATCCGGGGCAGCTGGGCGGCGAACGTACGCGGGTCGGCGACGAAGCCGATCGTCCCGCCGGTGACGATCGCGTAGTAATAGGCGAGCACGCGATCGGCCACGTGGGCCACCGGCAGGTAGGAGATCAGGCTGCAGCGCGCGTTCAGCCCGACGACGGCCTGCGAGATGCGGCATTCCTCCATGACGTTGCCGTGCGTGAGCTCGGCCGCCTTGGGCGCGCCGGTCGTCCCCGAGGTGAAGATCAGGGTGGCCACGTCCTCGGCGGTGATCTCCACCGATGGGCGCCGCCCGCCCGCGACGGCGAGCGCGCCGATGCTCGCGGGCTCGTCGACGAGCAGCACCTCGACGGGATGCTCGACCAGCGTGGCGCCCCGCCCGGCCGCGTCCGCGGTGGCCCGCTCGGTGACCAGCACACGGGTCTGCGCGACGCGCAGCTGGTGGGCGATCTGCTCGGGCGCGGAGGTCGCGTAGATGCCGTAGCAGCACGCCCCGGTGTGCAGCGCGGCCATGTCCAGGGCGTACGCCTCGGGCCGGTTGCTCAGGAGGAAGGCGACCGTGTCCCCGCGACCGATCCCGCGCTCGCTCAGGCCGGCGGCGTAGCGGTCGACGTCGGCGTCCCACTGCGCCCACGTCGTCTCGCCGCCGTCGTCGGCGCGCAGCGCGACGTGGTCGCCGTGGGCGGCCACGGTACGCGCGAAGGCTTCGGTCATCGTCGCGGCGTCGAAGGCGAGGCCGTTCACTGCGTGAAGACCTGCCCGCGCAGCAGCGTCTTCAGCGCGTCGACCGCGTGCACGTACTCGACCGGCCGCGGCGAGGCGGCCATTCGGCTGAGGCCGTAGATGAGCGTCTGCACGATGTACTCGACCCGGTGGGGCTCGACCTGCACCCCGGCGCCGTCGGCGCACATCTGCTCGATGAACTGGCCGAGCCGGAGCATCTCGCCGGCGGCGATCCGCAACTCGGGGTGGCGCGCGAGCTCGAGCGGCGCCGCGACGACGAAGCGCCCGACCGATGGGGCCACGTCGTACATCCGCACGCTTTCGTCGAGGATCGCCTCGATCCGCTCGAGCAGCGTCCGCTTGCCCTCGATCGCCTCGGCGAAGTGGCCGAGGATGAGGTCGTTGACGTCCTTGACCACCGCGGCGAAGAGCCCGGCCTTGTTCCCGAAGTGGTGGTAGAGGACCGGCGCGGTGCAGCCCGCCCGCTCGACGATGTCGCGGGCGGTGGCCGTCGCGTAGCCCTGGGTGGCGAACAGCTCGCGGCCCGCGTCGAGCAGCGCGGCGCGCGTGTTCAGCGGCCCGCCGGGGGGCCGCCCGGGGCCGCGACGGGTCCTCGCCTCGGGGCTCTCGCTGGCCGGCACGGTGCTCACTCGTAGCGCCTCACGCGAAATATGATAGCTGTTATATTGAGAATGGTGAAGCGGCGAGCGGAGGGAGCGAGATGACCGCACCCCATAGCGGAGCACAAGCGAGCAGCAGGACGCCACGCGTGCTCGCGATCGACGCGGGCGGGACGATGACGGACACGTTCATCGTCGACGAGGCCGGCGCGTTCGTGGTGGGCAAGGCGCAGACGACGCCCGACGACGAGAGCCGCGGGCTGATGGAGTCGGCCGACGACGCCTTTCGCCAGTGGGAGTCGACTCCCGGCGAGGGGTTTCGGCACATCCGCTCGGGGGTGTTCAGCGGGACGGCGATGCTCAACCGGCTGCTCTCGCGCCAAGGCCTCGACGTCGGGGTGATCGTCACCGCCGGGCACGAGGACATCCTCAAGGTCGAGCGCGGGATCCAGACCTACCTGGGCTACTCCTACGGCGACCGCCTGCACGTCGCGACCCACTTCCACAACCCGCCGCTGGTCCCGCGCCGGCACGTGCTCGGCGTGCGCGGGCGCATCGACCTGTTCGGCAACGAGATCCTGCCGCTGCACGAGGACGAGGTCCGCGAAGCGGCGGCGACGCTACTCGACGACGGCGTCCAGGGCATCGTCGTGTGCCTGCTGTTCAGCTACCGCAACCCTGCGCACGAGCAGCGCGTCAAGGAGATCCTGCTCGAGGAGAAGGGCAAGCGGGGAGTCAACCGGGGTGGCGACGGGCCCGGCTCGCCCGCCGATGGCGGCCTGCGCCACCCTCGGGGCGGACACTGCCCGCTGTTCCTGTCCAGCGAGCTGTACCCCACCCGTCGGGACTTCCCGCGGCTGAACACGACGCTGATCGAGGCCTATGCCGCCGAGCCCTCGCGGCGCACGCTCTCGGCGGTGCGCGACCGCACGCGGGCGTCAGGCGCGGCCTTCGAGCTGCGCGTGATGGCCTCGCACGGCGGGACGATCTCGATCGACGCCGAGCAGCTCGCGACGACGCTCGTGTCGGGCCCGATCGGCGGGGTCGTCGGCGGGCGCTGGCTCGCCGAGGAGCTCGACCTGACCAACGTGCTGTGCACCGACATCGGCGGCACGTCGTTCGACATCGCGCTGCTCACCAATCGCCAGAACGAGGTCGAGTCCACGCCGAACATGGCGCGGTTCATGCTCGCGATGCCGCTCGTGCAGATCGATTCGGTCGGCGCCGGCTGCGGCTCGTACGTGCGGATCGACCCCAACGCGCGCCGGCCCGAGGTCGGGCCGGACTCGGCGGGCGCGTCGATCGGCACCGCGTGGGTGCAGGGCGGGATCCAGACGGTGACGATCACCGACCTGAACCTCGTGCTCGGCCGGCTGAACCCCGACTACTTCCTGGGCGGCCAGGTGACGCTCGACGTCGAGCGCGCCCGCGCCGAGGTCAAGCGCCAGGTCGCCGACCCCCTCGGGCTCGGCCTGGAGGCGGCGGCGGCCGGGGTGATCGAGCTGTTCGAGACCTCGCTGCGCAACGACGCCGTCGGGCGGATCCTCGGCAAGGGCTACTCGCCGGCCGACTACACGCTGCTCTGTTACGGCGGCGGCGGTCCGCTGCACGTCGCCGGCTACACGGCGGGCGTCCCCTATCAGCAGGTGCTGATCCCCGAGTGGGCGGCGGGCTTCAGCGCGTTCGGGTGCGCCTGCGCGGACTTCGAGTATCGCTTCGACCGCCAGGTCGACCTGCCCCTGCTGCCCACCCAGAGCGCCGAGGAGAAGGTCGCGATGGGCCAGCTGCTCACGCAGACCTGGCGGGGCCTGGAGGAGCGAGTGCGCACCGAGTTCGCCAAGTCCGGCGGCGGCACGCGGGAGGTCGCGTTCACGCACATGGTCCGGATGCAGTACTTCGGCCAGCTCGTGGACATCGAGGTGCGCTCGCCCACGCCCGACCTGTCGAGCATCCAGGACATCGAGGCGCTGATCGCCGAGTTCGAGCAGACCTACCACCGGATGTACGCCCGCGCGGCGTCGTCGCCCGAGCTCGGCTACCTCGTCGCGCAGGCGTTCGTGAAGGGCTCGGTCTCGATCGAGAAGCCGGTCCTGCCCACCCTGGAGTCGGTCAGCGGCGCGCCACCGGTCAAGGAGACGCGGCCGGTGTGGTGGACCGACGGCTTCGTCGAGACGCCGATCCTCGAGATGACCGAGGTCCGCCCGGGCCATCGGCTCGAGGGCCCGGCGATCCTCGAGGCCGAGTCGACGACCTTCCCGATCCCGCCCGATCGCCGCGCCTGGATGGACGAGCACGGGATCTTTCACCTCGAGACGAAGGAGTCCTGATGTCGACCCTGGACACCGTCCGCGCGATGGAGGAGCGGCCCGCGCCGATCGGCTGGGACGGGCAGACGCTGCGGCAGATGATCGACCACTCCGAGCGGCTGTTCGCCGACAGCGGCCACTATCAGGGGCTGCGCGAGTTCGATCTGAAGACGCGCGACCCGCTGCACTTCGAGAAGCTCTTCTCGCGCGTGCGCGGAGGGATCGTCGCCGCGCGCGAGACGGCGCTGAACATCAGCGCCTCGCCGATCGTGCGCGAGCTGGGGGAGATCTGCTTTGCGCTCTACACCCCCGAGGGCGACAGCGTGGCGATCTCCACCGGGATCATCGTCCACGTCCACACGATGAGCGAGGCGATCAAGTGGATGGTCCGGCACGACTGGGAGACCAACCCCAAGGTCCGCCCCGGCGACATCTTCGGCAACAACCAGCCGACGATCGGCGACGTCCACAACGCCGACGTGCAGACGTTCGTCCCGATCTTCTGGGAAGGCGAGCTGCTCGCATGGGCGGGCGGTGTGGTCCACGTGATGGACATAGGCGCGTCAACGCCGGGCGGCATCCCGATCCAGCCAACGACGCGCTACGAGGACGGGATCGACCTGCACTGCACGAAGATCGGCGAGGAGGACACGCTCGCGGCCTGGCACGTCGAGCGCGTCTCGAAGATGAGCCGCGCGCCGGGGCTGTGGCTGCTCGACGAGAAGACGCGCCTGGCCGGCTGTCACATGATCCGTGACACGGTCGAGCGGCTCGCGCTCGACGAGGGTGTGGGCGTCTTCAAGCAGTTCATGCGCGAGGCGATCGAGGACGGCCGGCGCGCGTTCAAGTCGCGCGTGCGCGGGATGCTCGTCCCCGGTCGCTACCGCTCGCCCGGCTTCATGGAGGGGCGCTTCTCGGACAAGCCGCAGCTGCCCAAGCGGTCGCGGCGGGACTTCATCATCCACGGCGACTACGAGGTGCGCATCGAGGACGACGGTCACTGGACCACCGATCTGTGCGGCTCGTCGGCCTGGGGGTGGCACCCGTTCAACGCCACCTACTCCGGTCAGCAGGGGATGATGTGGATCCTGTTCACCCAGACGCTGATCTGCAACGACAAGATCAACGACGGGGCCTACTACGGAACCACGCTGGAGCTCACGCGCGACACCTGGTGTGAGCTCGGCGACGCGCCGGCGTCGTCCTCGATGCCGTGGATGCCGATGTTCCACACCTCGCAGGGGTATCTGCAGGCGCTCTCGCGCGCGCTGCAGTCGCGCGGCTACATCGAGGAGATCACCGCGGCCTACACCGTGCCCGGGAACATGATGCAGGGCGGCGGGATCGACCAGTACGGGCAGATGTCGGGGTTCGTGAACTTCGAGGTCGGCGCGCAGGGACAGGGCGGCAAGTACGTGCTCGACGGCCTGGATTACGGCGCCGGCGTGTTCAACCCCGAGGGTGACTGCGGCGACGCGGAGATCTGGGAGATGGTCGCGCCGGTGCTCTACGTCGGCCGCCAGATCAAGCCTTACACCGGCGGCCTCGGCCGTCACCGCGGCGGGTCCTCGATCGAGTCGATCTTCCTGGTCAGCGGGACCAAGGACTACGAGCTCGAGAACCTGATGACCCAGTCGATGTTCTCCTCGCCCGGGCTGTTCGGTGGCTACCCCGCGCCGAGCACCTACTTCCACATGGTGTTCGGCTCGGACATCTTCGAGCAGGCCGCCGCGCGCAAGCCCTACCCGACCGGCGACCGCAGCGGCGAGGACTCGTGCATGGACGCCTACGGCGGCGAGCACGATGCCGGCCACGACCCGTACACCCTGATGAAGGCGGTCCAGACCGGCGACCTCTACCTGTCCTCCGGTCGCAGCGCCGGCGGCTGCGGCGATCCCCTGCTGCGCCCCGAGGCGAAGGTGCGCGAGGACATCGAGGAGGGCCACCTGCTCGAGCGCTTCGCGGCCAGCGCCTACGGGGTCGACGGCCGCGACGCCTACCGACGGCGCCGGCTCGAGCGCGCACGGCCCGCGCAGGAGTGGTGGGCCGAGCAGCGCGAGCGGGTCCAGCGCCAGGACCTGATCGAACCGGTGAAGGTGATGCTCTCCGAGTCGATGCGGCTCGGGCCGCGCTGGGCCGCCGAGTACCGCGGCTTCTGGGACCTCGCGGACGACTTCGACTTCGACGTGGTATGCCCGACGGTCGTCGTCGAGCGCGCCGAACCCGGGAAGATCACCCCCGCGCAGTCGGTGGCCGAGTTCCTGGCCTCCTCGAACCCCACCGTGCCGCAGGGGGAGCAGCCCGGGGTGGGTGGGATCCCCATCATTTCGACGATGACCGACGAGTTGCTCGCCGACCTGCTCGACGAGAAGCTCTCGCGGCGCTCGGTCAAGGACATCCAGTCGGCGATCAAGGACCCCGACCGCTTCGACACATGGCTGCGGGTCCTGCAGGCGCGCGTCGCCTACGAGGATCCGATCGTGCTGCCCTTCGGCGAGGGCCTGAACATCGTGCGCCGGCGCGGCGGCGGCGAGCTGATCATCCGCACCGACGCCGGCGCCGACCTGTGCCGCTGGGACGAGAACTGGAAGATGCACGCGACGATGTTCGTCCGGGACACCGACGAGCTCTACCGCGAGATCTACCCCAAGCTCGGCCACCCCTCCGGCGACTGGCAGGAGCTGCGTGAGTTCTACTGCCCGATCTCCGGCCAGTTGCTCGAGACCGAGGCCGTCCCGCCCGGCTACCCCGTCGTCCACAGCTACCTGCCGGACATCGAGGGCTTCTACCGAGGGTGGCTCGGCCGCGAGGTGCCCGCGTGAGCGGCCCGAACCGCACGCTGGCGCTCACCGTCGAGGAGGGCGGGGTCGGCGTGATCGGACTCGATCGGCCCCACAAGCGCAACGCCCTGGATGCGGTCATGCACCACGAGCTGCTCGCGGCGCTCGACGGATGGGCCGAGGACGACACGGTTTCCTGCGTGATGCTCTATGGCACCGAGGAGATCTTCTGTGCCGGCTGGGATCTGTCGGTGCTCGAGGGGCTGCGGGGCGGCGAGCGCAGCCGCTTCACCGACCTGGCGTGCAAGCTGATGACCGCGCTCTACGACTACCGCAAGCCGACGGTCGCGGCGGTCGCCGGGATGGCGCCCGGTTACGGGATGGACGTCGCCAACATGTGCGACGTCACGGTGGCCTCGGAGAACGCGAGGTTCTCCTCGACCCAGGTCAAGTATGGGATGGCCGGCTTCTATGGCGGCCTACAGCGCAAGGTCGGCCCGATGCGCGCGCGGCGGATGTTCTTCACCGGCGACGCGATCGACGTCCGCGAGGCGCACCGGATCGGGCTGGTCGACGAGGTCGCGCCGCTCGGCGGGCTGCGCGAGCAGGCGCTGGACACCGCGCGGCGGATCGCCGCGATGGGGCCGGAGATGTCGACCATCCTCAAGGAGGTCGCGCTGCGCGCCCAGAACATGGACCACATCGGCGGGATCGCCTACGAGCTGCGGGTCACCCACGACCTCACCCAGCGCCAGGTCTTCCAGGAGCGGACCCCCGCCGGCCTGCAGCGGATCCGCGAGGGCGACAGCGCCGCCTCCGAGCGCACGCTGCGCTGAGGCGGAGATGCACATGGCCTACCTGATCCGCCTGCTGGACGAGGACGGCGGCGAGACGCACCTGTGCAAGACCGTCGATCTCACGGTCATCCCCCGCGTCGGCGAGCGGGTCGACACGGGCAGCGCCGCGCTGGGCGAGCAGCCGGTGAGCGTGGTCGCCTGGCACCGCGGCAAGGGCGGCATCGATCTCGGCCGGTGTCGGGCGCCCGCCGGCGCGCGGGCCGAGCTCGGGCGCGCGGGCTGGGAGGCCGTGCCCTCCGCCTCAGATGGTTGATGCCACGGCCTGGGGTGTGGTCGTGGTTTGAGGGGAGCTGTGGGCAGGGTTGAAGGTCGGCCGTGGCGGGCAGCTCGACCGGCCCGCAGCAGACCGCGGCATCTTCGCTGGCGTGGCCTGCCCGTTGGCGGTTGCGCCGCGCGACCTCTCCGCGCTCTGGAGGTGCCGCGCTCGCTCGCCGCACGGGGACGGGACCCCCGAAGGCGAGGGCCGGCGGGCGTACGAGGCGGTCTTTCGGGGCGGGGCACGCTCGGACGGATCGCCCGGGGCCTGGGGGTGGTGATCTCGCGGGCGATTGGCGAGGCGCACGGCGGGCGGATCTGGCTGAGCGACACGCCACCTACACTCCGGCCCGGCAGGTCAAACCTTCCACGGAACGCGGGGGGCGGTCCACACCCCTCAGCGGAACGCCCACTCCGCACCGCCACCTTGGCCCACTAGGCGCCGTCGCGCAGCAGTTCCCACACGCGGCGCGAGCGCTCGCCCCAGCGCTCGCGGTAGTGCTTGACCAGCCGTGCGGCCGCCTCGCCGGGCCAGCGGGCGGGCAGGAACTGGCGTGGAAGCAAGGGGTCGACGTAGGGGAAACGGCGCCAGCTCTGGGTCATGCCCACGTGCGCGCGGAAGGCCTCGGCGTCGGTCCGTGGGCGTAGCGCGCCGAAGGTGTCGCTGAAGTCCGAGTAGGCAGCGGCGAGGCTCTCCAGGTCCCACGCCGAGCGGACCATCGCGCGCTCGTCCCCGACCGGGCCGAAGGGGCCGATGCTCGAGATCGCCTGTCCGGAGAGGCCGAGATCGTCGAGCACGCGCCGCGCGTCTGGTGCGCGCCCCGCGTGCGGGCTGAGCCACAGGCCCGGGGTGGGCGAGCCGAAGCCGAGCCATTCGAGCCGACGGCGCAGCTGATGACGCAGGCCCTTCCGGCGCTCGGGCACCGAGACCCAGATCATCAGCCAGCGGCCGTCCCAGTCGTCGGTCACGACGCGAAAGGAGAAGACCCGCTCGCCGCCCGCGCTCAGCAGCTCCTCGGCGGGCGCGGTCAGCTGCCAGGCGACGCGGCGCCCGGAGCGGATGGGGGTAAGCAGGCCGCTCGCGGCGGCGCGGCGGATCGCGGCGCCGATCGCCGGCGGCTCGAGGTCGAGCAGCGAGAGCGCCTGGACGAAGGTCGAGTTCCACACCGGGCGGTCGCGCGGGTAGGCGAACTCCCCGATCACGACCAACAGCAGCGCCTGGGCGCTGTCCGCCCCCCGGGTCTTGAACGGATTGCCTCCCTCGGGCGGCATCGGACTGCACCCTAGACGAGCCGCGGGAGATATACAACGTAGCTGTGGCGATACACCTATTCAATGTAGTA
>DATAWZ010000213.1:0-8009 GCA_036266975.1 Solirubrobacteraceae bacterium
CCGTCGTTGGTCGCCCGCGCAGCCAGCGCGTAGCGCTCCTCGCTGCGGCGCAGCTCGCCGAGCGTCTCGTACTGGCGCACGGCGTAGCGCAGCGAGCGCTCGAGCTGAGAGGGGTCCAGGCGACTCTTGAGCAGGTAGTCACTGACGCCGAGCTGGGTGGCGGCGACGTCGACCTCCCAGTCGCCCTGGCCGGTGAGCAGGACGACCGGCGCCAGCGGCTCGCCCGGGAAGGCGGCGCGCACCAGGTCAAGGCCGGTGTGCCGGCCCAGGCGGTAGTCGACCAGGTAGACGTCGTGGGTGTGCGCGGCGATCCGCTCGAGCGCCTCGTCGAAGTCGGCGACCCAGTCCAGCTCGAAGTGGACGCGGTCCTGGGCGGCGAGCAGATCGCGCGTGATCAGGACGTCGTCCTCGTCGTCCTCGACGAGCAGCACCCGGAGCGTCTCGCGCCAACGGCTCACGTCCGCGGCGGGAGGTCGACGATCTGGAACCAGTAGCGCGACCAGCCCGACATCACCTCGACCAGCCCCGCGAACGTGACGGGCTTGGTGATGAACGAGTTCACCCCCAGGTCATAGGTGCGCAGGATGTCCTGTTCGTCCGCCGAGGTGGTCAACACGATCACCGGGATGCGGCGCAGCTCGGGGTCGCCCTTGATCTCGGCGAGCGCCTCGCGGCCGTCCATGCGCGGCATGTTCAGATCGAGCAGGATCACGCCCGGACGGGGCGCCACCGAAGAGCCCGCGGCGTAGCGGCCCTGGTGGCGCAGGTACTCGAGCAGCTCCTCGCCGTCGCCGACGAAACGGACGTCGTTGAGTAGACGCGAGGCCCGCATGGCGTCGAGGGTGAGCGTGCGATCGTCCTCGTCGTCGTCGGCCATCAGGATCATGATCGCGTCGTGGCTCTGCTCAGACATGGGCGAGCTCCCGCTGCGGCGCCGCGGCGAGCGGGCGGCGACCGGCGCCGACGCGCAGCGTCACGGTGAACGTCGATCCCTCTCCGGGCGTCGAGTGGGCCGTGAGCTCGCCGCCGTGGCGCTCGACGATCTTGCGGCAGATGGCCAGCCCGATCCCGGTGCCCGGGTACTCGCTGCGTCCGTGCAGCCGCTCGAAGACGCGGAAGATCCGCTCGGCAAAGCGCGGCTCGAATCCGATCCCGTTGTCGGCGACGTGCACGCACACCCGATCGGCGGCGAGCTCGGCGCTCACGTGGACGACCGGCGGGACGTCCTCGCGATGGAACTTCAGGCCGTTGCCGATCAGGTTGACGAGCAGCTGGCGCATCTGGCTCGCGTCCGCGGCGATCGTCGGCAGCGGGCCGATCCGCACCTGGCCGCCGGTGCGCTCGACCAGCAGCTCGAGCTCGGCCGCGGCCTCGTGCGCG
Source organism: Solirubrobacteraceae bacterium (assembly GCA_036266975.1). GTDB lineage: Bacteria > Actinomycetota > Thermoleophilia > Solirubrobacterales > Solirubrobacteraceae > DATAWZ01. The sequence continues at coordinate 1,381 of DATAWZ010000213.1, forward strand.
ACCTCGTCGAGGTCGACGTCGGCGAACGCGCTGCCGTGGGTGCTCAGCCGGGCGAAGCGCAGCAGGTCGTTGATCAGCGTCTGCATCCGCTCGGCGGCGCCGCCCATGCGGCCGAGGTAGTCCTGGCCCTGGGCAGAGAGCCGGTCGGCCTCGTTGCGGCTGAGCTGGTCGGCGAAGGCGCGGACCTTGCGCAGCGGCTCCTGCAGGTCGTGGGAGGCGATCGACGCGAACTGCTCGAGCTCGGCGTTGGTGCGCGCGAGCTGGTCGGCGTGCTGCGCCAGGTCACGGTTGGCCCGCGCGAGCTGCTCGTTGGCCGCGGCGAGACCCGCGTTGGCGTGGGCGACCCGCGCCGCGGCCCGCAGGCTCGAGCGCAGCAGCGCCAAGCCGACCAGCGCGGCCAGGGCGAAGGCGGCGAACACCGCCCACGGGATCCACTCGCGCTCGCCGTTGACCGAGGCGAGGAGCCGCGCCGCCGGCGCGACGAGCACGACGTGCCAGTCGGTGTCGGCGATCGGGGCGCTCACCAGGTAGGTGCCCGGGCGTCCCAGCCTCGGGCGCGTCCCCGGCGTCGCGCTGCGGTCGCCGCTGGCGATGACCAGCCCGGTGGCGTCGAGCAGGTAGGCGTGGCCGCCGCGCACGCGCGGAGCGCTCGAGAGGTAGCCGCTCACGAAGCCGCCGATCAGGGCCGGAGAGAAGGTGGTGACGATCACCCGGCGCCCGTAGCGGGTGGGCAGCGCGATGGCGTACTCGAGCACGTGCCCGGGCTCAAAGCCGCTGAGGTGAAACGGCGCGCCGGCGAGCACGGCGCGCACCGACGGCTCGCGCGGGAGGCTCGCCGTCGGGTCTCCGCTCGAAGCGCCGAGCACCTGCCCGGAGGCGCTGAGAACCGCCATGCGCTCGCCGTCGCTGTGCCGGGCCGCCGCGGTCAGCGCGGCCGAGTCGATGCGAGGTCCGCCGTACTGCGCCTCGGCCTGCGCGCGCCCGCTGCTGGTGATCGTCGCGAACAGCGAGCGGGTGAGCGTCGCGGTCAGCGTGGCGCGATCGGCGAAGCTGCTCGCCACCCCGCGCCGCAGGGTCGTGTGGCTGTGCGCGATCTCGTAGGCGAACACGCCGGTCACGATCAGCAGCAGCGCGACGGCCCCTGCGAGGATCGCGTGACGGCGATGGTTCATGAGGACCTCCAGTTCGGCCGGGGCGTCGGTGCTCGGGGACGGCAGACCGGTCGCGCGACCGATCTACGGCTACATCGGCAATTCGGCCAGCGGGCTCAAGTGGCGCTCAAGCCGAGCGCACGCGCCGTGCGCTCGCGCGCGCCGGCGTACTGGAGGGCGGTGCGCTCGATCAGCGTGGCGACATCGGTGAGCTCGTCCACGCCGCACACGCTGTGCCCCGCGCTCCAGCTGTCCCGGCCGCTGAGCAGCACCTGAAAGTCAAAGCCCGCATTCGCCTGGTCGGCGCCCTCGGGCCGGCCGACGAGCAGGTTGGTCGGCAGACCGCTGGCCCGACTGGTCAGCTCGACCTGGTCCGGGCCGGCGCCGACCAGCGCCCCCTTGTAGGCCTCGCTCGCCGCACTCTCGTGGGTGGCGATGAACTTGGTGCCCATGTAGGCGAGGTCGACGCCGAGCGTCTGCGCCGCCCACAGCGCGGCGCCGTCGGCGATCCCGCCGGCGAGGACCACCGGCCCGTCGTAGCGGGCGCGCACCGCGCGCACGAAGGCGATCGGGTTCAGCCACCCGGTCTGTCCGCCCGCGCCGGCGGTGAGCAGGATCAGCCCGTCCACGCCGACCTCGAGCGCGCGCTCGACGTGGCGCATCGTGGCCACGTCGGCGAACACGAGGGCGCCCGCGGCGTGCAGCGGCTCGACGATCGCGGCGGGCGAACCCACGCTCGCGATCACCAGCTCGATGCGGTGCTCGATCAGCCGGTCGAGGTCCTCCTGCAGGCGCGGGTTGGTCCGGTGCACGACCAGGTTGGCGGCCACCGGCGCCGACGCCGGCGGCAGCGCGCCGGCGATCCGCTCGAGCCAGCGCGAGAGCTCCTCGCCGGTGTGTGCGTTGTGGGTCGGAAAGGCGCCGATCACCCCGCCGCGGCAGGCGGCGATCACGAGCTCGGGGCCCGACACGCCGGTCATCGGCGCGGCGATCAGCGGGAGCGCGAGGCGCGCCGTCCAGCTATCCGGCAGGGGCACGGTCGGTCTCGTTCAGATCACGGGGACCATAACCGGCCCCCCGCTGACGCTGTGCGTCTCAGCTGAGCGAGAGCGTCCGGCTGACGTGCCGTCCAGTGACCGTCGTGATCTTCATGGTGTAGCTCCCCCGGCGCGGCACGCGGGTCAGGATCGCCTGCTGGCGATCATCGCTCCAGCTCACCGTCCCGGTGCTCACCACCGGACCCTCGCGAATGACCGACAACCGCCTGGCGCCGGACGGCAGGGGCAAGACGCCCTTCGAGATCACCAGGGTGCAGCGGAAGCGCCGCGTGACCAGTCCGTTCTTGGTGCGCTGGTTCTCGCGCCGGCAGTCCACGAAGGACACCTTCCCGCTCGTCAGCGCAAACGGGGCGGGCGGCCCGGTCGGGCCGGTGGATCCCGGCGACCCGCTCGCCGCGCCCTGTGTTGAGCCCGGGCGGCCCGGTCGGCCCCGGCACCTCCCAGGCCTGCAACTCGTCCGCACCGATATCCCGGGCCGTCGTCGGCGCTCTTGACCCCCGCGAAGGTCACGATGCCAAGACCGCGCTGGTCCTGTGGGTACCGGTGGGCGGACCCCTGGTCGATGACCGGGCTGCTGCGAGCGGGCAGCTCGGTCTCGGTCGGGCCGCCGCTGTCCTGCAGCGGCATCGCTGTCGCCCGAGACGATCGTGCTGATGAGGCGCACGCCGCTGGAAATGTAGATCCCGCCGCCCGTGGTCGCCGCGTGGTTGCCGGTGATCGTCGAGTCCTGAGTCGTGAAGTAGCCGGAGGCATCGAGCCCACCGCCGCGGCCGCTCGTGGCGCTGTTCCCGCTGATCGTCGAGGCGTACACCGCAAGGTACCCGCCCTCCACACCGCCTCCCGCCGTCCCCGCCGTGTTTCCGCAGACCGTCGAGTCGTACAAACTGGACTCGCCGGGGCCGGTGGTGCCCGCGGCGATGTTCGGTCTGATCGCCGAATGGCTGCGCCCGAAGGTGGAAATCTCGAAACCGGCGTCCGCGCGGCTGCTGCTGCTGAGCTCAAAACGGCCGAAGCGCTGTTTCCGCTGATCGTCGAGTGCCTGACGTAGAGCGCCACCTCAGGGCCCGCGTAGACGCCACCGCCGTTGTCGGCGGTCGACCCGCTGATCAGATCGTCAGCCACGACCGTGAGCGTCGCGGTGATCTGGAACGCGCTCGCGGGGCGTCCGCTGCAGGAGATCGTCCTCGAGCAATGGCGTGCGGCGCCTGCCCCCGAGCGCTGGTGCATCGCCGACCACCACGCGCTGCTCGCCGACCCGCCGGGTCAGCTGCGCCGACTGTGCGGCTTCCCGGGCCCGGAGTACGACCGGGCGACTCATCCTCGCGCGCGAGCAGAACCGCCAGCTGAACACCCACTTCCGCGTCTTCGACCGGCCGATGGGCCTGGCCGTCGCGCCCGGGCGCCTGGCCATCGGCACGCGCACCCAGGTGTGGGACCTGCGCGACATGCCCTCGGTGGCGGCCAAGCTCGAGCCCGCCGGCTCGCACGACGCGTGCTAGGTGCCCCGCAACATCCACTTCACCGGCGACGTCGCGATCCACGACCTCGCCTTCGCCGGCGGAGAGCTGTGGCTCGCCGCGTCGGCGTTCTCGTGCCTGGCCACGCTGGACAGCGACCACAGCTTTCATCCCGCGCTGGAAGCCGGACTTCGTCTCGGAGATCACGCTCGGCGATCGCTGCCACCTCAACGGCCTGGCCGTGGTGCGCGACGAGGTCCGCTACGTCACCGCGCTCGGGCGCACGGACGAGCCCCGCGGATGGACCGTGAACAAGGCCACCGGCGGGCTGCTGCCGCCGCGCTCGCCACGCTGGCACCAGGACCGCCTGTGCTGCATTCCGGGCGCGGGCAGCTGTGCACGGTGGACCTCGCCGCGGGCACGGTGGAGACGGTCGCCGAGCTCCCGGGCTTCACGCGCGGCCTGGCGCGAGTCCTCGGTGTTCAACGACCTGCCGATCATCGAGCGCCTGGACGAGCGCGCGTGCGGAGTCTGGATGATCGACCTCCCGCAGCGGCAAGATCGAGGGGTTCCTGCGCTTCTCCGAGTTCGTCCAGGAGATCTTCGAGGTCGCCCTCATCCCGGGCAAGCGCTACCCCGAGATCGCCGAGCAGGACAGCACCGCCGTGCAGCGCTCCTACGAGCTCCCCAACCGCACGTCCACGGCGGGAGGGACATGACGCACCGCCGCTGAGCCCAACGCCGGGGCGCAGGTCACGTTCCCACCCTTTTCCCCAAAATCCCACCCGCCCGACCGGCGCGGGCGCGGCGGGGCGGCCGCACGCCCAGTGCGTGGCGCGCCTCGCGCGGATGCCCCGGCTGCAGCAGCGCGTCGATCTCGGTGAGCACGTCGCGGTCGGCGCGCTCGAGGCGCGCGTGCTGGCGCTCGTGCTCCTCCCAGGACCCGACCAGGAAGATCTCGGTGAACAGGTCGGCGCGCACCACGTCGCGATGCAGGTGCCAGCGCGACGCGCCGGTCCGCCGGCGCGTGCGGCGCAGCTCGCGCGCCGGCCCCAGAAAGGCCTCCTCGCTGCCGGGCACGATCGCGTACTCCAGGTCACCGCGACCGGGCCGTGCTCGATGTCCTGCTCGGCCTGCGGGAGCGGCATCGGCTCGGCCATGAGCGCGTCGGTGTCGCCGGGGCCGGGAAGGGCCAGCGGCCAGGTGACCACCATCGAGGCGACCAGGCCGGCGCAGATCACCCACAGCGCGGTGCTCACGCTGCTCGCCGAGGCGACCCCGCCCAGGCACATCGAGCCGATCCCGCTCGCGCCCTGGAAGGCGACCAGGTAGTAGGCAAAGCCGCGCGCCTTGACCCACGGCCGCAGCTGGCCCTGGTAGCCGGTGCTGAGCAGCCCCAGCCCGGTGATCCAGCACGCGCCGGCGGCAATCAGGGCGACCGCCGCCACCGCGACGCTGTGGGTCACGGCGAGCAGGGCCGCGCCGCCGGCGACGATCGCGCGCGAGCCCGCGTAGATCTGGCGCGGGCTCAGATGCGCCCTCAGCCCCGGGCCGAAGGTCGCCGCGAGCAGCGCCCCGACGCCCACGCAGCCGAGCAGCAGGCCGTAGCCGCCCGAGCCGAGGCCGAGGCGGTGGCGCGCGACGAGGGGCAGGAGCGCCCAGACCGCACCGGCCATGAACACGAGGGCGATCAGCGCGAGCAGCGCCGGCGAGTTGCGCACGTAGCGCCCGCCGGCGCGCGCCGCGGCGAGCGCGTGCTCGCGCGGCAGCGTGGAGGTGCGCGCGGGGATCCGCGTGATCGCGATCGCGCCGAGCACGGCCACGAAGGAGACCGCGTTGGTCAGGAAGACGAGCGCCGCGCTGGTCGCCGCGAGCAGCACCCCGCCGATCGCCGGGCCCACCGCGCGCGCGAGGTTCTGGTTGACCGACCCCAGGGCGATCGCCGGCGCGCGGTCCTCGGGGGGCACCAGCTCGGGCTGCAGGGTCTGCCAGGTCGGCGCGCTGGCCGCGCCGCCGACGCCGATCACGGACAGCAGCAAGAGCAGATCCCACGGACGCAGCGAGCCGGCGACCGAGAGGATCGCCAGACCCGCGGCGGCGACGAGCATCGTCGCCTGGGAGAGGAGGATCAGCATGCGCCGGTCGACCAGGTCGCCGAGCGTGCCAGCGGGCGCGGCGAGCAGCAGCACCGGAATGCTCCCCGCCGCCGGGATCGCGCTCAGCAACAGCGCCGAGCTGGTGAGCGAGGTCATCACCCACTGGGCGGCCACGGTCTGCATCCAGGAGCCGACGTTGCTGGTGAACTGCGCCGACCACAGGCGCCGGAAATCGGGGTGGCGCAGCGGCGCCCATCCGCTCTCGGCGCCGCGCGCGGTCACCGCTACGGGACTCGCGCGCCGGTGAAGACGTCGAGCGGCTCGAGCTGCCAGGGCTCCTCGGGGCCGGGGTCGGTCTCGAGCCAGCGACGGGCGTCGCTCGCGCCCAGTTGCAGCAACCCGTCGATGAACTCGGGATCGAAGAGCAGGTAGCTCAGCAGCGCGCCGTGGGTCGGGCTGGGCCCGCCGAGCAGCCGGTTCAGCAGCGCCAGGTCCGGCGAGCGCAGCGCCCGCGCGCCGCGGTAGCGGGCGTCGTAGACCTCCTGGGCCAGGCGGCCGACCGCGTCGTGGGTCGCCGGCGAGACGAACACGTAGGGGATCGGGCGGTAGGCGGGCTTGCCGCGCACCGCCCGGTAGCGGACCGCGCCGTTGGCTTCGGGGTCGGCGAAGAACATGTTGATCGCGCCCAGGCGGCGGACGTCCTCGCCGAGCGGGTCGACGAGCGCACCGTGGAGCATGTGCAGCGCGGTGTCGCCGATGTCCGGCGCCTGGCCGTCGCCCTCGGGCTCGGGGCCGGACGGACGCCCGGTGACCGCGTCGGTGCCGATCACGATCAGCCGGTCGGCACCGAGGTCGAGCGCCGGCTTG
>DATAWZ010000214.1:0-4965 GCA_036266975.1 Solirubrobacteraceae bacterium
ACCGCCGCAAGGACACGCGGCGAGCGGTCGAGGACCGAGAGCAGCGCCGGGCCGTCCGCGCTGCTGTCGAGGGGCTGGTGGGAGAACACCAGCACCCAGCGATCGCCGGCGCCGGCGAGCTGGGCGGCCAGCCACGCGGGCTGGCCGGGATGCACGAGCCCGCCCGAGCCGCCGCCGCGGCGCACGAGGTCGAGCACGATCACCCGCAGCGCGTCGCCGACGTCGAGCGCATAGTCCAGTAGCGGCCCGCTTCCGGGCCGCAGCATCGAGAGCACCTCGGCGGCGTCCAGCTCGCGCCGGGACGCGTAGGCGGGCACGGTCACGCCCGGCGCGCTGAGCAGCACCGTGATCAGCCCCTCGATCGCCGCCGGGTCATTCAGGCCGTCGGGCCCGGCGGCGGTGGCCGAGAGCCGCGTGGGCAGGCCGCGCGGCAGGTCCCACACCGCCCGGCTGCCCACCGCGATCTGCTCGGTGAGCGCGTCGGGCGCCAGCACGCCGGCGACGAGCAGGTCGTGGTCGCCGAGCACCGGCAGCGTCATCGCCTCAAGGCCCCGGCTGGCGAACACGCGTTGAGCGGCGGCGAGCAGGCCCGGATGGCGCGGGGAGTCCACGTCGGGCCGGTAGTAGAACGGGTCGGGGTCGCTCGCCTCCTGCACGCCGACGTAGCGCCCGTCCCCGCTCGAGGGCCCGACCCGCCCGCCGCGCAGGACCGCCAGCGCCTGCGTGAGCTCGTTCGCCTGGGCGTTGTCGATCAGGTCGCCGCCCTGCACGACGAGGTCGGGCCCGAGCGCGTCGACCGCGGCGATCGCGCCGGCGAGCACCTGCGCGGTCAGCGCCTCCTGGGGGCGGAAGGTCGAGGTGAACGGCGCTCCCAGGCGGTCCAGGAAGGGCACGCGGGCCGGCGACTGGGCGTCGAGCACGTGCGCGTCGGTGAGGTGCGCGAGGGTGGCGAGCGTGCCCGTGGCCGGCGCGGCGGGCGCGAGCACGGTGCGGGCGAGCAGCGGCTCCCCGGGGCCGACGCTGAGCACGCCGGTGCCCTGCGGATCGACGTAGGTCGAGCGCAGCGTCGACCCGTCGCCGGCCGCCGGCGGGCCGGCGGACCCGCCGCAGCCGGCGAGCAGCGCGGCGCCCGCGAGCGCGGCGCTCGCGCCGAGCAGTCCGCGCCGCGTCAGTGCGGTGACCTCGGCGGCGGCCGACGTGTCCCGATCGGCGCGGCCCTGTCGGAATTCCCAGGGCGGGTGGGCCAGGTGCCGGGGGGCCAGGTGCCGGGGGCGGCGGCTCACAGCCGCGGCCCCACGATCACCGGCCCGCGCGTGGCCTGGTGCGCCACCCAGGCGACCGCGCCGAGCGCGAGCACGGCCAGGCTGCCGACGAGCAGGGCGATCTGGCCCGTGCCGGCCTTGAGCGGCAGGTCGACGTAGTCGGCGGCCAGGTGCGAGAGCAGCGGTCCCAGCACGAAGCGCTCCAGGGCGACGCCGACCGCCGCCGCGGGCAGGACGACGACCGCCGCAGCGCCCGCCAGCAGCGCGCGCACCGACCCCCCGCCGGCGCCGGCGGCGCGCAGCACGGCAATCGTCGCGCGCCGCTCCTGGGCGACCAGGGCGAGCGCCTGCACGAGCGTGTACAGGCACACCAGCCCGTCCACGCCGGCCACCGCGCGCAGGATGTCCGACAACGCGCTCACGAGCGCGGCGCCCTTGCCGACCGCGGTCCCCGCGCCCGAGGCGGGCGTGCCGAGCGCCGCCAGCCGGGCCGACACCCGCGTGCGGTTCGCGTTCGGCGCGAGCACGATCGCGATCTGCTCGGGCACGCCGGGGTCGGCGCGCAACAGTGGCCCGGCCGGCACGTAGGCCACGCGCCCGTCGCGGTCGAGCGAGCTGACCTCGCCGGTGACGCGGAAGCGCTGCTCCACGCCGTTGGGCAGTTGCAGCGCCAGCGTCGATCCCGGCCCCAGCCCGAGCACCTCGGCCAGCCCCACGCCGACCTCGGCCTCCCCGTCGCCGCGGGCGCGCGTCCCGGTCTGCAGCGGCGGGTTCTCGAAGGTCTGCTGCCGACCGGCGGGGTAGGCGACCACGTCGATCGTTTCGCCGAGCGCGAAGGAGTCCGCGGCGGTGAGCTCGTAGCGCGGCGCCGCCGCGCTGACCCCCGGGATCGAGCGCACCAGCGGCGTCGAGGACGCCGGTAGCGAGGCGGTGAGCTGGTAGCGCCGCCCGAGCGCGCCGGGATCGTTGCGCAGCACCTGCAGCTCGGAGGCGAGTGCGAGCATCAGCAGCACGAAGCCGGCGCACGCCCCGAGCACCGCGAGCGAGCTGACCAGCCGCACGCGCCGCGCGGCGACCAGGCGGGCCCCGAGCGAGGAAAGCCCCAGCGGCGCCCGCCGCGCCCGCGGCCGGCGGCCGCCCGTCCCGGAGCTCAGCTCGGCGCCGTGCAGCAGCGCCGCCGGCGGGCGCGCGGTGGCGCGCCACACCGGCCAGGCGGCGGTGAGCACCGGCACGGCCACCGCCACCGCCCAGCAGGCCACGAGCAGCGGCAGCAGCCGCGCCGCGCCGGGCGGCAGCTCGTTGAGCAGTTGCAGCAGCCGCGTGCTCGGGCCGCTCGTCACCAGCGCGCCGGCGGCGACGCCGAGCACCGCGGCCGGCGCGGCGACCATGAACGTCTCCAGCGCGAGCACGAGCGTCAGCCACCCTCGCGTCGCCCCGAGCGCCCGGTGCACCCCGATCGCGCGCATCCGGCGCTGGACCTCCGCGCGCGCCGCCGCGGCGAGCATGACCCCCGCGGTCACCAGCGCGATGATCGACAGCGCGACGAGCAGGTCGACGACGATCCCCGCCGCCTGGTCGAGCAGCACCCGCACCCCCGAGCGGGTGACGAGGCTCAGATCGCGCAGCCCGTAGCTGGTCGCTCGCGCCTGCACGAGCGTCGAGTTCAGCAGCGCCGGGTCGCGCAGCCAGATCTCCGCCTCGTTGACGTCGGGGTTCAGCGCGCCCGCGCCGTACCGCGCCACCAACCCGGCCCGCGAGAGGTAGACCCGCCCGCCGGCGAGCGGATAGGAGACGTTGTCGGGCGCCTCCGAGAGGCCCACGACCCTCTGCGGGCCCACGCCTTCGACGAACAGGGCCGAGCCCACGTGCAGCCCCCAGGCGCGTGCGAGCCCCACCTCGACCACGACCTCGCCCGGCCGTCCGGACAGCGGCCGCCCGGCGACGATCGCGTAGCCGCGCCGCCCGGGGGAGACGAGCTCGACCACGCCGCCGCCGGTCCGATGACCGGGGGCGGCGAGCGTGACGCCGGTGGCCTGCAGGCGCAGCGAGGCGGTGGCCACGTCGGGCAGCGCGAGCACGCGTGAGAGGACCTTGGCCGGCGGCTCATCGTCGAAGTGGACGATGATGTCGGGCAGGTCCGCGGCGCGGGCGCTGCGGGCAAAGCCGGTGCCGAGCCCGTCGGCCACCACCGCCGCGGCGGCGAGCATCGCCGCGGCGAGCAGGATCCCCAGGCCGCCCAGCCAAGTGCGCCGTCCCCGGGCGCGAAGACCCCGCAGCGCCTCACGCGCCGCGGAGGTCATCCGGCGGGAACGCCTTCGGGCTCGGGCGCCAGGCGGCCGTCGATGAGGGCAAGGACGCGGTCGGCGGCGCCGGCGGCGTCGGCCTCGTGGGTGACCAGCACGACCGCCCGCCCCTCGGCGGTGAGCGCGCCGAGCACGCCGAGCACGTCGGCGGCGGCCTGCACGTCGAGGTTGCCGGTCGGCTCGTCGGCGAGCACGAGGACGGGATCGTTGACCAGCGCCCGCGCGATCGCGAAGCGCTGCTGCTCGCCGCCGGAGAGCTCGTGCGGGCGGTGGGCGGCGACCGAGGTCACGCCGAGCTCGGCGATCAGCCGCCGTGCCCGGCGCGCGGCGCCGCGCGGCGCCCCGGGCAGCCGCGTCGGCAGTAGCACGTTCTCCTCGCCGGTGAGCTCCTCGACCAGCGCGAAGGACTGAAAGACGAACCCGATCCGGCGCAGGCGGGTGCGGCTGAGCGCGCGCTGCGAGGCGCCGACGATCGGCTCGCCGGCGACGACGATCGTCCCGCCGTCGGGGCGATCGAGCCCGCCGAACAGGTTCAGCAGCGTCGACTTGCCCGACCCCGACCGCCCGAGGATCGCCACGAGCTCCCCGGCGGCCACGTCGAGGTCGACCCCGTCCAGGACCAACCGCGCGCCGCGGCCGCTGCCCACGGACTTACGCACGCCGCGCGCCTGGAGGACGTGCGCTTGCGTCACCACCGGTTCAACGGTAGAACGCGGGCCTCCCGACCCCTTTCCAAAGAATGAAGATCAGACCGCTGGGGCCAGGCCCGAACCGACCCAGTCCGGCGCGCCGCGCGCCCCGCGCGGGGCGAAGAAGTAGCCGCCGCCGACCGGGGTGATGTAGTCGACCATCGGCTCGTCCAGCAGCCGGCCCTGGATCGTGGCGAACTGGCGCCTGATGTCCTGGTTGAAGGCGATGAACATCAGGCCCTGGTCGAGGTCGCCGGCCTCGTCGACGCCGCGGTGGTAGTTGTAGCCGCGGCGCAGTATCCGCTCGTCGGTGGTCGCGGTCGTGCGCGGGTTGGCCAGGCGGATGTGCGCGGTGAGCGGGATCCGCGTGCCCTCGGGGTCCGAGGGGTAGTCGGGATCCTGGAACTCGCCGGCGCCGCCGAGCGGCGCGCCGCTCACCCGGTAACGGCCGATCATCTGCTCCTGCTCGAGTAGGCCGACGCGGTCCCAGAACTCGACGTGCATACGGATCGTGCGCGCGACCATGTAGGTGCCGCCGGTCGCCCACGCCGGCTCGCCCGCGCCGGGCTGGATCCACAGCAGCTGGTTCATCAGCGCCTGGTCGGTCACCTCGGGGTTGGCCGTGCCGTCGCGGAACGCGAACAGGTTGCGCTTGCTGCTCCGCGGGGTCGGGCCGCGCTGGGCGCTCTGGAAGCCGTCGAGCGTCCAGCG
>DATAWZ010000215.1:0-40206 GCA_036266975.1 Solirubrobacteraceae bacterium
CTCCCGGGACATGCCGCTGCCGCCGTGGATCTGCATCGCGTCGTTGCAGATCATCGACGCCGCCTCGGTCGCGGCGACCTTCGCCGCCGAGGAGTCGATCCGCGAGGGCAGCCCGTTGTCGGCGCCGGCGATCGCCCGGTAGGTGAGCAACCGCGCGGACTCCATCGCGATGTACATGTCGGCGAGCTTGCCCTGGATGAACTGGAAGTCGCTGATCGGCCGGCCGAACTGGCGCCGGTCCTCGGAGTAGGCGACCGCGGCGTCGAACGCGATCCGCGCCACGCCGAGCACGTAGGCCGCCGCGCCGCAGCGCTCGAGGCTGTAGGTGGCCAGCAGCGCGCGCATCGCGTCGCCCTCGAAGAGCACGTCCTGCACGGAGATCTCGGCGTCCTCGAAGTACAGCTCGTTCCACGGCGCGCCGGAGAGGTGCTGGTGCGGGCCCGACATCGTGAAGCCGGGCGTGTCCCGGTGCACGATCACCGCGCCGATGTTGCTCGTGCCCGGCCCGAAGCGCACGAAGACGAGGACGTGGTGGGCGTGCGAGCCGCCGCTGCAGAAGATCTTCTGGCCGTTGACGATGCAGCGGTCGCCCTCGATGCGGGCGCTCGTCTTCATGTCGGTCAGCGCGGTGCCCGCCTCGGGCTCGGTGAGCGAGATCGCGAAGCGCTCGAGGCCCTGGCACACGGGCGGGATATACGTGCGCTTCTGGTACTCGGTGCCGAACTTGGCGATGAACGAGGCCGGCCCGGTGAGGATCATCGGCGCCAGCTCGCCGGTGATCGGGCAGGCGTAGCCGAGCTCCTCGATCACGACGATCGCGTCCAGCTCGGGCCGCCCGCCGCCGCCGTAGGCCTCGGGCAGGCAGATCCCCAGCAGGCCGAGCGAGCCGAGCAGACGCAGGTTCTCCTCGCGCGGCGACCAGTCGTCGCGGCGGTCGAAGGCCTGCGGCCGCAGCCGCTCGGCGCCGACCTTGCGGCACAGGTCGCGGATGTCCCGGCTCTCGGGCGAGAGGTCGAAGTTCATGGGCGTGCGGTCCTCCTGTCGATCATCGCCTTCAAGCTGCGGCCCAGTCCCGCTGGGTCGGTCTCGAGCATCCCCCAGGTCACGCGCTGGACCTCGAACCCGGCCGCGCGCAGCGCGAGGTCGCGGGTGTGGTCCAGGTCGACCCGGTCGCGGTGGTACCACCAGCCGTCCAGCTCGACGATCAGGCCGGCCGACCGCCAGAGCATGTCGACCTCGACGCCGAGCACGGTCTCGTTGACCTCAGGGAGGGGAATGCCGTATCTGAGGCAGAACTCGATGAACCGCTCCTCGAGCTCGGAGCGCGTCGGGCCCCGCGTCGGGTCGACGATCGCCCGCAGCGCCTCGGCGCCGGGAACGCCGTGCGCCTGAGCCTGCAGCCAGCGCACCGCCCCCGGCCCGAGCACGCCCTTGACGCGCGCCTGGTTGTAGGCGCGCCGCGGGCGCTTGGCGCCGAGCTGCCCGGCCGCATCTCGCAGCGCACGCGCGACGCGCGTGGTCGGCACGTCGCGGTAGACGGTCACGTCAGCGGCGGTGAGCGTCCGCGAACGGTGCACGACGATCCCGCGCCGCTCTCGCTCGACCGGCGCCGTGACCTCGAAGCGAGGCGGCCAGCGCGCTTCGATCTCGAACAGGACGAGCGTGCATACGCCGCTGAGGTGCGCCTCCTCGCCGCAGGCGAGCACCGTGGCCGTCGGCGCGGTCAGCGGATCGGTCGATACGCCTCCGTAGATGTAGACACCGCGGTACGCGGGCCGCAACAACCCGATGCGGACCCAGTGGGCGATGCGCGCCGGCCTGATCCCGAGGCCCAGCAGCTGGGCGCGAGTGACCACCTGGTGACGCCGGCACGCGGCCCGTTCGACGGCGCTGCGCTGCGGACGCATGCGCCGAGTGTCCTGAGAGCTTGAGATGGCACTCGTCGTCCACCGTCGATTCCGGGATTCGCAGCGCATAGCGACCACAAACCCGGAATCGCCGCCCGCGGTCACCGCCGCGCGGCCGCGAAGTCCACGTACCACCGCACCGCGTCGGGATCGTCGACCGAGCCGAGGTTGACCGCGCTCTCGATCGGCACGCCCGAGAGGATCCGCTTGACCGGCACCTCGAGCTTCTTGCCGGTGCGGGTCCGCGGCACCCTCGGCGTCGCGATGATCTCGTCGGGGACGTGCCGCGGGCTCAGCTCGCGCCGGATCGCGGCGATGATCTCCGCCCGCAGCTCGTCGTCGACCTCGCGGCCGTCGGCGGGCACGACGAACAGCGGCATGTAGTACTGGGCGTCGGGCAGGTCCACGCCGACCACCAGCGAGTCGGCCACGCCGGCGAGCGGCTCGACGACCGCGTACACATCGGCCGACCCCATCCGCACGCCGGCCTTGTTGAGCGTGGAGTCCGAGCGACCCTCGATGACCACGGTCCCGCGCTCGGTCACCCGGATCCAGTCGCCGTGGCGCCAGCGGCCGGGATACATGTCGAAGTAGGAGTCGTGGTAGCGCTGGCCGTCGGGGTCGTTCCAGAAGTGGGTGGGCATCGAGGGCATCGGCTCGACGATCACCAGCTCGCCGACCTCGTTGATCACCGACTCCCCGGCGCCGTTCCACGCCTCGGCGCGCACGCCCAGGTACGGGCCCGTGATCTCGCCGTGGTGCACCGGCTTGAGCGCGTTGCCGCCGACGAATCCGCTGCACACGTCGGTCCCGCCGCTGGAGGAGTCCAGCCGCACGTGCGCGGGCAGGATCGAGTAGAACCACTTCCACGTGCTCGCCGGGAGCACCGACCCGGTCGAGATGACCACGCGCAGCGCGCTCAGGTCCATCTCCTTGGCCGGCTCCGCGCCGGCCTTCTCGCACGCCGACAGGTAGGCGGCGCCGGTCCCGAAGACGGTCGCGCCGGACTCGGAGGCCACGCGCCAGTTGCCGAGCATGTCCGGGAACCCGGGGCTGCCGTCGTACAGGACGATCGTGCACCCTCGCAGCAGCGTGCCCACGACGAAGTTCCACACCATCCACGACGTCGAGCTGAAGAAGTAGAAGCGATCGGTCGGACGCAGATCGAGCCCGAGCGCGCCGGCCTTGAGCTGCTCGACGGTGATCCCCCCGTGCGACTGGACGATGCCCTTGGGCAGCCCCGTGGTGCCGGAGGAGAACAGGACCCATAGAGGATGGGAAAAAGGGAGTCGTGTGATCTGCAACTCGGCGTCGTCTGCCACGGCCGTGTCCCAATCGATCACCCGGCCGGCGGGCCGCGGCCCCTCGGCTCCGATCGAGGGGACGATGATCGTCAGCTCGACCGTGGGCAGCGCCTCGCGCAGCTCGGCGAGCTCGGGCAGGCGCGAGAACTTCTTGCCGCCGAACCGGTAGCCGTCGACGCCGAGCAGGACCTTGGGCTCGAGCTGGGCGAAGCGGTCCTTGGCCCCGGAGAGGCCGAAGTCGGGCGCGCACACCGACCACACCGCGCCGATCGAGACGCAGGCGATCATCGCCACGACGGTCTCGGGGACGTTGGACATGTAGCCGCACACGCGGTCGCCGGGCTGCAGGCCGGCCTCCCGCAGCGTGTGGGCCAGCGCGGCGACGTCGCGCACGAGCGTGGCCCACGAGATCTCGCGGATCGGCTCGTTCTCGGCGAGCACGACCATCGCCGGCCGCTCGGCGGTGGCGTTGCGCAGGATGTGCTCGGCATAGTTGAGCGTGGCGCCCTCGAACCACTTCGCGCCGGGCATCACGCGCCGGTCGAGCACCGCGCTGTAGGGCGCGTCGCTGGCCACCTCGAAGTAGTCGTAGACCGCGCCCCAGAACGCCTCCAGCTCGGTCACCGACCACGTCCAGAGCGCGTCCGGGCCGTCCAGGTCGACGCCGCGCTCGGCGCGCAGCCAGTTCATGAAGTGGGTCTGGGCCGCCGTGGCGACGTCCTCGTCGTTCGGGCTCCAGAGAATCTCGGGGTCACTCATGTGCGGTGCTCGCCTCCTCACGGCGGCGGCGCAGCGAAACGCTCACCCCGCCCGTTGTGACGTGGATCGATCGCGCCCGCCGGCTGCCCATCAGCCGGTCGACCAGCGCGAGGTCGGTCGGCGCCACGATGGGCTCTATCGGGCGCCGGCCAGCGTACATGGCGTCGATGAACGCCGGGTTGAACAGGTAACGCAGCAGCAGCTCCTCGTCGGAGAGGCGCTCGCCGTACTGCGCGCGGATCTCCTTGAGCGTGGGCTGCTCGAACGAGCTGGCCTGGATCTCCCGCCCGCGCTGGGTGGAGAACGCGCGCTCGAGCACCCCGGGGTCGATCGGCGCCGGCGGGGTGCCGTACCAGCCCGCGAGGTACATCAGGTTCTCCTCGGGGATCACCGCGTAGCGCTCGCCGCCTGCGACGTTCATGAGCGCCTGGATGCCGATCAGCTGCGAGTAGGGCGTGGCCATACCCCATTCGGGGCACAGGTGATCGGATAGCCGAACTCGGCGCGCACGCGGATCGCCTCCTCGAGCGCCTCGTCGAGGCGGTCGCTCATCCGGGCCTGGGCGAGCTGGTCGCGCAGGGTGCCCATCATCCCGCCGGGGATCTGTGACTGCACCACGGAGAGGCGGTACTCGGCGGGCACGCCGACCGCGTAGCCCTCCATGTCGGCGATCGCGGCGAAGTGGTCGCAGACCGCGTCCAGCTCGCTCTCGTCGATCGCGATGTCGTGCCCGAGCCGGCGCATGTTGTCCACGCTCACCTCGGTCGAGGGCAGCGAGGGGCCGTTGGCCAGCGAGGCCACGCAGGTGTGCAGGATGCTCGCCCCGGCGCGCACGCCGATCTCGTAGTTGATCGTCCCCTGGCCGGTCGTGTTGTGGAAGTGCAGCTCGACCGGGAAGTCGCCGGCCCGGGAGATCATCAGCGGGATCCAGGTCAGGCCGCGCTCGACGCCCAGCGCGCCGGTCTCGTCGCCGAGGATCACCGACGTCACCCCGGGCGCGCCGACGAGCGCGTCGATCACGCCGACGTAGTACTCGTCGGTGTGAAACGGCGAGAGGCTGAAGTTGATCTGGGGCGCGCACTCCACCCCGCAGGAGTCGATGATCGTCGCCGTCCGCGTCATCGCGTCGATGTCGTGCAGGCAGTCCATCAGCCACATGCTGCGCACGCCGTGATTGGCGAGCGTACGAATCCACAGCTCGAGGATCACGTCGGGCATCAGACCCATGCCGCCGACGCCGTTGGTGCGCCGCCCGGCGCGGATCGTGCAGTGGGGCAGCGCCGCGACGACCGCATCCAGGCCCCGCCAGGGGTCCTCCAGGTGGTGGCGGATCAGGACCTCGAAGATCGTCCCGCCGACGAAGTCCACGCAGCGGTAGCCGGCGCGGTCGATCGCGCCGGCGACGGGCAGGACGTGGCCGGGACGCATGTGCATCCCCCACAGGCTCTGCTGGCCGTCGCGGATCGTCTGGTCGACGTACTCGATCGTGGCCATCAGGGACGCGAGACGTCGAAGCTCAACTCGGGGGTGCGCAGCCGCAGGCGACGCGCGCGGCTCGCCGCCAGGGCCAGCGTGGTCAGCTCGGTCAGCGACGGCGCCGGGAAGCGGTAGCTGGTGCGGATCGGCCCGGCCGCGCGCGTGGCCTCCACGTCCGCGGGCGGCGCGAAGTGCAGCCGAAAGAGGTCCTCGTCCGAGCAGCCCTTGCCGCCGTACTCGGCGCGGACCTGATCGAGGGTCTGCTCGGGCCGTGTCCAACCGGCCAGCTCGCGGCCGCGCTGGGTGGACAGGACCCGGTCCTTGACGTCCTGCTGGACGGGGATCGGGGGCTCGCCGTAGGCGCCGAGCATGTACAGGACGAGCTCGTCACTGGTCACCGCGTAGCGCTCGTCGCTGACCACGTTGAGCACCGCCTGCGTACCGATGTGCTGGGAGAACGGCGTGGCCGAGACGGGGTAGCCGAGCTCCTCGCGTACGCGCGGGATCTCCTCGAGCACCGCGCCCCACCGGTCCTGCATCCCGTGCTGGACGAGCTGGGCCTTGAAGGTGCCGGTCATCCCGCCGGGCAGCTGGTGGTCGTAGACCCGCGCGTCGTACTCGTACACCTCGCCGACCGGGTGGCCCTCGGCGCGGGCGATCGCCTCCAGGCGCTCGGCCACCGGCGCGAGCGTGCTCTCGTCGATGTCGTGCGTGTGGCCGGCGGCCTGCAGGTTGACGAGCATCATCTCCGTCGACGGGAGCGAGACGCCGTTGGCCATCGGGCGGCTGCAGGTGTGGATCCGCTGCACGCCGTGCTCGACGCCGACCAGGTAGTTCAGCGGCGCCAAGCCGGTCGTGTTGTGGCAATGCAGCTCGACCGGCAACTCGCCCGCGGCCTTGACGATCGCCGGGATCAGCGTGGCCGTCCGGTCCGGGGTGAGGATCCCGGGCGCGTCCTCGATGTAGATCGCCTTGGCCAGGCCCCAGGAGACCATCTCGCGCACGCGCTCGGCGAACCACTCGTCGGTGTGCACCGGGCTCAGCCCGTACATCACCGCGAGGATCACCGTGCATCCGGTGTCGTACACCGACTGCGCCCGCCGACGCATCTCGGGCATGTTGTACAGGCAGTCGTACACCCACACCTCGTCCTCGCCCAGGCGGGCCATGAACTGGTTGTAGAAGTCGAGGATCGAGTACGGCGACAGCCCGTAGCGCCCGCTCGAGGAGGGGCGCACGCCGCCGCGCAGCGTGCTGCCCCGCAGCGAGCGGCGGATCAGCGAGTAGGCCTCGATCGGATCCTCGCGCAGGTAGCGCAGCAGGACCGAGAAGAACGATCCGCCGATCACCTCGATCGTACGGTAGCCGGCGCGTCCGAGCCACGGCGCGATGTCGGCCACCGTCCCGGCGCGGATGCGCATCCCCCACAGGCTCTGCGGGCCGTCGCGCGTGGTCTGGTCGACGATCTCCACGTGGGCCATGGCGCGCCGGGGACGGTAGACCCTGCACGCCGGCGCGACATCGGTAGCCGCTACCGACCGCCCTACCTACCTGGAGAGGGCGGCGAGATGCGCGGTGTCGTTGAAGCAGCGCACGCGCCAACGCCCGTCGGCGAGGCGCACGACGCGGGTGATCGACGCGTTCTCGACGTGCACGAATGCGAAGGGCATGCAGCCGAGGAGCTGGTGGAGCACCTCGGCGATCACGCCACCGTGCACGACGCACACCGCGGCCCGGTCGGGACCGGTCTGGAGCGCCACGGCGCGCATGCCGCGATGGATCCGCTCGGTGAACACCTCTTTCGCCTCGGCGCCCGGGATCAGGTCCCAGCGCTCCTGTCGGTGCACGCGGCCGACGGTCGGGTCCCCGCGCGCCACACGCAGCCGGTATTCGCCGTCGCTCCACTGTCCGAGCGAGACCTCGACGAGATCGGCGACCACCACCGGCTCGAGGCCGGTGGCCCGGGCGAGCGGCGCGGCGGTCTGCTGGGTGCGCACCAGCGGGGTCACGTACAGGCGCGAGAAGCGCGCCGACGCGAGGCGCCCGGCGAGCAACTCGGCCTGGCGCTCGCCCAGCGGCGAGAGCGGCGGGTTGCCACGGCCCTCGAGCATCTCGAACGGCTCGCCCTCGATGGCGTCGGCCGACGCTCCGTGGCGCGCGAGGATCAGCTCGGTCGCCCCCGGCGGCGGGGTCCACGGCTTCTGCGGCTCGGGGGGCTGCGTAGCTCTTACCGATGACACGGGCGAGCGCGAACGCTAGCGTCGCCAGCGCGATGGCGGGTCGCCGAGATGTAAACAACCGGTCGGTTGGTAGAGTACGGACATCATGCGCCTGCGCAAGGTCCTGATCGCCAACCGGGGCGAGATCGCGCTGCGCATCGTGCGCGCGTGCGCCGATGAGGACGTGCGCTCGGTGGTGGCCACCTCGGAGGTCGACTGGGACAGCCTGCCCGCGCGCCTCGCCGACGAGCGCGTCTGCATCGGCCCGGCCGCGGCGGCCAAGAGCTACCTGTCGGTCGGCTCGGTGATGAGCGCGGCGATCGCCACGGGCTGCGACGCGATCCATCCGGGCTACGGCTTCCTCTCCGAGCGCCCCGAGCTGCCCGAGGCCTGCGACCGCCTCGGCCTGCGCTTCGTCGGGCCGAGCGCCGAGGCGATCCGCCGCGGCGGCGACAAGGTCATAGCCCGCGAGATCGCCCGCGCCGCCGGCGTCCCGGTGGGCGGCGACGCGCAGGCCCTGGAGGACTCGAGCGCCGCGGCGACCCGGGCCCAGGAGCTCGGCTACCCGCTGCTGATCAAGGCCGCCGCCGGCGGGGGCGGGCGCGGGATGGTGCTGGTGCGCGACCCCGACGAGCTGCGCTCGAGCTTCGACCGCGCCTCGGGCGAGGCCCAGGCGGCGTTCGGCGACGGGCGCGTGTACCTCGAGCGCTACCTGGACGATGCCCGCCACGTCGAGGTGCAGATCCTCGCCGACGCCCACGGCGGCGTCGTGGCGCTCGGCGATCGCGACTGCTCGTGCCAGCGCCGCTACCAGAAGGTCGTCGAGGAGGCGCCCGCGGCGAGCGTCGGCGACGAGACCCATGCGCGGCTGGCCGAGTCGGCGCGGTCGCTGGCCCGGGCGCTCGACTACGTCGGCGCGGGCACCGTCGAGTTCCTGGTCGACCGCAGCACGCAGGACATCGTCTTCCTGGAGATGAACACGCGCGTGCAGGTCGAGCACCCGGTGACCGAGGCGGTCACCGGCGTGGACATAGTGCGCGAGCAGTTGCGCATCGCCGCCGGAGAGCGGCTGTCGATCGGCCAGGAGGCGGTCTCGATCGACGGGCACGCGATCGAGTGCCGCCTGAACGCCGAGGACCCGGCGCGCGGCTTCGCCCCCGACCCGGGCACGGTGCAGGAGTGGATCCTGCCCCAGGGCGACGGGATCCGGGTGGACACCCACATCCAGGTGGGCAGCCGGATCCCGCCCCACTACGACTCGCTGCTGGCCAAACTGATCGTGCACGGCCCGGACCGGGCCAGCGCGATCGAGCGCACCGAGCGGGCCTTGCAGCATCTGCGCGTCGGAGGCATCATCACCAACGCCGAGCTGCTGCGCTCGATCGTCCGCCACCCCGACTTCCGTGCCGACCGCATCAACACCCGATGGCTGGAACAGGAGCTGACATGACCGTGGACATCGCCTACCTGCGCAAGCTCATCGAGGCATTCGAGCAGTCCGACTGGGACGAGATCCACCTTCGCGGCGAGGACTTCGAGATCCGCCTGAGCACGAGCGCCGACGAGCCGGCCGCCGCGAGCGCGCCCGCCGGCGCCGCCGCCCCGGCGGCCACGCCCGTCGCGACCCCGGCGCCCGCCGGCAACGGAAGTGCGCCCGCGGCGCAGGCCGCCCCCGTCAACGCCCCGGCGGCGACCGGCGCGGCCGGCGAGCCGGTCGTCTCGCCCTCGGTGGGGATCTTCTGGCGCGCGCCGAGCCCGACCTCGCCGCCGTTCGTCGACGTCGGTGACGAGGTCACCGAGGAGAGCACCCTGTGCATCGTCGAGGTCATGAAGCTGATGACCCAGGTCGGCGCGGGGATGAGCGGCCGGGTGGTCGACATCCTGGTGGCCAACGGCGAGTCCGTCGAGAAGGGCCAGCCGCTCTTCACGATCCAGCCTACGTAGCGCCGCCAGTAACGCCTACCGATGTAACGCCGGTCGGCGCCGCCGTACGATCGCCTCGAACCCCGGAAGAGGAGAGTCGATCGTGACCAGTTCCCATGTCCTGCGCTTCGACGATGAGGCATCGGGCACCCACGACCTCGTCGGCGGCAAGGGGGCCAACCTCGGCCGGCTCACCCACGCCGGATTCCCCGTGCCCCCGGGCTTCACGGTCACGACCGCCGGACACGCCGCGTTCCTGGCCGGCGACGGCCTGGCCGCCGAGATCGACGCGCTCGCCGCCGGGCTCGACCACGAGCACGCCGACGAGCTCGAGCGCGGGACCGCCGCCATCCGTGAGCTGATCGTCGGGCGCGAGCTGCCCGAGGCGATCGCCGGGCCGGTGCGCGAGGCGTACGCCACGCTCGGCGACGGGACCTACGTCGCGGTGCGCTCCTCGGGCACCGCCGAGGACCTCGCCGAGGCGTCCTTCGCCGGGATGCACGACACCTACCTGGACATCGTCGGAGCCGACGGCGTCCTCGACGCGATCAAGCGCTGCTGGGCCTCGCTGTGGACCGCTCGCGCGGCCTCCTACCGCCACACCAAGGGCTTCGACCACCGCGGCGGGATCGCCGTGGTCGTGCAGACGATGGTGCCCTCTGAGGTCTCGGGCGTGATGTTCACCGCCAACCCGCTCACTGCGGCGACCGACGAGATCGTCATCGACGCGAGCTGGGGCCTGGGCGAGGCGATCGTCTCGGGCATCGCCACGCCCGACGAGTACACGGTCGCCCACCGCGACCTGCGGGTGAAGGCCAAGACCCTCGGCGCCAAGGAGAAGCGCGTCGTGCGCAACCCCGAGACGGGCGTGGGCACCGTCGCCGAGGACGTCCCGCCCCAGGACCGCGACCGCTTCAGCCTGACCGACGAGCAGGCCGCTCAGCTCGCCGACCTCGGCCGCCGCGTACAGGCGCACTACAGCGACTTCCCGCAGGACACCGAGTGGGGCTACGCCGAGGGCGAGTTCTACCTGCTCCAGTCCCGGCCGGTGACCGGCGTCGACCTGAGCTGGGACGCCGACGTCGACGGCTGGCAGTGGAACGAGGCGGCGCCGGACGAGACGGTCTGGACGCGCGCCTGGGCGGACGAGATCTGGACCGGGGCGATCACCCCGCTCATGTACTCCTTCCGCGCGCGTTCGTTCACCCACTCCAGCCAGTGGGCGCAGGGCTTCTACCAGAACCCCGAGGGCGCCCAGATGCGGATGTGGAAGTACTACCGCGGCAACGCCTACTACAACACCACGCTCGAGCAGAGCTTTATCACCCACACCTCGCTGCCCTCGACGCGCGCCGCGCTGCTCGCCAACCTGCCGGCGACGATGCACCAGGAGACCCTCGACGCGCCGTTCAGCATGAGCTCCTTCCTGAAGCTGCACGTCCGCTGCCAGGTGACCGACCCGCTGTCGGGATTCAGCTCCTGGGTGAAGGCGCACAACAAGTACCTGGTCGACGGCATCGCGAAGGCCCAGGGGCTCGGCGACGAGGAGCTGACCAAGCTCTCGGACGCCGAGCTCATCCGTTACATCGAGGAGATGTGGAAGTACGAAACCGACTACATCCAGGAGGTGTGGACCGGCTTCTTCATCCACGCCCGCGACGCGTTCTCGGGCCTGGTCGCGATGCTCACCAAGTGGTACGACGGCGGGCGGGCGACCGTGTTCACCGACCTGATCACCGGCGTGCCGCGGCCGACCGCGGCGATGATCGAGGCCAACGCGCTGTGGAGACTCGCCCAGGGCATCCGCAACTCCGAGGTGCTGAGCAAGGCGTTCGCCGAGAACCGCGAGGGCGCGTTCTTCGAGGCCGCCGGCGACAGCGAGGAGGGGCGCGCCTGGCTGAAGGAGTACGACGCGTTCATGGCCGAGAACGGCCACCGCGGCCACGCCGACCGGGACATCTACTACCTGCGCCGCGCCGAGCACCCGGGCGTCGACTACCGGGCGCTGGAGGCCTTCCTCGCCGCCGACGGTGATGCGGATCCCGAGGCCAAGGAGAAGGAGGTCGAGGCCAAGCGCCAGACGGTGATCGCCGAGGTGGCCGACAACATCCGCCGCAAGCCGTTCGGCGCCGTCAAGGCCGAGCTGTTCAAGGCGATGGTCGAGTACATCACCGGGTTCCTGCTCTTCCGCGACGACGAGCGGCACTGGGTCGACCGCACGACGTTCTCGATCAAGCGCGGCTACACCGAGCTCAGCCGGCGTCTGCGCGAGCGCGGGGTGCTCGAGGGCGAGCGCGACTACTTCTTCCTCACCGGGCAGGAGCTGTACGCGATGCTCCTGGGCAACGCCAACCTGCCGCTCACGAAGGCGAAGCTCGCGGCGCGGATGCGCAACTTCGACCGCGTCGACACCGGCGCGGGGACCAACCCCAAGTACCTGGTGGGCACCCGCGACGCCGACCTGGAATACGAACGGGTCCCCGGTCAGGATCTGCCCGAGGGGATGTTCCTGGGCATCGGCACCAGCGGCGGCATGGTCGAGGGGACCGCGCGCGTGGTCAAGGAGCTCAAGGACATCGGCCGCGTGCAGAACGGGGAGATCCTCGTCACGAACTCGACCGACCCGGGCTGGACGCCGGTCTTCCTGCTCATCAACGCGATCGTGCTGGAGACCGGCGGGCTGCTCGCGCACGGCTCCTGCCTGGCCCGCGAGTACGGGATGCCCGCGGTGCAGCTGGCCAAGGCGATGCAGCTGATCCCCGACGGCGCCCGGATCCGCATCGACGGCGACAAGGGGACCGTCGAGATCCTCGAGGCCGCCGCCGAGCCCACGCCCGAGCTCGTCGAGGCCTAGTGGCACCTCCGCACCACTAGCGCTCAGCCGCCGGAGGGCCCGGGTCGCATGGCCCGGGCCCAGATCGCGGCCCAGGTGGTCGCGAGCGCCTCCTCGGAGCCCAGCACGCTCTCCGGGCTGCTCGCGGCGATGTACAGCGCGCGCTCGGCCATCCAGCACAGCCCGGTGGCCAGCGCGAGGGCGTCCATGTCGTCGGCCGGCTGGCGGCCGGCCGCGCGGTCGCGCTCGATGCGCGCGGCGAGCGCCGCGGAGAAGTTGTCCAGCGTGCGCTGCCAGAGGTCGTGGATCTCCGGATCGGTGTGCCAGCCCTCGACCGTCGCCGCGAGCAGTGCCGGGTGGTCGTGCCAGCGGCGGACCGATTCGTCGGTGTAGCGCCTGAGCGTCGGCTCGTCGGCCGGCTCATCGCCCTCGAACCAGCGCCGCCAGTTCTCGTAGACGCCGTTGACGATGTCGCGCACGAGCGCGGCCACGACCGAGAACTTGGAATCGAAGTGGGTGTAGAACGTCGCCCGCGACACGCCGGCGGCCTCGACGATCTCGGCGACCGTGAGCTCGTCGAGCCGGCGAACCCGCAACAGCTCCTCGACGGTCTCGAGGATCGCGGTGCGCGATCGCGGCACGGGCCGGCGCCGGCCGCGCGGTCGTCCGGGGACCTCGGCCCGCGGCCGAATCGCTCCCTCCATGGCGGGCCAGTGTACAGACAGGCGTCAACCCTGGTTGCAGGGCATGAGTATTGGTGCTATTCTAGACATGTGTCCATACAAGAGGCTGAGAGAGGACCAAGCCAACGGCCACAAGTGAGTAGGTAGGAGGAGGTCATGAGTCTTTTCAGCATCCAACCCCATCACCCTGGCGCCTACGATCCCTATGCCCCGGCGCCGCTTTCCCTGCCGAACCTCCGGGCCAGCCGCAGCGATCGGCGCCGGAGCCGGCAGCAGCCGTCGACACGTCCCGAGCGCAGCGACCGCAGGTTCGCTCGGGTCCGCTAGAGCGTCGCGGGACTCCGCCGCCACCCTTGCGGCGGCGGAGTCCCGCCGGCGGCCGCGGCTGCGTAGCGCGAGCAGTAGCGGCTACCGATGTGGCTGCGGCAACCCGCATCTACGATCCCGCCGATGGCCGCGACCGACAACCCGGGGGAGCTCGAGCGCTGGGCCGTGGACCTCGCCGAGGGCTTGCTCGGTGACAGCGGACGGCGGTGGACCCACGACCTCGGCGTGATCGCCCGGGCCCGCGACATCCGCGAGCACCTCGGCGAGGACGGCGAGCTGCTCGTCGCCGCCGCCGCGCTGCACGACACGGGCTGCTCGCCCAAGGTGCGCCGCTGTCGCCTGGAGCCGCTCGACGCGGGCTGGTACCTGCGCGACGCCGGCGCGCCGGAGCGGTTGACCAATCTGGTCGCCAACCTCGACGCGGCCCAGATCGAGGCCGAGCTGCGCGGGCTCCACTCGCTGCTCGCCGAGTTCCCCGACGAGGGCGGCCCGGTCCGCGACGCGCTCTGGTACTGCTGCCTGACCGTCGGCCCCGACGCTCAGCCGATGACGCTGCAGCAGCGCGAGGACGAGTTGCTCGTGCGCTACGCCGAGGACCGGATCATCGTCCGCTGGTACGAGCTGGCCAAGCCCGAGCTCGCCGGTGCCATCCAGCGCACCGAGGCGCGCCTGACCGGATGAGCGCGACCGGCCGGGCGATCCTCGTCGACGGGCTGCGTAACCTGCGCGACGTCGGCGGCCTGCCGGCCGGCCCGGGCCGCGTCACCCGCCGCGGCGTCCTGCGCTCCGAGGCCACGGCCAACGCGACGCGCGAGTCGCTCGGTTGGGCTCGGGCTGGCCACGATCGCTCGTGCCCCGCATCGGGTATCGACCTGCGCGCCCGCGGCCTGGCCGGGTCGGTCAGCGCGCCGGTGCCCGACGGCGTGCGCCACCACTCGATCGTCCTCCAGCCGCCGGCCGACGGGAGCGGCAACGGCCTGATCGAACAGGTGATGGCCGGCGAGCTGCTCGACTACTCGGTGGGCGAGCTCGGGGCGCTGAACACCGCGATGCTCGATACCCCGTGCGCGGCACCCCCATGGCCGGGGCAGGCAAGCGAGCCGGCGCCGGCGTTCGGCACGGCGATCGAGCACCTGGCCGACCCCGCCAACCTGCCGTGCCTGGTCCACTGCCACGCGGGCAAGGACCGCACCGGCCTGGTCGCTTGCGCCCCGAATGGGGTATCGCCCTCGCCCTCGAGCTGGCCGGCGTCAGCCGCCAGGAGATCCTCGACGACTACGAGTGCACGGCCTTCTATCGCCGCTACCGCCGCGGCGAGGTCGAGCCCGCCCTGATCCAGACCGGCACTACGTGGGAGCAGCGTCTCGCCGCTGTTCACCGCCCCGCGCCAGGCGCTCGAGCTCTCGCTGGCCCACATCGGGCCGGCGCGCGACTACCGGGTCGAGCGCGGCGGCGTGGCCGCCGAGACGTGCGCGAGCCTCGGCGAGCGCGCGCATCAGCTCGCCCTCGGAGTGACGTCGAGCTTTGCGTAGATGCCGGCCAGGTGGCTCTCGACCGTGCCCCGGCTCACGATCAACAGCTCGCCGGTGCGCGCGACTACCGGGTCGAGCGCGGGGGCGTGGCCGCCCAGACGTGCGCGAGGCTCGGCGAGCCGCTGGTCGAGCCGGCGTGATCGCCGCGCTCGGCGAGCGCGCGCATCAGCTCGCCCTTGGAGTGCACGTCGAGCTTTGAGTAGATGCTGGCCAGGTGGCTCTCGACCGTGCGCCGGCTCACGATCAGCAGCTCGCCGATCTCCTGCGCGGTGAGCCGCTGCGCGGCCAGGCGCGCGACCTCCCACTCGCGGGCCGTGAAGGCGTCGGCCCCCAGCGCGGTCGCCGCGGCGCGCCGGCCGGCGGCGCCCACCGACCGCAGCCGCTCGAGCACGCGGTCGCGCCGCCAGGTCGCGCCGATCTCGTTGAACGCCGCCGCAGCGGCGCGCAGCCCGTCGACCCGCGCCGGGTCCCGGCGCTGGCGGGCCGCACCCTCGGCGGCGAGCGCGCGCGCCTGATACCCGAGGTAGCCCGTGGTCCCGAACCATTCCGCGGCGTCCCGGCCGCGGCGCTCGCCCTGCTCGAGTGCGCCGCCGGCGAGGGCCGCCCACGCCTGGGCGAGCGCGGCGAACCCGTCGTAGAGTGGACGGGCCACGAGCGCGGCGACCTCGGCCAGTCGATCGCTCGCGGCCGCCGCCCCGTCCGCGTCGC
Source organism: Solirubrobacteraceae bacterium (assembly GCA_036266975.1). Taxonomy (GTDB): domain Bacteria; phylum Actinomycetota; class Thermoleophilia; order Solirubrobacterales; family Solirubrobacteraceae; genus DATAWZ01. The sequence continues at coordinate 15,672 of DATAWZ010000215.1, forward strand.
CCAGCTCGGCGCACAGCTCGACCAGGTCGACGAGGACCGGCGGCGCGAGCGCCGGCGCGTTCATCGCGAGCAGGTTCTGCGCGGAGCGCTCGAGCTCGACGCGGGCCGCGTCCAGGCGCCCGTCGCGCCAGGCGAGCATCCCCTCGGCGTGGCGGAACTGGTCGGTGACGTAGAACCAGTCGCGGCGCCCGCCGTAGACGCCGCGCGCCTGCACGAGCGCGCGGCGCGCCTCGCCGAGCCCGTCGGTCTCCGCGCCGGCGAGCGCGCCGACCACCGCGGCCAGCCCGCGGCGCAGGCTCAGGCCCGTGAGCACGCCCTCCTCGGCGCATCGCACGGCGCCGGCGAGGTCGCCGGCGAGCCAGCGAATCTCCGCCTCCAGGCCGAGCACGATGCTCTGGCGCCAGCCCGGATCGGCCGCGCGCGCCTGCTCGAAGGCCGCATAGGCGCCGGGCAGGTCGCCCGAGTAGCCGAGGATCCAGCCGAGGCTCATCGCGTGGCGCAGGATCCGGTACGGGTCGCCCAGGCGGCGGGCGACCTCCAGCGCGCGGTCCACCGCCTCCTCGGCGCCGTCGACGTCACCGGAGACGAAGCGACCGCTGCTCAGCCCGCCGAGCGCCGCCTCGAGCACCGAGTCCTCGGCCCCGGCCTCCCCGAGCACGCGCTCGGCGCCCTGCACGAGCATCCGGATGTCGCCGGCGATCGCCCCGATGTAGGCCCGTTCGATCGCCGCACGCAGCGCGCCGGCGCGGTCGCCGGCACGCTCGAACAGGGCGATCGCCTCGTCGGCCTCGCGGGCGGCGCGCTCGACGTCGCCGGTGCCGTAGGCGAGCGTGGTCACCAGCCGGCCCTTGATCACCGCGCGCGCGTGGGTGTCCAGGTGCGCCTGGGGCAGCGCGTCGATCTTGCTCAGCGCGGCGGCGGCGGTGCCGGTGTCGCCGTCGGCGCGGTGGTCGAACATCCAGTGCGGCAGCTCCTCGGCCACCGTCGCCCAGCGGTCATCGCCGGCCGGCAGCAGGTCGCCGAGGACGCCCAGGAGCGTGACCCCCTCGCGGTAGGCGCCACGGCGATCGGCCTCGGCGAGCGCGCCCTGCACGACCTCGATCGCCTCGTCGTCGCCAGCCTCGGCCGAGTGCGCGAAGTGCGCGGCGGCCTCGGCGAGCTGGCCGCGGGCGAGCAGCGCGCGCCCCAGGAGCCGGTGGATGACCAGCCGCCGGGCCGCGCCGAGGTCGTGGCGGATCGTCTCCTCGATCAACGGGTGGGCGATCTCGTAGCCCCAGCGCGCGTGGACGCGCTCCTCGACGAGCAGCCGCATGTCGACGAGGCGCTCGAGCGCGAGTGCCAGATCGGCCAGCGGGGGAGTGGTCAGCCGTGCGATCTCGCTGAGCTCGAGGCGATCGCCCGCGACCGCGAGCAGCTCGAGCACCTCGCGCCCGAGCGGCTCGACCCCCAGCACCCGCGTGCGCACCGCCTCCACGACGACCTCGGGCAGCGCCCCGGGCCGCTCGCCCTCGCCGGCGAGGTGCGGCCCGGCCAGCGCCTGCAGCAGCCCGAGCGCGAAGAAGGCGTTGCCGCGCGAGCGCGCGACGAGGGCGTCGACGACCTCGGGGGTCGCCTCGGGCCCGAGCACCTCGCGCGCGAGCTCGCCGACCGCGGGATCGCTGAGCGGGTTCAGGACCATGCGCTGCAGGGCGCCCTGCTGCTCGAGGTCGAGCAGGACCCGCATCGCCTCCGGCTGGCGGGTGAGCGCGCCGGTGCGAGCGATCGCGATGACCAACAGGCCGGCGCCCACGGGATGGTCGGCGAGATAGTGCAGCACGTCCCAGGAGGACGGGTCGGCCTGATGGACGTCGTCGAGCACGACGATCAGCGGCCGCTCGCGGGCCAGCTCGGCGACGAGCGCGCCCAGGCCGTCGAGCACACGCGGGCGCGAGGGCACCGGCGCCGAGCGCGCCTCGGTGCCGCGGGCCACCGCGACGCTGCGCAGCAGCCCGGCCAGGTCATCCAGGCCGTCACACAGGGCGCGGACCTCGTCGGGCTCGCGGTCACGCAGGTGACGCTCGAGCGCCTCGGCCCACAGGCCGAACGAGGCGCTGCCGCTGAGCGGGTGCGCGCGGGCCGCGAGGCCCATCGCGGCGCGCGCATGGCGCTCGAGGACCTCCTGGGCGAGCCGGGTCTTGCCCACGCCCGGATCGGCGAGCAGCAGCACGCAGCGCAACCGGCCCGTCGACGCCTGCGCGAAGGCCGCGTCGAGCTCGGCCAGCTCCTGGTCGCGTCCGATCAGACGCATGGTCCCGTTGGCGCTCGGACCGACAACGCACCGCAAGCCTGACACACGGGGCCACGTTCCGGCGCTCGTGCAGGCGCGCTAGCGTGTTCGACCGATGCGCCGGCGCACGAGGGAAGACCGGATCCGGGAGCAGATGCGCGAGCGGCGCCCCGCCGGCGTCACCGTCAGCCACTACCCGCCCGGAGAGGCGCCCGACCACTACGTCCCGGGCGACTTCAGCCTGCACCGCGCGACGACGACCAAGGGCCGGGGCGGGGCGACCACGACGCTCGGCAAGCTGATCCAGGCCGGCGAGCGCGTGCGCTTCGGCGACTGCGACTTCGCGCGCTGGACGCACTCCACGCTGATCGTCTCCGAGCAGGGTGACCTCTGCGAGGCCATCGAGTCGGGCGTCGCCCTGGACAACATCGAGAAGTACCGCGGCAGCGACTACCTGGTCGTCCACGTGGTCGCCTCGCCCGAGCAGCGCGAGCTCGCCTGCGGCTTCGGCCGCTCGCACGTCGGCGACAAGTACGGCGTCCTCAACTTCGTCGGCCTGGCCGTGCAGGCGCTGTTCGGCTGGAACCTGTCGATCCACATGGACGGCCAGTTCATCTGCTCGGGCCTGGTCTCCCGGGCCACCGAGAAGTACATCGTCGCCTACCCGCGCAGCCCCGAGGACATGATGCCGGGCGACCTCGCCTACTTCTGGGACGCGCAGTCGGGCGAGCCGCTGCCGGCGCTCGGCCTGTGGGGCGCGGCGCTGGCCCGGCTCGTCGCCTTCGTCGACCTGTTCCGCCGACGCGGAGGCGACCCCGCCCCTGACCGCGCGCTCCGCACCCCATCGCCCCCGCCGCCTCCCACTCTTTAACCCCCTCGATCCGCACGTTTCAGGCGCCGACGAGCTCGTTGATCGCCGCGGGGATCTCCTCGAGCGAGGTCGCCAGCACGCAGCGCCCGCCGCCGCGCGAGGCGACGTCGTGGCAGGCGCGCACGCGCGCCGGCTCGGCCGAGATCGCCACGACGTGCAGCACCTGAAAGCGCGCGGCCATCGCCAGCGGGTCCTCGCCGAGGTTGTGGCCGGCGTCGCTGAAGAGGATCCCGATGCGGTCGCGCGTGCTCGCGCGGCTGAGCTCGCGCAGCCCCAGCTCGAGCCCGAGGTGCAGGTTGGTCAGGCCGCGCGCGGGCAGGCTCAGCACGCGCCGCAGCAGCCGCTCGGTGTCGATCCGGGCGGAGAGCGGCTCGAGCACCGCCCCGTCGCGCCAGAAGGCGATCACGGCCAGGTCGTCGCGGTCGATCGCGGTGGCCAGCGCGCCCGCCGCCACCGCCGCGTTGACGAGCTGCTCGCCGCGCATCGACCCGCTGACGTCGAGCATCAGCGCGTACGCCCGCCGGGCCCGCAGCCGCTCGTGGACCCAGAAGTCCTCGGCCTCGGGGAACGGGTTGCCGGCGATCTCCTCCAGCGTGCGGTCGAGGTCCAGATCGTCCGAGCCCCAGCGGTAGCGGATCGTGGCGAGCTTGCCCCGGCCGGCGTTGGCGGTCAGCACGCGCTTGGGCAGCCGCAGCAGGATCTCGCGGGCGAGGCGCCGCGCGCGCTCGTAGAGATCCTCCTCGCGCTCCTCGCTGTCGCGCTCGGCGTCCTCGCGGCCCTCGCCCCCGAGGTCGGCGAGCGCGTCCTGGGACTCCTGCAGCTCGGCGTCCCGGTCGATGGCGGCCGGCCGGTCCAGGGCGCGCGCGACGTCGGCGGCGCTCATCACCGCCGGCGCCGCCTTGACCTCGCCCGCCTTGGGCCACGCCCGCTCGGGCGCCACGTCGGGCGCCTGCTCGACCGGCCGCGCCGGCACGCGACCCAGCGGCGCCGGGCGCGGCGGGCGGCGGCTGACGACCGGGTTCTCGAGGTCGAGCACGTGCGCGCCGCGCGGCGCCCGCGCCGGCGCGAGCAGGAAGATGTCCTCGAAGAGCTCGCGCAGGATGACCTCGGCGGGGCGGCCGCAGGAGGCGACCTGCACGCGGCCCGAGAGCGCGAGCAGCGTCGCGCTCAGCACCGCGCGCTCGGCGTCCTTCTCGCGGGCGCGCAGGGTCAGGTCGCGATGCGCGGCCAGGCGCTCGGCCACCGCGACCAGGTCGATCGCGCCGCGCACCGAGGCGCCGTGGTCGAGCTCGGGGTGATCGCGCGTCGCGCGCGTCACCGCTACCGAGCCCTCGATCAGCCAGTCGTTCTGCGATCCGGTGCGAGCGGCGACGATCGTGCGCTCCTCGTCCTCGGGTTGGGGCACGACGGCCAGCCGGACCAGGCGGTCCAGGACGGCGCGGCTGACCGGTGCGGCGCCGTGGTCGAACGGGTTCATCGCGGCGATCAGGCGAAAGCCCTCGCGCGCGTGCACCTCGCCCAGGCGCGCGACCGCGAGGCGACCCTCGGCGAGCGGGCCCAGCAGCAGGTTCAGCGTGTCGGCCGGGACTCGGTTGAGCTCCTCGATGTAGAGCAGCGCGCCCTCGCGCATCGCCTCCACGAGCGGCCCGGGGACGAAGTCCTCGTCGCGGTAGCCGTGCGCGAGCACCTCATGCGGCGCGTGCGCGCCGGCCAGCCGCGCGGGCGTCAGGCCGGCGTTGCCCTCCACGAAGAACAGCGCCTGCCCCATCTCGGCGGCGACGTCGCGCAGCAGCGTGGACTTGCTCGTCCCCGGCGGGCCCTCGAGCAGGACGTGCAGCCCGGCGTCGAGCGAGGCCTGCACGGCCTCGCGCTCGCGCCGGCGCCCGACGACCGCCGCGCTCACCCGTCGAGCAGATGGGCGTCGACGATCGTGCCGAGCACCTGCTCGGGAGTCAGGCCGGCCGCCTCCTGCACGGCGACCTTGCTCGACAGCGCCAGCCGCGCCGCGTCGTGCAGCAGCGAGGGCTCCAGCGCGCCGTTGTCGAGCGCCAGGCGGCGCATCGCGGCGAGCTGCTCGCCGACGAGGACGAAGTCGATCGCGCCGCGCACGCTCGAGCCCAGGCGCAGCTCGGGGTGCCCGCGGGTGGCGCGCGTGACGCGCACGGCCGAGGCGACGAGCGCGCTCGCGCTCGACCCGGTGCGCAGCGCGACGATCTCGCGCTCCTGGAGCTCGGTCTGGTAGCCGATCGCCATGCGGCACAGCCGGTCGTAGATCGACTGGCTCACGCGCGTGGTCCCGATGTGGTCGAACGGGTTCATCGCCGCGACCAGGCGGAAGCTCGGCTCGGCGACCAGTCGGCCCACGCGCGGGATCGTGAGCTCGCGCTCGGCCATCGCAGTGAGCAGCGTGTTGAGCGTGTCCTCGGGGATGCGGTTGAACTCCTCCAGGTACAGGAAGCCGCCGGCGCTCATCGCCTGGGGGAGCGGGCCGTGGACGAAATCCTCGGGCAGGTAGCCGCGGCGGACCACGTCGGCGGGGTTGTGGTAGCCGATCAGCTTCGCCGGCGTGAGCTCGGCGCTGCCCTCGACGAACACCAGCGGGATCCCGAAGTGCTCGGTGACCGCCCGCAGGATCGTCGACTTGCTCGTCCCCGGCGGCCCCTCGAGCAGCAGATCGCGGCCGGCGGCGAGCACGGCGAGCACGCTGCCGATCTGCTCCTCGCGGCCGACGACCTGGGCGCGCACGGCGTCGTAGACGGTCGCGATGTGGGTGTCGGAGAGCTCCCCGGGAGGGTTCACCACCTGCACGCTATCGAGTCAACGCAGCCGTCGAAACTGAGGACTAGACTCGCCGCCGGATCTGTACGGCAAACCAAAGGAGCTCACATGGGTCGACTCGAGGGAAAGGTTGCGGTCATCACCGGCGGGGCGCGCGGGCAGGGTCGCTCGCACGCGATCCGTCTGGCCGAGGAGGGCGCGCAGATCGTCGTCAGCGACATCGCCCGCCAGCTGCCCACGGTCAAGTACGCCGGCGCGAGCGAGGGCGACCTGGCCGAGACCGTGCGCCTGGTCGAGGAGCTCGATCAGCGCTGCGTGTCGGTCGTGGCCGACGCCCGCAGCGCCGAGGACTGCAAGCGCGTGGCCGACAGCGCGATGAGCGAGTTCGGGCACATCGACATCCTCTCGGTCAACCACGGGATCGCCACCTTCGGCAGCTGGGACACGCCCGAGGAGGAGTGGGACGAGATGATCGACATCAACCTCAAGGGGGTCTGGCAGTCGGTCAAGGCGGTCGTCCCGCACATGATCGCCGCGGGCAACGGCGGCGCGATCACGCTGACCTCGTCGGTCGCGGGGATCAAGGCCTATTACGGCACGACCGCCTACGGCGCGGCCAAGCACGGCGTGATCGGGCTGATGAAGACGCTCGCCGCCGACCTGGGGCCGCACATGATCCGCGTGAACGCCATCTGCCCGGCGACGGTCAACACGCCGATGGTCGACAACCCCGAGACGATCGCGCTGTTCACCGGCGGCAAGGACGGCGGGACGATGAAGGACATCGAGTTCCCCTCGCAGGCGATGAACCTCATGCCGGTGCCGTGGGTCGAGGCGCGCGACATCTCCAACGCGCTGCTCTGGCTGAGCTCCGACGAGGCGCGCTATGTGACCGGGCTCGCCGTGCCGGTCGATCTGGGCCTCTACCAGCAGCCTTCCGGGATCTCCCCGGAGGTCGGCGCCCTGCTCGCTGGAGGCTGATAGGCCGGGCCGGTACGATGGCCGTCAGTCGCAGCGGAGGAGGTCCGGGTGTTTGCCAGCGTCAGGTGCTACTTCGTGCACCGCGCCCCGACGAGTGATCTTGCCGAATTCGTCGAGCTCGAGTTCGCCGATCGGATCGGCGGCCAGCCGGGCTTCGTGTCCTACGCCTTCGTCGACTCCGGCGACGGCGAGGCGATGTCGGTGAGCGTGTTCACGCGGCCCGGCGAGGCCGCCGCCTCGCGTGATCTCGCGCGCCGGTGGACCGAGAGCATGGCGCCGCGGCTCGAGCTCACCGCGACCGAATCCCGCCAGGGCGAGCTCGTGGTGAGCCGCACCGCCCCCGAGCTCGCGACGGCCACGCGCGGGCGGCATCTCAGCGCGCGGCGCTACCGGCTGCGCGGCGCGGACGTGGGCGGGCTCGCGCGGATCATCGACGGCGCCGGGGGCCTCGCCGATCGCGTGCAGGCGCTCGACGGCTTCCTCGGCTACCACGTGCTCGACTGCTCGGGCGGCGACGTGGTCTCGATCTCGATCTTCCGCGACGCCGCCGCGGGGGCGGCGTTCGACGCGCTCGCGGCGCACGCGCTGCGCGAGGACCTCTCCGGCTTTCACTTCGATCGCACCGAGATGCTCGGAAGCGGCGAGCTGGCGGTCAGCCGGATCACCCCGGAGCTCCTGGCGCCGCTGCGCGCGTAGGCGTGTCTCGGCACGAACATTGATCGTTCGCCTGGCGAACGGATGGAGTCGATGGTCGTGGCCCCCCGGGTCCGCGTCACGCCGCTCGTGAGCCTGCTCGCAGCGGCCAGCGCGAGCGCGAGCGCGCCGGGCAGCTCGTCGGCGTGCCTGCGGGCCTCCGCCGGTCAGGCCGCCGGGCTGACCTCGCCGGTCCAGATCACGGGCCCCGCGCCCGCCTCGATGCTGGCCCAGTTCGCGGTGCTGCGCCGTCCGCGGGGGACCGCGGACCTGCTGCCCGAGTTCGCGAACGCCGGCGAGGCCCTCGCCACGGAGCTCGGGAGCTACGACCCCGACACGATTCGCCTGCTCGGACCGGGCGAGTGGCTCGTGCTGGGCCGCGCGCCGGTGATCTCGCCGCCGCGCGCGTGCCTGTCGCCCAAGCAGCGCAGGCAACTCCCGACGATCCTGCGTCGCGGGCGACCTCCAAGCGGATCAAGAAGCTGCTCGCCGCCGGGCAGCGCGCGAGCGAGCGCGCCGTACGCGAGGGCGTGCCGACCTCCGTGACCTGGCAGTCGGCCACCGGATCGACCCTCTACGTGGTGCACCCGCCGACGATCGGATCGGCCTCGCTGACGCGCCTGCTGGCTCGGGCGCGCCGGGCGGGCTGAGCTACATCTCGAACGCCGTGCGCCCGCCGCAGCGCACGAGGTCCTCGAGCTGGGCGCGGCCGTCGCCGATCACCGCGCCGCCGTGGGCGAGCAGGACATGCTCGAACTCGAGCTCCTCGAGCGCACGCTCGAACGCGTTGAGCAGCGCCCGCTTGGTCGCCGGCGGGTCGTCCATCAGGGCGTCGGGCACGAAGCCGAGCGGGCCCGACTCGCTGTGCAGGTCGCCGCGCACGACGCCGTCGGCGAACAGGACGGCGCGCTGCTCGGTCAGGTACAGCGCCGTCTCGTCCGGGCACAGCCCGCCGATCTCGAAGGCGACGATCCCGCCGGGGAGCGCCTGCCCGGGGTCGTAGCCGGTGACGGCCTCGCGGTTGGTGAACTCGTGCAGCCCGCTGCGCGGGGCGTGGACCGTGGCGCCGAAGCGCTCGGCGAAGCGGCCGGCGTCGCGGTAGTGGTGGCGGTTGGAGAGCACGACCACCGCCGGGGGCGCCGGGCGCCGGGCGAGCCACTCGAGGCCGCCGTCGGGCGGCACGAGCGGATCGATCAGCACGCCGTCGGGCTCGAGCCAGTAGGAGGAGACCTCGGCGCCGATGCGGGGGTGGGGCGCGGACCAGTGGACGATCCCGGGGAGCACCTCGTACATCCCTGCATCGTACGATCGGCCCTCGCCGTTTGCTCACTGACCCCCCAATATGAGGGCTCAGTTCACGCACGTCTGTGATCAGCGGCGGTTGAACCGCGGCTCGCGCCGCTCGCGAAAGGCCGCGATGCCCTCCTGGAAGTCGTCGGTGCTCTGCAGCACGACGATGTGATCGATCGCGTGCCGCCAGGCCTGGGGTGCATTGTCGTTGAGCAGCCGCTTGCCCGCCTCGAGCGCGAGCGGCGCCAGGCCGGCCATCCGCGTGGCGAGCGCCTCCGCGGCGGCGACGTGCTCGCCCTCGGGGACGACGCGGTTGACGATCCCGGCCAGCCGCGCCTCCCGCGCGTCGAGCTGCTCGGCGCCGAGCACCATCAGCTTCATCCAGTGCAGGTTGCACTGGGCCAGGCCGCGCGCGATCCCCGGCCCCGGCGTCAGGCCGACGGTCGCCTCGGGGGTGCCGAAGCGCGCCGTCTCGTCGGCGATGACCACGTCGGCGACCATCGCCAGCTCGCAGCCGCCGCCGAGGGCGAAGCCGTGGACGGCGGCGATCACCGGCAGCGGGCACTCCTCGACGGCCTGGAAGGCGCTCATCGCGTCGAGCATGTAGTCGCGCCGGTCGGCCAGGCCGCCGATCGTGGCGAAGTCGTCGATGTCGCCGCCGACCGAGAACGAGCGGCCCGCGCCGTGCAGGATCACCGCGCGGACCGCCCCCTCGCCGGCCGCGCGGGCGAGCAGCCCGCGCAGCTCGGCGTACATCGACCTGACCATCGCGTTGTGCGGGGGCCGATCGAGCGTGATCCACGCGATCGGCCCCGCCACGCGGTACTCGAGCATCAGTGCCCGAGCAGGATCCCGTACACCGGCCGATCGCCGCTGCCGGTGAGGTCGAGGTGCATGTGCTTGATCTCGGTGAACGCCTCCAGGCCCTGGATCCCGAACTCGCGCCCCATGCCGCTGTTCTTGTAGCCGCCGAACGGCGCCAGCGGAGAGACCATGTGGTGGTCGTTGATCCACACCGTCCCGGCCCGCAGCCGCTTGCCCATGCTGATCGCGCGGGCGTTGCTCGTGGTCCACACCGTGGCGCTCAGGCCGTACTCGGTGTCGTTGGCGATCCGCAGCGCATCCTCCTCGTCGCGGTAGCGGATGACCGCGAGCACCGGCCCGAAGACCTCGCCCTGCGCGATGTCCATGTCGTTCGTGACGTCGTCGAGGATCGTGGGCTGCACCCAGAAGCCGGGGCCGAGGTCGGGCCGCTCGCCGCCGTAGGCCACCGTCGCCCCCTCCGCGCGGGCGCCGGCGATGCACGCCTCGACCTTGTCGCGCTGGGCGGCGGAGACGACCGGCCCGAAGTCGGTGTCCGGGCTCATCGGGTCGCCGATCACCAGCGTGCGGCAGCGGTCGATCAGTCGTTGCACGACCTCGTCGTGCAACGACTCGGGAACGAGCAGCCGCGATCCGGAGATGCACGCCTGGCCACTCTGCCAGAGGAATCCCCAGATCATCCCGTCGATCGCGTAGCCCAGGTCGACGTCGTCGAGCACGATCGCCGGGCCCTTGCCGCCGAGCTCGAGCGTGACCCGCGAGAGGTTCGGCGCGGCGGCCGCGAGCACGCGGCGCCCGGTCTCGGCCGACCCGGTGAAGCTGATCTTGTCGACCAGCGGGTGGCGGGTCAGCGCCGGGCCCGCCTCGGTGTCCCCGAAGAGCAGGTGGAAGACGCCCTTGGGGATGTCGGGGTCGGCGTCGATCGCCCGGGCGAGCGCCGCGCAGCCCAGCGAGCAGAACGGCGAGGGCTTGAGCACGACGGCGTTGCCGGTGACCAGCGCGCACATCGTCTTGTACAGGCCCAGGAAGTAGCCGGCGTTCGACGGCGGCAGCGCGGCGACGACGCCGACCGGCTCGCGGCGCAGGTAGTTCGCGCTCACCGTCGGGGCCTCCTCGAGCGGCAGGCCGACGAACTGGTCGGTCGGCGCCTGGGCGATGTTGGCGCGGACGAAGCCGGGCGCGCCCATCGCGTGAAAACCCATCGCGTTGCGCAGCGTCATGCCGCCGCCTGCCACCTCCATCGAGCCGATCTGCTGGGCCTGGCCGTCGAGCACGTCGAGGACGCGCCCGAGGATCGCCACGCGCTCGGCGACCGGGCGCTGGGCCCACTGGCCCTCGCCCTGGGCGAACGCGTCCGCGGCGGCCTTGACCGCGCGCTCGACGTCGGCCGCGCCGGCGTCGGCCAGCGTGCCGATCTGGCGCTCGTTGGCCGGGTTGACGATCGGGAGCGTGCGGCCGGACTGCGCAGCGCACCACTCCCCGTCGATCAGCATCCGCTGGTCGCCGACCTCGATTCCCGCGGCCTCGGTGGCGCCCATCGTGACGGTGTCGCTCATTGCTCTCCCTCCTCGTCGCAGGTGGGGCCACGGTAGACGATCAACCCTACGGTTGGTAGATTTTTTCGCGTGCCGTCTGGGCCTTTCGCACACGTCTGCATCCTCGTCCACGACCTCGATCGAGCCATCGAGGACTGGTCGAAGATCCTCGGCGTGCTCGATCCGCAGCAACTCGAGGAGCGGATCGTGCGCTACGACGCCTTCGAGGGCGGCGACGACCAGATGGCCTGGGCGACGTTCGTCTCCCACGGCGGCTGCGAGATCCAGTTCATGCAGCCGTCGCCGGACACGCCGCTCGGTCGCCGCCTGGCCAAGGTCGGCGAGCACGTCCATCATCTGTGCTTCACGACCGACGACCCCGAGGACGCCGCGCGCCGTCTGGCCGAGCGGGGCCTGACCACGGGACAGATCAGCGAGGATCCGACGATGCCCTGGCAGCGCTGGACGTGGGTGATGCCCGACAGCGCGCACGGCACGCTGGTCGAGATCGCCCGGCCCTACCGCGCCGTGGACGGGCGCTGGGTCGACGGATCGGCGAGCGACTGACGTGGCCAGCACCCCGGCCCGCGGACGTCGGCGTGAGGCCGGCGAGCGCCGGCGCGGCGACGCGCGCACGACCGCCGGCGGCCAGGACAAGCGCCGCAACCGCGAGGTCGTCGACGCCGCCGCGCGGGTCTTCCACGAGCGCGGCTACGCGGACTCCTCGGTGCAGGACGTCGCCGACGAGCTGGGGATCCTCAAGGGCAGCCTCTACTACTACATCCGCACCAAGGAGGATCTCCTCTACTGGCTGCTCGAGGAGGTCCACGAGGAGGTCGAGAAGATCCTCGAGGACGTCGCCGCGATCGAGGACCTCGGGGCGCTGGAGCGCCTGGGGGAGTACATCCGCCGCCAGACGCTGCACAACGCGGCCAACCTGATCAAGATCTCGGTCTACTACCACGACGCCGAGCAGCTCAGCGGCGAGCGCCGGGCCGACATCGCCCGCCGTCGCCGGGTGCACGAGCGCTTCGTGATCGGCCAGATCGCCGCCGCCCAGGAGCAGGGCGAAGTCCCCGCCGACGCCGACCCGCGCCTGCTGGCCAACTTCGTCTTCGCCAACGTCATCTGGATCTACCGCTGGTACCGAACCGGGGGGCGCCTGCGCCGCGAGCAGCTCGCCGAGCACACCGTGCGCTACGTCCTGGCCGGCCTGCGCCAGCACCCTTGACCGCTACGCTGCCGGCGGGTGGACTCCCCGGCCGAGCGCGTCGCGCACTTCATGTCCTCGCTCGAGACCCCGGTGCGCGAGGTCGCGCCGGGGGAATGGGGCCTGGGGCTCCAGGCCGCCGGCTATCCGCTCGACATCGGCGTGGCCATCAAGGGCAGCCTGCTGCGCGCCCAGGCCGTGGTCCTGCCGCCGGGGGTGATCGACCCCCACCAGCTGCTGTATTGGAACCGCCAGGCGCCGCTGGTGTGCTTCGCCGAGAACCGCGCCGGCGAGGTCTTCGTGTGCGGCGAGCTGCCGCTCGAGTCGCTGGACCCCGAGACGCTCGACCGCTTCCTCGGGCTGCTGCTCGCGAGCGCGGTCCGCGCACGGGAGTTCGCGATCGAGAACGCGTGAGATGGACCCGCGCCGCAACGTCGAGCTCAAGGCGCGCGATCCGGACCCGGCCCGCTCGCTGGCCACCTGCCTGCAGCTCGGCGCGGTCGACCATGGCGAGCGCGGGCAGCGCGACACCTACTTCCACGTGCCCCGCGGACGGCTGAAGCTCCGCGAGGAGCGCCCGGGCGAGCCGCACGTGGTCCACTACGAGCGTTCCGATGAGCCCAGGAGCGTGAGAGCCGCTATCGGATCGTTCCGGTGATGGGGGTTGAGGTGATGTGCGATCTCCTCACCGCTGCCCTGGGCGTTGCGCGCCGAGCATGACCTCGTGCGCCAGCTCCGCGATGCACTGCAGATCACCGAGGCGAGGCTCGTCGCCTCCGGCGATGCGTCGCTAGGGTAGACAGGGCGATGCGGCTGATAACCGAGGGACAGACGGTCGAGCTGGTGCCCGAGCGCTGGCGCGCGCTGCTGCCCTGGAGCATGGCCCCGTTCGTCCTCTTGTTCGGGGTGATCTCACTGGAGCTGTTCTTCAGCGCCCAGCACCACGCCAGCCAGGGCGTCGGCGTTCTGATGGCCGCGGCGATTGCCGCCCTGATCGGCCTCGGGGTGCGCACGATGGTCAACTGGCGGCTCGAGATCTCTCCCGCCGCCCTGCTGTTCGTGCGCGCGGGGCTGCGCCCGCGCCGGATCCCGCGCTCGGCGATCGGCTCGCTGCGGCTGATCCCGGCCCGGAGCGGCGAGAGCCTGGCCGTGCTCGCGACCGACGGGCGGCTGCTGCTCGTCCTCGGCGGCCAGGTCCCGAGCGAGACCTGGCAGGAGATGCTCGGGCAGGCGGGGATGAGCGCGGCGCCGATGTCGGTCGCGGACCTGCGCTCGGTCCAGCGCGAGCAGGCGGCTAGCCGCCGAGCCCGCGCGCTGAGACCCGCGGCCGACTCCCCCACGCAAACTCGATCGCCGCGGTGATGACCGCCCGCGTGCGCGCGGGGTCGATCACGTCGTCGAGCAGCAGGTTGGCCGCCGCCTCCCACGGCTGGGACTCCGCCGCCCACTCGGCTTCGAGCTCGGCTGCGCGCGGCTCGCGCTCGGCCTCGGGCAGCGCCTCCAGCGTGCGCCGGTAGACCGTCCGCACGCCGGTGTCCGGCGCCATGAATCCGAGCTCGGCGCCGGGCCAGGCGACGAGCAGGTCGGGGTTCACCGGCCGACCGCCGAGGGCGAAGTGCCCGCCGCCGTAGGCCTTGCGCACGATCACGGCGACCTTGGGCACCTTGACCTTGGAGAGCAGGGCGACGACCGCCTCGTAGGCGGCGAGGATCCCGCCGCGCTCGGCCTCGCGGCCGATCATCAGCCCGGGCACGTCCTGCACGAAGACGAGCGGGATGTTGAACGTGTCGCACAGCACGGCGAAGCGAGCTTCCTTGTTCAGCGCCGGGACGTCCATGACGCCGGCGCGATGCATCGGCTGGCTGGCGACCATGCCGACGACCTGGCCCTCGATTCGGGCCAGCGCGGCGATCACGCTGCGCCCGTAGCGCTCGCCCCACACGAACAGCGAGTCGGCGTCGACGATGCCCTCGAGCACGTTGCGCATGTCGTAGCCCCGGCGCGGCTCGGCCGGGACGAGCGCGGCGAGCGTGTCCGGGGCGCGCGCGGGCTGGGCCGCGGGGGCGACCGGGGCCGGGAGCGCCGCCGAGTCCGGCAGATAGGACAGAAAGCGCCGCAGCGCGTCGAGTGCCTGGAGCTCGCCGTCGACGACCAGGTGAGCGCTGCCGTTGGTCTCGTGGGCGACCGCCGGGCCGCCGAGCTCCTCGGCGGCGACGTCCTCGCCGATCGCCCCGCGGATGACCGGCGGGCCCGACAGCGCGAGCGCGGCGTCGCGGCGCATGACGACCAGGTCGGCGAGCGCGGCGTGCAGCGCGGCGTCCCCGTAGCTCGGGCCGAGCGCGGCGGTGAGCCGGGGCACGGCCGGGCAGCCGTCGGGCGACTGCAGGAACGTGTCGAAGTCGAACGGGACGCCGGAGAAGCGCCAGCCGAGCAGGTCGGGCATCCGCCCGCCGTCGTTGTCGGACAGGAAGACGATCGGCAGCCCGCGCTCGCCCGCCCAGCGCGCCATGCGGCCCTGTTTGCGCATGTTCACCGGCGCGGTCGTGCCGGCCAGCGTGGTGGCGTCGATCGCCACCACGCAGACCTTGCGTCCGTCGATGCGGGCCAGGCCGGTGACGATCGCATCGCCGGGCGAGGGCTCGGAGCGGCGGATCTCCGGCAGCGCGAGCAGCCCGACCTCCATGAACGAGCCCTCGTCGACGAGGGCGTCGATCCGCTCGCGGGCGGTCAGGCGGCCGGACGCGTGGTGGCGCTCGATGCGCTCGGGCCCGCCCATGGCCAGCGCCTGCGCGCGGCGGCGCTCGAGCTCGTCGAGCGTGCTCAAAAGGACCTCGGCAGGCCCAGACTCTCGCCGATGAAGTTGCGCGCCATCTCCGAGGAGATCGGGCCGATGCGGTAAAGGCGCGCGTCGCGCCAGTAGCGCTGCATGTCGGTCTCCTCGGAGTAGCCGTAGCCGCCGAGGACCTGGATGCCGTAGTCGGCGGCGGCGACGGCGTGCTCGGAGGCCAGGACCTTGGCCGTCGCCGCCTCCACGCCGCAGGGCCGCCCGGCGCGCTCGAGCCAGGCGGCGCGGTAGGTGTGCAGCCAGGCCGTCTCGAGGTTCATCTTGATGTCGGCGATGCCGTGCTGGATCGCCTGCATCGCACCGATCGGCTTGCCGAACGCCTCGCGCTGCTGGGCGTAGAGGATCGCGTCCTCGAGCACGCCGCGCAGGATGCCGGTGCACATCGCCGCGGTCATGATCCGCTCGCTGTTGAGCGAGGTGAGCACCTGGCGCCAGCCGCTGCCCTCCTCGCCGAGCAGCATCTCGTCGGGCACGAAGACGTCCTCGAAGGCCAGCTCGCAGGAGTGCAGGGCGCGCATGCCGATCTTGGGGATCGGCGTCGCGGTCAGGCCGGGGGCGTCGCCCGCGACGAGGAACATCGACAGGCCGTGGTGGGCGCGCTCGCCCTCGCTCGTGCGGGCGAGCACCTGGATCAGCCCGGCGACGTCGGACATCGTCGACCAGATCTTGTTGCCGCGCAGCACCCAGCCGCCGTCGACGCGGTGGGCGCGGGTGCGCATCGCGCGCAGCACGTCGGTGCCGCCGCCGGGCTCGGTGAGGGCAAAGGCGAAGCGGGTGCTGCCGTCGGCCACGCCGGGCAGCACGGCCTGGCGCTGCTCCTCGCTGCCGTGGTGGATGACCGCCTTGGCGCCCGACCACACCGGGATCCCCCAGATCCAGGCCAGGCCCGCGAGCGAGCGGCTGAGCTCCTCGCAGACGATGACCTGGTCGATGATGTCCCCGCCCTGACCGCCGTACCGCTCGGGAATGCCGATGCCGTTCAGGCCCGCGGCGGCGATCCGCCGCGCGAGCTCCTGCGGAAAGCGCCCGGAGGCCTCGACCTCGCGGGCGACCGGCTTGGGGCACTCGCGCTCGACGAAGTCGTGCACGGTCTCGCGCAGCAGTCGCTGCTCGTCGGTGAGCTCGAAGGCCAGGCCGGTGCAGGAGTCGATCATGCCGCGGATCTTACGGCAAAAATTTGACCTTCCGTTTGGTCGCTAAATAGACTGCCTGTGTGACGGTGGGCAGCGTCCTGGAGCAGGTGGCCCGAACCCGCGGGGCCGCCGCGGCCGTGCGCTTCCCGGGCGAGCGCGGCACGTACGGCGAGATCGCCGCCCGCGCGCAGGCGGTGGCGGCGGAGCTCGCGCAGGCGGGCGTGCGCCGCGGCGACGTGGTGGCCGTGCTCAGCGGCGAGGCGAACGTCGACGTGATGGCCGCCGGCCTGGGCGCGATGCAGCTCGGCGCGCTGTTCGCGCCGCTCAGCGCCCGGCTGCGTGAGCGCGAGCTGCGCTACGTGCTCGGCCACTGCACCCCGCGGCTGCTGCTCGTCGCCCCCGACCTGGCCGCGATCGCCGCCGGCGCCGGCGCCGATCCCGGGCGCACCGTAACGCTTGGGCCCCAGCCACCACCTCCCCCACCCACCCTGGGCCTTCCGACAGAGACGGGCGGAACGGGACAACCGGATGACCCGGCGCTGCTGCTGTACACGTCGGGCACCACCGCGGACCCGAAGGGCTGCGTGCACACGCACGCAAGCCTGATCGCCCAGGGCGAGGGCTTCGCCGAGCGTCTGTCGCTCACCGCCGAGGATCGCTTCTGGACCCCGCTGCCGATGTTCCACGTCGGGGGCTGGGTGGTGATGCTCGCCTGTCACGCGCGCGGCGCGGAGATGGTCCACGTCGGGCGTTTCGAGCCCGGCGCGGCGATCGAGCAGCTCGAGCGAGAGCGCTGCACGATCGCCTTCCCGGCCTTCGAGACGATCTGGCTGGGCGTGCTCGCGCACCCGCGCCTCGACGCCGCCGACCTGAGCGCGCTGCGGCTGGTCATCAACGTCGGCGTCCCCGAGCGGATGCTCGCGATGCAGGAGCGACTGCCCAGTGCGGTGCAGGTCTCGTGCACGGGCTCGACCGAGTCGTGTGGCTTTCTGACCCTCGGCCGCGCGGAGGACTCGCTGCACTCGCGCACCCACACCTCCGGCCCGCCGCTGCCGGGAATGGAGGTGCGGATCGTCGACCCCGACACGCGGGCCGAGCAGCCGGTGGGCGTCGTCGGGGAGATGCTCTTCCGCGGCGTGTCGCGCTTCTCGCACTACCACCGCGACCCGCAGGCGACGGCGGCGTCGATCGACGCGGACGGCTGGTTCTCCTCGGGCGACCTGCTGCGCCTGGAGCCCGACGGCAGCCTCGCCTTCGTCGGACGGCTGAAGGACATGCTCAAGGTCGGCGGCGAGAACGTCGCGCCGGCGGAGATCGAGGGCCTGCTGATCGCCCACCCGGCGGTCCGCATGGCGCAGGTCGTCGCCGCGCCCGACGAGCACTACGGCGAGGTGGCGGCGGCGTTCGTCGAGCTCGAGCCCGGCGCGCAGGTCGACGAGCAGGAGCTGATCGGCCTGTGCCGCGATCAGCTCGCCGGGTTCAAGGTGCCGCGCCACGTCCGCTTCCTGCGCGAATGGCCGATGTCGGGCACCAAGGTCCGCAAGGTCGAACTGCGCGAGCGGATCGCCGTCGAGCTCTCGGTGAGGGTATGAGCCCCACCGAGACCCGGGCCGGCGCGGACCTGCTGACCGCGGCGACGATCGCGGACCCCTTCCCGCTGCTCGCCGAGCTGCGCGAGAGCGACCCGGTGCACTGGAGCGAGCGCCACAGCGCGTGGCTGGTGACCCGCTACGACGACTGCGTGGCGGCCTATGCCGACCCGCGGCTGTCCTCGGACCGGGTCAACCCGCTGCTCGCGCAGCTCAGCGACGAGCGCCGCGCGCAGATGGGCGACCTGCTCGCGCGGATCGCCGACTGGATGGTGACCACCGATCCGCCGTTGCACTCCCGGCTGCGCCGGCTCGCCGGGCGCGCATTCAACCCGCCGCGGATCGCCGCGCTGGGCGACCGCATCGGCCAGCTCGTCGACGAGCTGCTCGACGAGTTCATCGGCTCCGGCGAGCAGGACCTGTTCGCGGGCTTCGCCTACCCGCTGCCCGCGACGGTGATCGCCGAGATCCTCGGCGCGCCGGTCGAGGACCGCGACCGCTTTCGCACGTGGTCGGACGAGGTCGCGCTCGTCGCCTTCGGCGCCGGCGGGGACGCACGCGCCGACCGCCACCAGCGCGCGCTGGCCGGCGTGACCGAGCTCTACGAGTACCTGCACTGGCTGATCGAGCGCGCGCGGGCGAGCCCCGGCGAGGACATGCTCAGCGCGCTGCTGGAGGGCGACGGCTCGGGCGAGGTCCTCTCCGACGACGAGATCGCCTCGCTCGGGGCGCTGATGCTGTTCGCCGGCCACGAGACCACGAGCAACCTGCTCTCGCGCATCGCCCTCGCGCTCTGTCAGTACCCCGACGAGCGCGAGCGGCTGGTGCGCGACCCCGAGCTGGCCAAGAAGGCGGTCGAGGAGATCCTGCGCTTCGACGGCCCGGCCAAGGTCCTCACCCGCTGGGTCGTCGAGGGCCACGAGCGCCTGGGCCGGCGGATCGAGGCCGGCCAGCGCGTGATGATCATCGGCTCCTCGGCCAACCGCGACCCGGCGCGCTTCCCCGAGCCCGACCGCCTCGACCTCGGCCGCTCGCCGAACCCGCACATCGCCTTCGGCAAGGGCATCCACGCCTGCATCGGGGCCCAGCTCGCGCGGCTGGAGGGGCGCATCGGGATGATGGGGATGGTGCGCCGGCTGCCGGGGCTGCAGCTCGCCGACCCCGCCGCCGAGCTGCACTGGATCCCCAGCCTGGCCTCGCGCGGGCTGGAGCGCCTTGACGTCGAATTCGATCGCAGAGAGGCTGGGGAGCGATGAGCGCACGACCGTGGATCGAATGCACGACCGCCGGCGACCTGCTCGACCGGGCCGCCGAGCGCCACCCCGACTCGGAGGTCGTCTTCCCGGGCGAGCGCTCGCGCTACGCCGAGGTCGCCGAGCGCGCCGAGCACTTCGCGCGGGCGCTGGTCGGGCTGGGCGTGCGCGCGGGCGACGGCGTCGGCCTGCTGCTCGTCCCCAACGTCGACCACGTGGCGATCATGTTCGCGGTGAGCAAGATCGGCGCGGTCGCGGTGCCGATCAACGCGCGCTTCAAGACCCGCGAGCTCGGCCACGTGCTCTCGGACTCGGGCATGCGCGTGCTGCTCGTCTCGGCGCCGGTCAGCGAGCAGATCGACTACCCGGCGATGGTCTCCGCCGCGCTGCGCGAGAAGCCGGCGCCCGACCTCGCGCACGTGGTGATGATCGGCGCGGGCCCGTTGCCCGAGGGCTTTCTCCCGGAGGCGGCGCTGCACGAGGGTGCCGAGCACGTCAGCGCCGAGCAGATCGCGGCGATGCAGGAGCGCGTGCGGCTGCGCGACTGCGCCTACATCATGTACACCTCCGGGACCGAGGCCAACCCGAAGGGCTGCCTGCTCAGCCACGAGGCGCTCGTGCGCAACGCGACGGCGATCGCCGTCTCGCGCTTTCAGATGACGGCCGAGGACCGCTTCTGGGACCCGCTGCCGATGTTCCACACCGGCGGGATCGTCCTGTGCATGTCCTGCCTGGCCACCGGGACCACCTTCGTCCACGCCGGCTTCTTCGACCCCGGCGTCGCGGTCGATCAGCTCGCGGGCGAGCGCATCACCGTGGCCCACCCGGCGTTCGAGACGATCTGGCTGGCCGTCCTGAACCACCCCAAGTGGGCCGACGCCGACGTGAGCTCGATCCGCGCGGTCCTGAACGTCGGCGTGCCCGAGCGGCTGCGCGAGATGCACGCCCGCACGCCGAGGGCCAAGCCGTTCTGCTCCTTCGGTGCCACCGAGGCCTCCTCGCACCTGGCGCTCAGCCTCCCCGACGACGACCCCGAGAAGGCGTTCACCAGCGGCGGGCACCCGATGCCGGGCATGGAGGTGCGGGTCATCGACCCGACGACCGGCGAGGACCTGCCCACCGGCCAGGAGGGCGAGGTCGTCTACCGCGGCCCGCACCTGTTCGACGGCTACCACAACGCCCCGGAGATCAACGCGCGCGTGTTCGACGAGGACGGCTTCTTCCACTCCGGCGACGTCGGGCGCCTGGATGAGGACGGCCGGCTGACCTTCCTGAGCCGCTTGAAGGACATGCTCAAGGTCGGCGGCGAGAACGTCGCGGCGGCCGAGATCGAGTCGGTCATCGCCGGCCATCCGGCGGTGCAGATCGTCCAGGTCGTCTCCGCGCCCGACCGACGCTACGTCGAGGTCGCCTGCGCCTACGTCCAGCTCAACGCGGGCCACCAGGCCGCCGAGGAGGACATCATCGCCACCTGCCAGGGGCGGATCGCCTCCTTCAAGGTCCCCCGCTACGTGCGCTTCGTGACCGAGTGGCCGATGTCGGGCACCAAGATCCGCAAGGTCGAGCTGCGCCAGCGCATCGCCGACGAGCTGCGCGCGGCGGGCATCGAGGAGGCCCCGCGCATGGTGGCCGCCTCGGGCCCGCGCGTCGCCTGAGCGCCCTCCGAAGCCGAAACGCAACGCCCAAGCCGGAGGGTGCAGGTCAACCGACGAAAACAATCGCTTGTTCATATACTGCCGCTGCCGTGCTTTCTCCTCGTCTCGCACGGCACCGTCGGGCCCCCGCAGACCACTTCCCCTCTCCTCGGTCCTGCGGGGGCCCGGCGCTTTTCCCGCGCCGCTCGGCGCCGGGCGTCAGTCCGCCGATGAGAGCGGCCCGATGACCTCGGCGCCGAAGCGCTCGATCGCCGCGAGCGCGGCCTCGTGGCCGGGCCCGGTGGGGGAGCGCATGCGGATCGCGATGTAGTCCGCGCCGGTGCGCTCGAGCCAGTCGCCGGCCAGGTCGCGCACCTCGCGCGGCCCGCCGAGCAGGAAGCGGCCCGGGGCGAGCACGTCGAGCGTGAAGTGCTCGCGCTCTCGGACCTGCTCGACCCACGGCTCGAACTCGGGCAGGTAGGTGCCGAGGTTGTAGTAGAGACGGTGCAGCTTGAGCGCGTGCGGTGCCCAGTCGACCTCGGCCTGCTCGCGCGACTCGCCGATCCAGCCGTCGCGGAACAGCGCGACGTGGGCCGGGCGCCCGGCCGCGCGCGCGGCGGCACGGTACTGCTCGGCCATTGGCGCGAGCACGTCGACGTGGCGCTGGGGGTCGCTGATCCAGCCCGCGGACCGCTCGGCGGCGCGGCGCAGGCCGGCCGGCGCGTGGGCGCCGATCCAGCGCACCGGACCGCCGGGCGTCAGCGTCGCGGGGGTCACCTGGCCCGCGCGCGCGAACACCTCTCCCTCGAAGTCGAAGGGCTCGCCGCCCGCGGTCAGGTCGAGCAGGTCGATCAGCTCATCCAGGGTGCGTCCGCGGGCCGAGCGCTCGCGCCCGTAGAGGCGAAAGTCGGGCTCGACGTGGCCGACGCCGAGCCCGAGGATCAGCCGCCCGCCCGTGGCCCAGTCGAGCATCAGCGCGTCCTCGGCCAGGCGGATCGGGTCGTGCAGCGGCGCCGCGAGGACCAGCGGCCCCATGCGGATCCGGGTCGTGTGCGAGCCCAGCCAGGCGCAGACGAGCATCGGCGAGGACAGCGCGCCCGCATGGGTCTGGTGCAGCTCGGGCAGGAAGAAGGCGTCGAAGCCCGCCCGCTCGGCGGCGAGGACCTCCTCGCGCAGCTGCGCGAGCAGCGTCCCCAGATCGCCCTCGCGGTCCTGAATCGGGCAGATCAGTCCGAAGCGCGGCATTCAGGCCGCCACCTGCTCGAGCGCGGAGACGACCTCGACCGTCCCGGAGTCGCCGTTGACGCGCACGGTGGCCCCGTCGGGGATCGCCGCGGTCGCTCCGGGCAGGTGCACCGCGGGCATCCCGTACTCGCGCGCCAGGCACGAGCCGTGGGCGAGCAGGCCGCCGGTCTCGATCACCACCGCGCCGATGACCAGGAACACCGGCGTCCAGCCGGGGTCGGTCGCGTTGACGACGAGGATCTCGCCCGGCGCCACGCGCCCGATCTCCTCCAGCGTGCGGATCACCCGGGCCGTCCCCTCGGCCGCGCCGCCGCTCGTCCCCAGCCCGCGCAGCACGCCGTCGCCCGCCTCCGCGCCCGGCGCCACGTCGAAACGATGGTCGGCGTCGCGGTCGTGCTGGACGTACATCGGGTTGCTCCCGCCCGCCTCGAGGCGCTCGAAGTGGCGACGCCGCGCGGCGATCTTCGCGTCCAGCAGCGCCGAGGGCGGGCTGCCGTGCAGCAGCGAGAACAGCTCGTGGTCGGAGAGGAAGTAGAGGTCGTCCTCGCGCTCGAGCAACCCGCGCGCCCGCAGCCGCCGGCCGACCTCCTTGAAGGCGCGCTTGATCGAGAACGTGACCCGGTCGAGCCAGTGGCGCTCGTCGTCGCGGAAGAGCAGGAAGGTCATCACGTAGTCCATCGTGGCCAGGAAGATCTGGGCACGCAGCGCGCCGAACGTGCCGCCCCGCAGGTCCTCGGCGACCTCGGCGACGACCCGCTGGCGGCGCGCCTCGACGGCCTGCTCCTTGGCCGAGGGGCGCTCGGTCTCGCCGGCGGCGACGAAGGCGGCCAGCGCGCGATAGTCGAGCGCGGGATCCTCGGCGCGGCGCGGGTGGTAGACGTCGCGGTTTGCGTGGCCGCGGTGGCCGTGCTCGGCGAGGAACGCGCGGTAGCGCTCGAGCCAGGCGGGCCCGTCCTCGCTGTCGGCGGCGGCCGTGAAGAACGCCGCGCCGGGATGGGCGGCGAAGGCGCGCGACAGCGTCGGCGACCCGAGGATGCCCTGCGCCAGCTCCCACAGCGCCGCGTTCTCGATCTGCGTCGCGGTCGGGCGCGGCACGCCGGTGAGCAGGTCGGTGAACACCCTCGCGCGCCCGCCGCGGTACCACTTGGCCAGGATCACGCCGAGCAGCCCCATCGCGTCACGCGCCTGCAGCAGGAAGGCCGACCACACGTCGGCCATGTAGGCGCAGTCGTAGGCGTTCATCTCGCCCAGGTGGCGCTCGAGCTCCGCGTCGGACAGCCGCGCGAGCTCGGCGTCGGGCAGGCCGTTGGCGCGCTCCAGGCCGTCGACCAGGTAGCGGTCGACCTGGCGGCGCCAGGAGGTCAGGCCGTTGCTCGGCGCCAGGAACTGGCAGCGCGCCTGCAGGCGCGCGTAGTCGAGCAGGCTGAAGCGCTCGGCGAGGATCTCCTCGTGCCAGGCGGGCGGGACCATCGCCAGCATCCCCGGCCGGGTGATGGGAAAGGCGGTCGACAGCATCGCCCGCTCGACCGCGCAGTTGTAGTACGGCGTGCCCTTGTGGTACTTGAACAGCCGCAGCGAGCCGAGCTCCTCGTGGCCCCAGACGGACATCGCCTCGCCCTGCCCGTCGGTGTAGACGTGGGCGCGCAGCGTGTACATCAGCGGCGTGCAGCCGCCGTTCCAGATCGCGTCCGACCAGGCGCGCGTCCACAGCTGATCGTCGGGCCCGACGGGCCGCCGCTGCCAGTACTCGAGCTCGGCGTCCCAGGTGAGGTCGACGCCGGTGACCGGCCGCGTCTGGAGCAGATGGAGCTGCTCGCCGGCGAGCGCCCACTCGATGTCCTGGGGCACCTCACCGTGGAAGGCCTGCACGCGCCGGCCGAGCTCGCCCAGCCGCGCGAGTTGCTCGTCGGTGAGCGCGAAGCGCTCGCGGTCGGCCGCCGGGGTCTCGCGCGGCTCGCCCGCGCCGGGCGGCACCTGGACCTCCTTGCTGCCGAGCACCCGCTCCTTGACCCGCAGGTCGCCGCGGGCGAGGGTGAACTGGTCGGGCGTGGTGATCCCCGAGACGATCGCCTCCCCCAGCCCCCAGCTCGCGTTGATCACGATCTCGTCGGTGGCGGTGCTGAGCGGGTTGGCGGTGAACATCACGCCGGCGGCGTCGGCGGCGACCATCCGCTGCACGACGACCGCGAGCGCGTCGCCGTGACCGTAGCCGCGGGCCTGGCGGTAGGCGACCGCCCGCGCCGTCCACTGCGAGGCCCAGCAGCGCCGGACGGCGGCGAGCACGGCCTCCTCGCCGACGACGTCGAGGACGGTGTCGTGTAGGCCGGCGAACGAGTCATCGGCGAGGTCCTCGGCCACGCCCGAGGAGCGCACCGCGACGGCGACCGACC
>DATAWZ010000216.1:0-55504 GCA_036266975.1 Solirubrobacteraceae bacterium
GAGCACGTAGTCGATGCCGTGCGACCCCTTCGCCGCCAGTTCGATCCCATCGAGCCGCTGCTCCAAGGCGGCGGCAAGCTCCCGATCGGTCGTGGTGAAGCTCGGCGTGGCACGGCTGCTGAAGCAGCCATCGCCGAGGAGCAGTCCGAGGGCGTAGGGGTCGAGGGGAACTTCACACGGCTCGAGCTCGGCGGGCGCTGAGAGCAGCGGCAGCTCGAAGCGATGCCGGTGTGCCGCGCGCAGGCGGCCGAGCATCTCGCGCGTGCGCACCACCCGGCCGGGCCTTCCACGGCGACGGTCCGAGGCCGTGAAGACGTGCCAGAGGTGATCGGCGCAGCACAGTGTGGACGCGCCGTCCTGTGCGCTGACGCGAAAGACCTCCTTGCGTCCCTGGGGATAGACCCCAATCACCGGCGTGGGCGTGCCATCCGACCCGATCACGAGATCGCCGACGCCTAGCGAACCGATCGGCTGGAACCCGGACGGGGTGAGCACTGGGCTCGAGACGGGCTGACAGCGACCGCGCATGAACGCCAGCGGGGCGATCTCGATGACGTTCTTCTCGAGGTGCTGCGAGACGCGCTCGGGATCCATCATGTCGTGCAGCGCATCGAACAGCGGGCGCAGATAGGGGTCGACCTTGGCCATCAGGTCGCCGGGCAGGAACCCGAGCCGTTCGCCGGCCTCCACCGCCGGGCGAGTGAGGATGATGCGGCTGATCTCGCGCCGGCTGAGCGCCGCGGTCGCCATCGCCACGGCCAGGAAGGTCTTGCCGGTGCCGGCCGGGCCGACCCCGAAGGTGATCGTGTTGTCGCGGATCGAGTCCACGTAGCGCTTCTGGTTGACGGTCTTTGGTGCCACGCGCGTCGAGCGATGGCGCCACACGACGTCCTCGAGCACCCGCGCCGGCTCCTGCGAGGCGTCCAGCGCCCCGGTCACTGCGCCAACCGTCGCCGGCGCGATCTGATGCCCGCGGGCGATCAGCCCGGCGAGCTCGTGCACCACCTGCTCACCGGCTTCCACCGCGGCCGGCTCGCCGTCGAGGGTGAGCAGGTTGCCTCGGAGGTAGACCTCGCACTCGAGCCGGTCCTCGAGGGCGCGCAGCGTGCCGTCCTGGCTGCCGGCGAGCTCGGCGGCGACCGCCCCATCGAGCTCGATCTGACGTCTCACCCGGCGAGCGCCTCCTTGACCTGGGCCGACACCCGCCGCCCGTCGGCGCGTCCGTCCACCGCCGCCATCGCCGGACCCATGACCTTGCCCAGATCCTTGACCGACGCAGCGCCGGTCTCCTCGATGACCCGAGCGACGATCTCCGACAGCTCCTGGTCGGAGAGCTCGGCGGGCAGGTAGGCGGAGATCATCTCGGCCTCGCCCTCCTCGGCCTGGGCCTGCTCGGCGCGCCCGGCGTCGCGGAACGCGTCGGCGGCCTCGAGGCGGCGCTTGCGCTCGCGGCGCAGCACGGCCAGTTCATCCGCGCCGCCGTCCTTGGCCGCCTTCTGCAGCTCGGAGAGCACCAGCCGCAGGGCGCCCGCACGCTCGCGCTCGCCGGCGCGCATCGCGTCCTGCGCATCGCCCCGAACCCGCTCGATCAACGTCATGCATCTCCCAGCATAGGCCCTGTGGCGGCGCGTGCTGGCCCGCGACCGCGACTCGCTCGCCGGTCTGCGAGGCTACGGCAATGAGCCTCGAGCGCTACCGGCAGGCAGTCCTCCCGTTCGAGGAGGAAGTGCTCGCCCTGCGGCCGTCGGAGGGCGAGGTGATCGACGTCCACACCCACCTGGGACTGGACGAGGACGGGCGCTCGCTGACGCGGCAGGCCCTGGTGGAGATGATGGATCAGGCCGGCGTCGCGCGCGTGTGCGTCTTCCCCCTCCACGACCCCGAACGCCACCCCGCCTACCGCCTCCCCAACGACCGGGTGCTGCAGTGGGCCGGCGAAGCCGATGGGCGGCTGGTGCCGTTCTGCCGCCTGGATCCGGCTGAGACCCCGATCGACGAGGGCCGGCGCGCCCTCTCGGCCGGCGCGCGCGGGATCAAGCTGCACCCCCGCGCCCAGGCCTTCGGCTTCATCGGCCCGGAGATCGATTCGATCTTCTCCCTGGCCGAGCAGACCGGCGTGCCGATGCTCATCCACGCCGGGCGCGGCCTTCCGCCGGTCGGCGACCAGCTCGCGGAGGCGCTGCTGCGCCATCCGGCCCTGAAGGTGATCCTCGCCCACGCCGCGATCTGCGACATGGGAATCCTCACCGATCGGCTGGCTGACCACGAGGGCGTCCTCTACGACACCTCGTGCATGTTCGCGGCCGACATCCTGAACCTCTTCGCGCGTGTGCCCGCCCAGCGGATCGTGTTCGGCTCGGACCCGCCCTACGGGCACCCCTCGCCGGGCCAGTACCTCGTCCTGCGTGTCGCCAAGGCGATGGGGCTGAGCACCGATCAGCTCCGGCTCGTCCTCGGGGACACCGCGGCGCAGATGATCGACCATGGACGTCTGCCCGAACGCACCGAGCCGCGGGGCGAGCATCGCATCCAGACCACGCCGACGCTTCTGCGCCTGCAGCTCTACGGGGCGATGATCGTGCCCTACCTGTTCCGGGGGGACATCGGTATGGCCCAGGCCGGGATCGACATGGCCCTGGCCGTGTGTCGCGACCCCCACCCGGGCGCGGCGGCGCCCGCACTCGAGATGATCGCGCCGGCGCTCGCGGCCGCGCGCGAGCTGCTCGCGGACGAGCAGATGCGCCGGCTGGCGATCGACCTGCTGCATCGGTCGATCAGCCTCGCGGCGACCGAGCTCTTCTGACCCCGCCCGGGCCGCACGCGGTCAGGCGCGGCCGAACCTGTCAGTCCTGAGTCCCGTATGTGGCGAGAACCCTGACAGGTTCGCTCGCAGAGCGTGTTGCTCTCAGCCGCCCGGGCCGGGGCAAGACGCCGAGAGCCAGAGGGCGGCCCATTCGCCCTCGCGCCGGCGCTCACGCTCGTGCAAACCCAGCCGCTCCGCGAACGCGCCGGCGACCTCGTCCTCCTCGCCGGTGAGCAGGCCCGAGGCGATCAGGTTCGCCGGCGGCGCGGGCAGCGCCCGCGCGAGGTCGAGCAGCAGCGGGCGCAGCAGGTTGGCGAGCACGATGCGCGCCGAGGGGAGCGCATCGAGGCGCAGGTCAGCGCGGTGCACGTCGAGCGCCACGCCGTTGACCTGCGCGTTCTCGGCGGCGGCGATCACGCTCTCACGCTCGTGGTCGACCCCGATCACCGGCCGGTGGCCGAGCTGCGCGGCGGCGATGGCCAGCACGCCCGAACCGCAGCCGACGTCGAGCAGCGGGCCGTCGTCGGCGGGGTCGAGCTCGAGCAGGAGGGACAGGCACATCCGCGTGGTCGCGTGCGCACCGGTACCGAAAGCCTGGGCGGGGTCGATCACCACGTCGATCGCGCCCGCGGGGCCGGGCCGCTCCCAGGGCGGGCGGACGTGCACGTCGGGCCGACCGCTGCCGGGCGGCGCCGGGACGGTGATCGGCTGATGGAACGCGCGCCAGCGCTCGGCCCAGTCGCCCGGCACCCCGCGGCAGGTGACCTCGACGATCGCGTCACCGGCGAGGGCGTGCAGGTCGGGCAGTGAGGGCAGCTCGCCGGGCGGACCGTAGAGCGCGTACTCGACGCGGCCGTCGTCGAGGTCGACCTCCTCCAGGCCCCCCGGACTGAGCTCGAGCAGCTCGGCGAGCACGACCTCGCCGTGCTCGCGATCGACGCGCACGCCGAGTCGCAGCAACCGTGCCGGCTCGTCCACCTACGCAGCCTGGCTGCGCAGGGCGCGGCGCAGGCGGGCGAACATCGACTCGTCCGAGCGCAGGTTCTCTTCGGTGAGCGAGTCGGCGAGCCGCTCGAGCAGCTCCTGCTGCTCGGGGCTCAGGCGCCGCGGGATCACAACGTCGACGACGACCTTCAGATCGCCGGGCCGCCCGCGCCGCAGGTCGGGGATGCCCTGGCCACGCAGCGTGATGATCGTCCCGGGCTGGGTGCCCGCCGGCACCTCGATCTGCTGATCGCCGTCGAGCGTCGGCACGGTCAACGTCGCCCCGAGCGCAGCGAGCGGCGCGGGCACATCGAGTGCGGTGATCAGGTCGTCGCCCTCGCGCACGAAGCGCTCGTCCTCGCGGACGTGCACCTCGACGTACAGATCGCCGGCGCGGCCCGCGGGCTCGCCGACGTTGCCGCGGCCGGTCACGCGGATGCGCTGCCCGTCGCCGATCCCCGGCGGGATCTCGACGGTCAGCGACTTCTTGACGACCTGACGGCCCCGCCCGCGGCAGGTGCGGCAGGGCTTCTCGGCAACGCGCCCGTCGCCGTGGCACACGTCGCACTCCACGTTGCGGACCATCTGGCCGAAGGGCGTGCGGGTGATCGCCTGCAGGCGGCCCGCACCGCCGCAGCGTTCGCACTGTTGGATCGGCGTCCCGGGCTCGGCGCCGTTGCCGTTGCACACCGAGCAGCGGTCGATCGCCTCGAAGCTCACCTCGGCCGCGACTCCGCGGGCGGCCTCGGCGAGGTCGATGGTCACGCTCGTCCCGACGTCGCCACCGGCCGCCGGGCCACCGCCACCGCCACCGCCGAACGGGTTGCCGCCGAAGGAGCCGCCGGCACCGCCGAACGGGCTGTTGGAGCCAAAGAACGCGTCGAACAGGTCGCTGATCGAGCCGAAGCCGTCGAAGTTCGGGGCCTGGCCACCGGACCGCAGCCCCTCGTGGCCGTAGCGGTCGTAGACCGCACGACGTTCGGGGTCGGAGAGGATCTCGTAGGCCTCGGCCGCCTCCTTGAACTTCTCCTCGGCGCCCGGGTCGTGCGCGTTGACATCGGGATGCAGCTCGCGCGCGAGACGGCGGAAGGACTTCTTGATCTGCTGCTCGTCGGCGTCGCGCGGGACACCAAGGACCTCATAGCAATCGCGGGGCACCGGACCGATCCTCAGCTCTCGTTGAACGCGTGCTCGACGAAGCGCGAGAGCTCGTGCGCGGCCTCGCGCACGCTCGCGATCGCCCGTTCGTAGTCCATCCGCACCGGCCCGATCACCGACACGGTCCCCAGCCGCCGCGCCGCGAGCCCGTAGCTGGCGGCGACGAGCGCGAGCGGGCGCAGCGCGGGCAGCTCGTTCTCGCTGCCGATGCGCACGTAGACGTCCGGCTCGGCCAGGGCGGCTCGCAAGACCGAGAGCAGGCTGCGGCGTCGCTCGAGCACGCCCATCACCTCGGCGATCTGATCGATGTCGTGGAGCTGCTGCTCGCTGAACAGCCGCGCGGTGCCGTCGACGTAGATCGTGTCCTCGGTCTCGTGAGCGAGCCCCCCGAACGCCGGACGCAGCCGCTCGACGAACAAGCGCTCGCGCACGCCGAGGCTCGGATCGCTCAGACGTCCACCGAGCATCCGAGCACCCAGGCCGAGTCCCTCCAGTCGCTCCCCCAGGTACTCGTTGGCCCAGGTGACCAGGCCGGGGTCGACCGGCTCCTCGTAGGTCGCCAGCAGCTTGGAGACGCTCCCGGTCGACGTGATCACCACCACCATCACCACCCTCGGCTGCAGGGCAAGGACCTCAATGTGGCGGATCGTCGCGGTGGCCAGCGAGGGCGCGGAGACCACCGCGAGCAGATCGGTGACCTGCGAGAGCGCCTGCGTGGTCAGTCGCATCGCTTCGTCGACCTCGTTGCGTATCAGCGAGATCTCCAGCCCGTGGACCTTCGCCCGCGGCGCGCCCGTCGCGAGCAGGCGATCCACGACGTAGCGGTGGCCGGCGTCGGTCGGCACCCGCCCGGCCGAGGTGTGCGGGTGGGCCAGCAGGCCACGCTCCTCGAGCATCGCGAGCTCGCCGCGGATCGTCGAGGGCCCGCAGTCGAGCTCGGGGTCAGCGGCGATCGTCCGCGAGGCGACGGGCGCGCCCCCGACGAGGTAGGCCTCGACGACCTTGCGCAGAACGGACTCCTGGCGCGGCGTGAGCATGTGCTGATTCTAGGTGCGAGCGCCCCCGGCTTCGGGCGGCCCCTCCCCCGCGGGGCTGCGCGCACCGGACGATGCGCGCAGCCGTTTCCCTTCCGCTCCGCTCAGAACGGGAGATCGTCGCCCTCACGCTCGGTCTCGCCGGCCACGCCGACGAGCTCGCCCTCGGGTTCCGGCTCCTGCTCCCGCTCCTGCTCCGGCTCGGGAGCGCGCTCCTCTCGCGCGGGCGGCGGGCCGAGGAACTGAACTCGGTCCGCGACGACGGTCACGTCATGGCGCTTGTGGCCCTCCTTGGTCTCCCACTCGTTCCACTCGAGGTGGCCGTCGACGGCCACCGGCCGGCCTTTGGCGAGGAAGCGCCGGCAGCTCTCGGCCTGATTGCCCCACACGTCCACGTCGAAGTAGTTCGGCCGGTTTACCCACTCGCCGGACGAGTTCTTGCGCCGAGAGGTACACGCGAGCCGCAGCTTGCAGATCGCCGATCCGCTCGACAGCGACCGCAGCTCCGGCTCCGCGGTCAGATTGCCGATCAGGGTGACGCGGTTGATGCTGGAGTACGACATGCACTGCCTCCTTCGGTCGGTTTGAACGCCCGCCGGACCGTACGCCGCGCTTGGGATGTTTTTCGTTCGTGCCCACTGGCGAGCACCGCGCCGAGCGGGACGACGACCACGGCCTCCTCGGCGCGCACCGCGCTGACCGCGCGGCACAGGGCGCGCTCGGCCGGCCCGGAGGCGTAGTAGACGACCCCGGCCACTTCGCGGCAGCGGGCCCAGGCCCGGCACAGTTCCTGCAGCCGAGCCGGCGCCTTGACCGTGAGCTCGAGCTCGATCGCGACCGGATCGCCGCCTTCACGCGGCCAGAGCACCAGGTCGGGACGGTGCGTGCGCGGCCGCCCGGCGACGCCCATCTCGAGCACCGGCCCGCACAGCGGCGGCTCGCCACGGCGACCGCGCTGCACGGCGATCAGCTCCCGCTCGGTGAGGACAACGTGGTCGGGATGGCGTTGCTCGAGCACGGCGGCGAGCTCGGCGCAGCCGCGTACGTGCGCGGCCGAGCCAGCGCTCACGCGGCATACCGGCAGGCCAGCGCGCGCCACGCGACGCAGGCCGACCGCCGTCGCCCGCCACAGCGGCGGGCCGCCGGCGATGAGCGTGAGATCCTGCACGAGGCCTGCGGCGCGCAGCGAACGCAGACGGCCCGCCGCGGTGGACTCGGCCCGGTCGAGGTGCAGGGCGAGCGAGGCCGCGTCGGCAGCGCCGACGCGGGCGATCCAGTCGAGCGCTGCACGCTCGGCCGGCGGGATGGGGATGGTGCGCGACATCAGTCGCTCCTTTCTTCGATCGACGTGGGTTCAGCACCCCGGCGGCAGGACGCGGGTGATCCGGACCTCGCGGCCGGGGGTGATGACGGCCGCGACGCCGGTCGACAGCGCGCTCACCTCGCTGGGGCACACGCGCGGGAGCTCCTCACGGCGACGGGTGCGCTCGCGTACGCGCCCGCGGTGGACGCGCTCGCTGTCGGTGAAGCCGGGCTCGGTGCCCGCCAAGGCGGCGAGCAGCTCGGCCGACTCGGGGACGACCTGGCGGTGGACGACCAGCACCTCGAGGTTGCCGAGCACCTGATCGTGCAGCGTGCGCCCGCCGACGGCCCGCAGATCTGCGAGCTCTTGGGTGGCGAGCACCAGGCTGAGCCCGGCGGACCGGGCCCGCGAGAACAACCGCACGACCTGCGGCGCACCGATCGCCGAGAACTCGTCGATCAGCACGAGCGCCGGACGCGGATCGTGCTGCAGCGCGGCCGAGGTCGTGATCAGGTCCTGCACGAGCGCCGCCCCGAGCATCGCCGCGAGCAGCGGGTGCGCGTCGGCGTCGAGCCGCACGTAGCAGGCCGCGCCCGCTCGCACGACGTCGAGCAGGTCAAAGCACGACGGCGCCCGCTCGGGGTCGAGCCAGCGGCCCGCGTCGGACTCGGCGAGGATTGCCAGCCGGTCGCGCGTGCCCGAGAGGTCTCGCTGCTGGCGCTCGTTCAGCGAGTCCAGGTAATGCTGCAGGCCGGCCGCCGCCTCGGCGCTCGGCAGCGTTCGGCTGAGCACCTCGAGCTCGAGCGGGTCCATGTGCCGCACCAGCGTCGCCAGGCTGATCGGGACGTTTGCCGCGCGCAGGGCGCGCACGGCATGCCCTAGAAACCGCTGCGCCTGGCGCAGGTAGTGCGGCTCGGTGTAGCGCTCGCCCGCGAGCGCCTTGTCGGCGATCTCGCTGTCGCTGCCGTGGGCGAACGGGTTGTACGCGACTGGGCCCTCGGTCGTCCACTCCAGGCAGGGCACGCCGGCCCGCCCCGCGGTCCCGCGGACGGTCTCCCTCAGCCCGTCGTCGCCCTTGGGGTCGATCACAATCCCCGGCAGCCCACGCATGAGCGCCTGCTCGAGGAGACGCTCGAGGGTGACAGTCTTGCCCGAGCCGGTCGTTCCCGCCACGAAGGCGTGGCGACCGCTGCGCCCGCCGAGCGGCAGGTACACCGGGCGCCCCCGTATGTCCCGGCCGAGCAACAGACCCTCACCCTCGCCCGAGCGTGGCCTGGCGACCGAGGCGTTGCCGAGGCACGTTAGGCGGGAGAGGACGCGGGCGGCGGCGCGCCGCGGCGCGCTCAAGATCGCCGCCGCCAGGCGGCGAAGGCCGGACAGCGCGTCGAGCGGGGTGCGGCGCTCACGCGCCGCCCGGCAGGCGCGACCGCCAGCGTCGAGGTCATGCTGGTGCCAGCGGCAGCCGCGGCGGGCACCGACCAATGCCGTCACGCCGCATGCGAAGGTGCCGGCAGAGGGTGAGCTTGCGAGTACGGGCAACGGCGCCGCGGCGAGCAGGGCCCAGCTCCAGTGCAGGGCGCGTGCGCGCAGGGCGCGAGCGAGCAGCCGTCCGGCCACGACGCCGGCGAGCGCGGCCGCGGGTGCCCGCATGCCGCTCGAGACCAGAGTGAGAACGTCATCGTGCATCGATGTGACCTCCTGTGGGGGTGTGGAAACGGCGAGCGGCGCCCGCAGAGGAGCGCCGCTCGAGGGGTGGCGCCGTGGCGTCACCGGTGGCCCTGGCTCAGCCGGGCCCTATGGGTCGGGAGCCGGGCCGCGAGGGCCCCTCCCGTTGGGCGGCGTGGTTCGGACACCGCCGGCGGCCCGCCGGACGGGCCTGTTCCGAAGCGTGTTGTGCGCCAGTCGCGTGTGTGATGCTCCCTCGGCGGCGCGCGGCCGGCGGTGTCAGCGACTGGCGCTCATCGGCGCATCAAGCGCCCGTGTGGGCGGCCCTCGGCGCCGTGCCGGGGTCAGCGCAGCCGGTAGCCGACCGCGCGGAGATTGATCACCAGCGGGCGATCGGCTCCGGCGAGCTTGCGCCGCAGCCGCGAGGCGTGGCTGTCGAGGGTTCGCCCCGTTGCGCCGCCGGCGGTCCCCCAGATCGAGCGCAGCAGCTCCTCGCGGGTAAAGACGCGGTCTGGCTCGCTGGCCAGCTGCCCGAGCAGGTCGAACTCGCGGCGGCGAAGCGACAAGGCGCGTCCGGCGACCCAGGCCCTGCGGCCGGTGAGGTCGAGCTCGACGGGCGCGGCGAGGACCCGGCCACGGGCCAGCGGTGCGCCGGCGAGGCGCGCGAGCGAGTCCAGCCGCGCGCGTAACAGCGCGTACTCGTAGGGCGGCGCGACGTAGTCATCTGCGCCGGCGTGGAAGGCCCGCAGCGTCGCGAGCTCTCCGCGGTGGCGGCCGAGCACCACGATCGCGGTGGTATCCGCGAGCCAGCCGCCGCGATCGTCCCGGCCGCGAGCCTCGACGAGGAATGCGGCCGCCCCCGACGGCATCCCGAGCTCGGCGAGGATCACCACATCGGGCGGCTGGGCCGCCGCCCGCTCGCGAGCGGTCGGCGCATCGCTCACCTGCGTGCCCCACCCGTCGAGCCGCAGCCGCTCGGCGAGCGCGCCCACGCCGCCGCGCGGCCCACCGACCAGCAACACCTGCGCGCTCATAGCTCGACGTCCCGTGGCGGGATGCCGAGGCCGCGCCGCGCGATCAGCGCGAGGACCTCGCTGTGCACCCAGGGGGAGGGAAGGTTGGTGCCGCATTCGGGCAACAGCCCCAGCCGCCGTCCGAGCCAGCTCGTCTCCCCGGAGACTCGTCCGCGCGGGTCGCGCTTGACGCGCCCACAGCGAATCGCGACCTCGCTCATGCTCAGCCCCCCGGCAGCCACCATCGCCACGACGGTTTCGCGCAGCCGCCGGTTCAGGACGATCGGGCTCGCGCCGAGCCGCTCAAGCTCGATCCGCAGGCGTCCGCGGGAGATCCCGCGGCGCTCGCATCCACGGCAATCCACCTGAGCGAGGCTGATCGACCGGGCGGGCTCGTAGTCCTCGAGCGCCCCGACCACATCGCGGAGTCGCACCACCTCGCCCCCATCCGCATCGTCCCGCGTGCGCGTCCAGCGCAGCTCGCGGGCGTCGCCCTGATCAAGCGGTACAGCCTCCAGCCGGAAAAGGCGCCCCCGCCGATCGGCGAGCTCGCCTGCGACCGCACCGGGCTCGCCGAGCTCGCAGGTCCGCTGGGCCACGATCGAGGGCGTCGGCGCACCGGGATCTCGCCGCAGGTCCTCATCCTCGAGGGGCCGGCACCGCACCGCTGCCAGGTCGGCCAGATACATCCGAGTGAGCAGTCGGATGTTCGAGAGGGGCTCGTCGGGCCAGAGGTGCGCGACCAGGCGCGCGTCCGAGCCGTCGTCCCGGGCGCGGTCGATGAGCAGCACGCTTCCGCCGGCGCCGGCGAGGACATGCATTGAGCGCTCGATGCCCTCGACATCGACGTAGGTCGCGATCGGGCGGCGCTCGGTCGGTGCCAGGGCCACCGGCGACGAATCCGAGAGCCGCGAGGGCTGCTCCTCGCCGGCCGGATTCGGCTGGTCACGGGCGGTGCCGGTCGTCGATGAGGCCTTGTCGCCCGGGCGGGCGATCGTGGAGCTGCTGGACATCTCGTTCTCCTCGAGGAGCGGGCGAGGGCGCCGGGCGGCGCCGCATGCCTCTTCCGACGAGGAGCGTCAGATGTGCCACCCGCGGCGCAAAAGAATCGGCTCGAAGTTCTTCGCCGGCGGCGAGTCGGCGCGGTCAGACGCGGTCAGTCCCGGTCGTCGTGTCGGTGTGGACGTGAGCTGAGGACGGTCGGGCGGACGGAGACAGGCGAGACGGCTTTGGGGCTGGACGATCGGATCGGGCGCGCGCAGGCGAGCTCAAGGAGGCGAGGGGGCGTGCGGCGGTCGGTGCGTGGGAACGGCGGTGCAGACAGCGGGGTGCGGCGTGAGTGCGATGAGAAAGAGAGAGAGTCGCCGACGTTACGCGTCGCTTGGGACGGAATCCGTCGGCGGGTTGCGGATACCGCGGCGCATCGCTGCGGCGGAGCGGCCGGACGCGTGGCGCACGGCCTTGGCCTTCGGCGTACGGCCAGCACGACGGCGCCGATCGAGCGGGTACCTGCACCGGGGCCGCGGGCAACGGCCGCCCCGAGCCGGGTAGCGGCACCACGCAACGGGGCCGGCGCGGGCCGCGAGGAGAACACGCGCTCTCCCTCCTGTGAGGACGGTGGTCCCGTTGCCGGGCCCGTCGTCGGAGTGGTGGGCGTGCACGTCCTCGTGCCAAGTGCGCTCCTGCTCGCCACGCTGACGGTGGCGGTGCTTCTCGGCCGGCGCTCGCGTGTGCGCGGGGCGCCCGTGCGGCTGCGCGTGATCCCCTACCGCAGCGACCGCGCCGGTCCGCAGGCCGTCGCCGCGTTCTACGCGGCGGTCCACAAGCGGCTGCTGCGCCGATGGTGGCAGCGGCTGTGGGGCGGTCAGCCGGGGATCGCCCTGGAGATACACCTTCGCTCCACCGGCGGCGCGCCCGAGGCCACCCTGGCGCTCGTGTGCCCGGCCGGCATGGAGCGCACGCTGCGGGCCGCCCTGCGCGGCGCGTATCCCGACGTCCGCCTGACGGCGTGGCCAGGAGCCGTCGGACGTCCGGGATCGGTCGTGCGCCTGCGCAAGCGCGACGGATCCGGCCGGCGCATCAACGATCCCCGCGGCCTGGAGCAACGAGACCCCCCGATCGACGGCGTGCTGCTCGCGATGGCCGCCGCTGGGGCGCCGACGCTCGTGCAAGTGGCGATCCGACCCGTCCC
Organism: Solirubrobacteraceae bacterium; assembly: GCA_036266975.1. Lineage (GTDB taxonomy): Bacteria > Actinomycetota > Thermoleophilia > Solirubrobacterales > Solirubrobacteraceae > DATAWZ01. The sequence continues at coordinate 12,152 of DATAWZ010000216.1, forward strand.
GCTGCTGTTCGAGCGGATCGTGGGCGGGCGCCCCCACCACGCGGAGCTCGCGCGGCCAGAACACGGTGGTCCCCGCGTGCCTCGGGCCAACGCCGACGAGCTGAGGACCGACATCGCCCGCGGTCCGCTGTTCTTCTGCGAGATCCGCGTCGCCGCGTCCGACCGCCGCCACGCCACACAGGTGTCCTCCGAGCTGCGCTCGGTGGCGACCGAGAATGCGCTCGTCGAGCGGGGGACCGCCGTGCGGCGCGCGCTGATGGGACGGTGGTGGGACCGCCGCATCCAGACCGGCGCGCTGCGAGGGATTCCCGATGTGCGCGGCGGGACCTTCGGCTGCACCGAGCTGCCGAGCCTCTGGCAGGTGCCGTCGGTCGGCTTCCGCGGTGTTCCCCTCGCTCGCACGTCCGTTCCGTTCGCGCCGGCGCCGGCCGCCACCTGGCGACCGCGCTCGGCAACGGGGCTCATGCGCGACGCGTGGGGGCCGGTCTCGATCCAGCCCGCGCTCCGGCGCCAGCACGTCGCGGTCCCCGGGGCGGTCGATCAGGGGAAGAGCTCGCTGCTGGTGGCCAGCGTCGCCGAGGACCTGCAGCGTCGCCGCTGCGCGGTGATCGTCCTGGACCCGAAGGGCGACGCCGCCGATGCGGCGATCAGTCTGGTACCACCCGGTCGCGCGCTGACCCTGCTCGATCTGGCGCGGCCGACCTGCGGCTTCAACCCGCTTGCCGTCGACGCGCCGCCCGACGTCATCGCCGACTATGTCGTGGGGGCGTTGCGGCCGCTGTTCGGCGAGGGCGACATCCGCGCCTCGTCGGACCGTTACCTACGCAGCGCGACCGTCGCCGCGCTCGCCTGCGACCGCGACAGCACGCTGTGGGATGTCGCTCGCCTGCTCTCGGTCGGCAGGGACGGACAGGCCTTTCGCGAGCACGTCGGCACGCGGCTGCGCACGCTGCCCGAGTTCGGCGAGACCGCTCGCTTCTTCGATGACGAGCTGGGGACCCAGCTCGAGCAGGCACGCAGCACGACGACGAGCAAGCTCGACGCTCCGGCCAACAAGCTTGCGAGGCTGCTCAACTCCCCCTCGATCAAGCGCGTGCTGCTCAATCGGTCGCTCGTGCTCGACCTTGACCGGATCATCGCCGACGCCGAGGTGCTGGTCGTCCGCGGCGCGCTCGGGGCGATGGGGGCCGGGAACACCGCGGTCGTGCTCCAGTTGCTCGTCGGCATGCTCGACGCCGCCCTCGCCCGTCAGCAGGACCTCGTGCCGGCGGACGAGCGGATCGCCGTCGCCCTGAAGATCGACGAAGCCCCGCTGGTGATCAACCGAGGGTTCGCGAGCACGCTTGCGCTCAAGCGGTCGGCCGGCCTGGAGACCGTCGCCTGCTGGCAGACCGACGCCCAGTGGGAGGACGACGACCTGCGAGCGCAGCTCGACGCGCTCTTCGCGCATCGCGTGTACTTCGCGACCGCGTCCGTGCCGGATGCCCGCGCGGGGGCGGCGCTCATGATGGCCGAATTCACCGACCAGGTGCGCGCCGAGGACGGGCGCGTCTCAATGCTCGCGCGACCCGACACCCGACTGCACCTGCCCAGGCACCACGCGATTGTCAGTTGGACGGGACCGAGCGGGCGCCTCGCGCCCTTCGTGGCCCAGACGATTCCGATGCACGTCGACGACGACCTCCTCGCCCACCACGCCGCCCGCCAAGCGCGGCGAGGCGGCCGCGTCCTCGAGGACCTCAGCCAGCCCCACTGGGAGCGCGTCACACCCAACGGGCGCCCGACGTCAGCGGTGTCACCCGCGACCGCGCCGCCACCACCCGCGACCGCACCGCCGCCGCCCGCAACCGCACCGCCGCCGCCCACAACCGCACCGCCGCCGCCCACAACCGCACCGCCGCCGCCCACAACCGCACCGCCGCCGCCCACCACCGCACCGCCGCCGCCCACAACCGCACCGCCGCCACCCGCAACCGCACCGCGGTTGCCCGTAGCCGCACTGCAGCCACCCGCGGCTCCACGCACGGGGCCCGCGCCCGCGACGTCGCCACCCCGACCGGCCGCGCCGTCACCCCCACACGCGACGCCGGCGCCCCGCCACGCGACGCCGTCACCCCCGCCGGCGATGCCATCGCCCCGCGCAGAATCGCCGTCACCCCCGCCGGCGCCCCGCCGCGCGACGCCGTCGCCCCCGCCGGCGATGCCATCGCCCCGCGCAGAATCGCCGTCACCCCCGCATGAAACGCCATCACCCCCGCATGAAACGCCGTCACCCCCACACGAAACGCCCTCGCCCGTGCTCGCAACACCGGGATCACCAGCCTCCAACCCGGAGACACCGTCATCGCCCGGCGCCGGCGCATCGCCGCGCGTCCGGGCGAGCGGCGGCGAGAGCCGTCGCCGCCGCCCCGCGCCCGAGGCGCTGCGCGAGCTCGCCCAGCTCGATAGCGCTCGCGAGCTGCGGCCGATCGCAGCAGCCGACCCCGAGGTGGAGCCCAGATTGGACGCGATCGACGTGGAGATGCTGGTCTGGCTCGCCGGCGTCGGCCACGCGCTGAGCACCCAGCTGCATCGGCGCTTCGGCGCCGGACGGTCGCTTTCGACCACGCAGCGACGGCTCCGCCGTCTCTACGAGGGCGGCGTCGTGGCTCGCTGGCAGCCCCACCGCGGCGACGGCGGCGCCCTCCCCGTCGTCTACGCCCTCACTCCTGCCGGCCGGAGGGTGCTGCTCGAGCGCAGGCGAATCCGCCTGTTCGAGCGCGAAAGCGCGCCCGCGAGCGACGGCACAGACGGACGCTGGCGGGCTGAAGTGCGGCGCGACATCCACCTCGCCGCCTGGCTCGCCGGCCTGGAGGCCACCCTGCACACGCCGCTTCGGATCCTCGGGCGCGATGAAGCGGTCGCGCATCCGCCGCGCCGACCTCACGGATCCGGCGATGGCTCAGTCGGACCGGGCGACCTCGCGCGCGGCGACGGACGGGTGGCTCACGATTTCCTGCGCAGCGATCGCGACGGCCGCCGAGGCCCGGCACGCACGTTCGAGACGGTCAGGCCCGATTGCCTGGTGCGAGCGGCGCGAGCCGAGAAGGACGGGCCGGAGCTGATGGTCGAGCTCGATCTGCGGTCGGCGTCGCGGTTCGCCGCCGCGCGACTGGAGCGCTATGACCACCTGCTGACGGGCTGGTGGAGCCTGCGTCATCCGGCGCGGCGGCGTCCAAACGTCGTGTTCGTGCTGCGCGACCGCGGCGACGCCCTACGCGTGTGCGCGCTGGCCGATCGCGTCGTCGGGGCGTGCATGGCGTATCCCGGCGAGCACCCGCGCGACTGGGAGTACCCAGGGCGAGCGGCAATGTCCTTCTGCGCCGAGGAGGACGTCCACCACGGGACGGCGCGCTCGTGGCAGATCCGGCGACTGCCCCCGTCACTGCGCTCCGACCGTGACGGCGTCGTTGAGGCGGAGCTCGCCCTAAAGCCGGCGTAGCGACGCGGCGGTCGGGAGCGCTGGTCCCTGACCGCCGCGGTCAGGGAGCGCCGGTCCCGAGCTCGCCTTCGGCCGCGGCCCTCGAGTCGACCAGGGTGAACACGCGGTCCAGTCCGGTGATCGACATCGTCCGCGCGATCGACGGGTTGCGGTTGACGAGAACGAGCTCGGCGTCGCGCTCGCGAAGCGCCCGGAGCGCCCCGATCAGCACCCCGAGTCCGCTGGAGTCCAGAAAGCTCGTCGAGCCGAGGTCGACGATGACGCCGATCAGCCCGTTCCCGATCTGCTCGCTCAGCGCCGCTTTCAGCTTCGGCGCGGTGTACAGATCCACCTCTCCGCCCACCGCGACGACAACCCGCCCGCCGCCCAGCGGCTCAACGTCAACCGTGAAGGGATGGTCCATCTGTTGCAGGCTATTCGGTCCCGGCAACGCGTGGCTGCCGGAAGGGCCGGCCCCCAGCCGCGACGGGCCGCGACGGGCCGCGACGAGATTGGGCAGCCGCCGTCGCCACGCGGCACAGAAGACTCGTTGATTCGTTGAGTCCGACTCAGTAACATCGGGTCGGGCCCGCTCGAATCCCCGGTCGCGATCTCGATTGCGCGGTCGGCGAGCCGCGTGAGACGATGCCGCACCGAGGAGTCACCACGATGAGCACGGCCGACGAGACCTCATGCCGATCAGCGAAGCGCACCTGACCGAGTCCTACTGGCCGGCGGACCCCTCCGAGCCGCTGCTCGAGATCACGCTCGCGCAGTTGCTTCGCAACGGCGCACGTGACGCACCCGATCGGATCGCTCTGGTCGACGGCGTCCCGGATCGGGCGGCGCGCCGACGCTGGAGCTACTCGCAGCTGCTGGACGAGGCCGAAGGGGTGGCTCGCGCGCTGCGTGCCCGCCTTGCGCCAGGCGCGAGCGTCGCCGTGTACGCATCCAACCGCGCCGAGTGGACTTTGCTCCAGCACGGCGCGAGCCTCGCCGGCATGCTGCTGGTGCCGCTGAACCCGGCCTACAAGGCCTCGGAGGTCGAGGTGATCCTGCGCAGCAGCCGGGCCGCCGCGATCTTCCACGACCTCGAGTTTCGCGGGAACGATCTCGACGCGATCGTCGCCGACATGCTCGGGAAGGTCGAGCATCTCCAGGAGGCGCATCCGCTCGCCGAGCTGCGGCGGTTCATCGACTCCGGGCCGCGGGACGGCGGGCTGCCCGACGTCGCACCCGAGCAACTGCTGCAGATCCAGTACACCTCGGGCACAACGGGGGTGCCGAAGGGCGCGCTTCTGCACCACAAGGGCGTCGTGAACACCTCGCGGTACGTCGCGCTGCGGGCCGGCTTCCCGGAGGGCGGCGTGTGGATCAACGCGATGCCGATGTTCCACATCGCGGGCTCGGCGGTCACCTCGATCGGTTGCCTGGCCCAGCAGGGCACCTACGTCATGGCGCCGGGCTTCACGCCAGACAGCACTCTGGAGCTGATCGAGAGCGAGCGCGGCAACGCGAGCCTGCTCGTGCCCACGATGGTCCTGGCGATCCTCGACCATCCGGACTTCGCCCGACGCGACCTGAGCAGCATGACGACCGTCCTCTCGGGTGCCGCGGCAGTGCCGGCGGCGCTGGTCGAGCGCACGCGGCGCGAGCTCGGCTGCGGCTTCACGATCCTCTTCGGTCAGACCGAGATCAACGGCGTCGTCAGCCAGACGCGCCTGGACGACTCGGTCCTCGACCAGGCCGAGACGCTGGGACAGCCGCTCCCGAACGTCGAGGTGAAGATCGCCGACCCGGCGACCGGTGCGGTGCTGCCGATCGGCGAGGCCGGCGAGATCATGGTGCGCGGCTACCAGAACATGCAGGGCTACCACGGCATGCCCGACGCCACCGCCACGGCGATCGAACGCGACGGTTGGCTCCACACGGGCGATCTCGCCACCATGGACGATCGCGGCTTCCTGCGGATCGCCGGCCGGCTGAAGGACATGATCATCCGCGGCGGGATGAACCTGTTCCCGCGCGAGATCGAGGACGTGATCTTCGACCATCCGCGCGTGGCGCAGGTCAGCGTCCTGGGAATTCCCGACGAGAAGTGGGGTGAGCTCGTCGGCGCGGTCGTGATCGCGACCGATCCGGACGATCCGCCCTCGCCGGATGAGCTCAACGAGCACTGCCGGGCGAGACTGGCCGCGCACAAGTCGCCGCGGCACTGGTACTTCGTGCAGGAGTTCCCGCTCACGCCCTCGGGCAAGATCCAGAAGTTCAAGCTCAGCGAGCTGATCGCCGGCGGGGCGATCGCCGCCGTCGACTGGGATCCCTCGGCGGCCGTCGCCGTCGAGCGCGCGCGAAGCTAGTGGCACCTCCTGCAAATCCGCTCCCGCTTCGCGGCTGCAAATCTTCGCCTGGCGGCGTCCTCGGGAGCCGAAATAGCGCTCGCCGCGGCCCGCGATTGCGCCGCTGACCGGCGCCGCGCGCGATCGACGGCTACGCGATGGCCGGCGGCGCACCGCGGGCAACTACGACGCGGGCGCTCAGCCGGTTGGCGAGGACGGCGGGCCGCCGGTCGGCAGCGTCCCGCGCCGCAGCGTCCCGCGCCGCAGCGTCCCGCTCCGCAGCGTCCCGGTCGGCGGCGTCCCGGTGGGCGGCCCACCCGAGGTCCCGGTCCCGTTTCCGCTCGTCGCGCCGATGAGCGCCGGGGTGGCAGCGGGATCGACCGCCATCGTGAGGCTGCCGATCAGGCCCTTCTGCAGACGATGGCCGACCGTCCTGATCGTCATCTGCTGCTCGTAGCCGTGTTGCTGACCCCACACGCGATCCGCCGCGTGGGAGACGATCGCCGCCGTCTCGGCGCTGTAGGGGGAGAGCTTGTAGACCTCGGCGTAGACCGCCTCGGGCGGGAACATCTGGCCGGTGTGGGCCACGTGGCCTCCGGTGAGCTTGCCGGCCCGCGCCTGCGAAGCCACGTGGATCCGCGCGTGGATGTGCGTCGTACGACCGCTGTAGTGGCCCGGAAAGATCGTCTTGAAGCGGACCTGCCCGTGCCGGTCGGTGATCTGCACGCCCCGCAGATAGGTCTCGCCCACGGTCTTCTCCGAGCTGATGTCCGAGTACACGCCCGAGGCATTGCAGTGCCAGATGTCGACGGCCGCGCTTCTGAGCGGTTTGCACGTCTGCGAGTTGACGACGGTGATCTCGAGCAACAGCGGCACGCCGACCTGGCCATCGGCGATGTCCTGGCGCACCTGCTCGAGGTCCACGTAGAAGGGCCCCTCCTCCTGTTCGGGCGTCAGCATGCAGGCGCCCGCGGCGTCGGCGACGTAGTCGTCCCCGTCGGCGGGGCGTGCGAAGGCCGAGCCGGGGCCCGCGGCCCACAGCCCGGCCGCGCCGGCGCCGAGCACCGCGAGGCTGCGGCGGCGCGTGATCACGTGTCGATCGTCGAGGGGCATGAGCGCTCCTGGACAGCGTAAAAGCGACGAGCGCGCCACCTCTAAGCGTTCTGTAGGAGCCCCCGACGCGCGTGCACCGAGGTCGCCCGCCGCCGCCTGATATCCCGAGGGGCACGACGGCCACGACGGCGTGAAAAGGAGCGAGCAATGGAGCATCGGCCACTCGGACGCACCGGCGTCTCGGTCAGCAAGATGTGCCTGGGGGCGATGATGTTCGGTGCGTGGGGCAACCCCGACCACGACGAATCGATCCGCATCATCCACGCCGCGCTCGACGCCGGGATCACCTTCGTCGACACCGCCGACGTCTACTCGGCGGGGGAGTCCGAGGAGATCGTCGGCCAGGCGCTCGCCGACGGCCGGCGCGATGACGTCGTCCTGGCGACCAAGGCGCACTTCCCCATGGGCGCCGGCCAGAACGAGCGAGGCAACTCCCGGCGCTGGATCGTTCGCGAGGTCGAGAACTCGCTGCGCCGGCTGAACACCGACTGGATCGACCTGTACCAGATCCACCGCTACGACCCCGGGACCGACCTCGATGAGACGCTCGGCGCGCTGACCGATCTCATCCACCAGGGCAAGGTCCGCTACGTCGGCTCCTCGACCTTCCCGGCCTCGAAGATCGTCGAGGCGCAGTGGGTGGCCAGCGACCGGCGCCTGTCGCGCTTCATCTGCGAGCAGCCGCCCTACTCGATGCTCGTCCGGGGTATCGAGGCCGAGGTGCTGCCGACCTGCGCGCGGTACGGCATGGGCGTGATCCCGTGGGGCCCGCTGGCCAGCGGATGGCTCTCCGGCCGCTACCGCAAGGACCAGCCGCTGCCGCCCTCGATGCGCTCCGACCGCCTGCCCCAGCGCTTTGACATGTCGCTGCCGGGCAACCAGCGCAAGCTCGAGATGGCCGACCAGCTCGCGCAGCTCGCCGAGCAGGCGGGTCTGACCCTCATCCAGCTCAGCCTCGCGTTCGTCCTGAATCACCCGGCGGTCACCGCTCCGATCATCGGCCCGCGCACGATGGAGCACCTCGAGAGCCAGCTCGCGGCGGCCGACGTGGTCCTCGACGCGGCGGTCCTGGACCGCATCGACGAGATCGTCCCGCCGGGCGCCAACTTCAACCCCGCCGACGCCGGCTGGGTCAACCCGGGGCTGGAGCCCGCCGCCCGCCGGCGCTAGCGTCGCGACCCGCGGGCTACCCGCCCACCGGAAGGTGCGGGTTCACGCCCCAGAAGAAGTACGTGAAACCCTCATTGACCACCATGGTCAGGCACAACGCCGCGACCATCGAGCGTGCGGTGGCCGCGCCCACGCCGACCGGACCGCCGCGTGCTCGGTAGCCGTAGTACATCGCGCACATGACGATCGCCAGCCACATGATCACCGTCTTGGTGTAGCTGTAGAAGAAGGAGGGCAGGTCCAGGAAGTTCCAGTGGACCGACGACCACGTCGCGAACGAGACCTCCTTGATCTGCACGAGGATCACGAACATCTCGCCGCAGAAGAACACGAGCATCCCGAGGAAGAAGATCGGGAAGGAGATGAGCAGGTTCGCGATCAGGCGGGTAGAGCAGATGTAGCGCATCGGGTTGATCCCCAGCGACTCCATCGCGTCGATCTCCTCGTTGATCCGCATCGACCCGATCTCGGCCACGTACCCGCAGCCGATCTTCGCGCCGACCATGTAGGCGAACATGAACGGCGTCGCTTCCCGGATCGGACAGATCGCGGTGAAGACCCCCTCGTAGCTGCTCGCCCCGTAGCCGCGCATCACGTAGGTCGCCTCGTTCCCACACGTCAGGCCGAACGTGAACTGCATCGAGAGGAGCACCAGCGCGGAGCCGATGATCAGGATGCCGACCTGGCGCAGCAGCTCGGCGGTGTAACGCCACACACCGCGGATCTCCAAGAAGCAGCGGAACGAGAATGCACCCATCTCCCCGGCTTCGACGAGCAGGTTGCGAACCGGGTCGACGAAGCCATTCGCGATCCGCTCGAGGGTCCCGGGGCTGGCCTCTGGCTCCTGCGCACGCCGGTAGGGCGTGGTGAGGGTTGACGCTTCCATAGCCAGGCCTCCTCAGTGCAGCTGCGCGGTCTCGGGGAACGCAGCCAGCAGGATCGCGTTGATCAGGTAGTTGTAGACGTAGATCAAGCAGAATGCGATCACGACGGCCTGGTTGACCGCGCGACCGACTCCGGCGGCACCACCCCTCGCGTTCATGCCCTTGTAGCAGCACACGATCGCGACGATGAACCCGAAGCTCAGCACCTTCAAGAAGTTGAAGGCGATCTCGGCGATGGAGAAGTTCGACGCGAACGTCATGATGAATCCCGCCGCCGTCTGGTGCCACACCATCATGTCGGCGAACATCTGTCCGATGATGCTGATCGCCGTGTTCCAGTAGTTGAAGATCACGGTCATCAGCCCCAAGGCCAGGAAGCGCGGGACGATCAGCGTCTTGACCAGGTCAGTGCCGAGCACCGCAAGCGCGTCGAGCTCCTCGCGGATCTTCCGCGCACCCAGGTCAGCACAGATCGCCGTACCGGCGATGCCCGCCACGCACATCCCGTTGATCCACGTGGACAGCTCGCGGACCGAGGCCATGATCGAGAACGACCCCAATCGGTCCGGTGTGCCCAGCGTCGCCACGATGCTGCCCCCGGAGATCCCCGGGGCGCCCCATGAGAACACCAGCGTGCAGAACATGCACGGCAGGAACGCCCGCTTGGTCACCAGCCACGACTGCTCCAGAAACTCCGGGAACCAGCTGTAGGGCGGCTTGAACGTCATGACGAACGTCTGGCCCGTCAGGATCATCATGCCCGCGAACTCGTCGAGCCACCCGAACGCGCCGCCGCCGGCCGAACTCGACTCCGCGGTCGCCCGCGGGCGCCGCGCGGTCCGAGACCCGACCTGCGTCCCGACCCGTGCGCTCATCGACTCTGCCTCCGACGCACCGTCAGTTCCATTGCTCGCACCCTCGTTTCGTCCTTGGGACGTGTCGTGGGGCGGCAACTTAAGCGCTGAGGTGAATACGGACAAGGCTGATAATCAGTCGGTATCGCCACGCACGCCCCGCGGTGAATGTCTACAAGGCCACACGCCAGCGGTGACCCGCCGATCCCTCGCAAGCGCAGGCGCGGCGCGTCAGTGACAACCCACAAGCAGCACGTCTTCCTTGGAACGACTCACAGGTTGCTGATCACCACCGGCTATCAGCAGCGACGGACGGAGCGACGCAGCGCGCCGCGAAGCGCGCCTTCTCTTCAACGACGGCTGCGGTCTCGGCTAGCGGCGCGCGGCGCGGATGGCCCTCTGTGCCGAGTACGCCGGCGGCGACGTCTCGGCATTGCCCCGCAGGAGCTCGATCTGCTCGTGAGCGGTGCGGCCCACCTGTTCGACGAACGCCGAGATCTCTCGCCGGCAGTCACCCCGGCGCCACGCCACTCCGATGCTCGAGGGCGGGGCGTCGCGCAGCGGCACGTACCGAACCAAGGGGTGTGGCGCCATGCGGCCCATGCCCTCGGGCACGCTGATCATCACCTCGCCGCTGGCCATCGCCAACTGCATGTTCTGCACCGAGGTCGCCTCGGCGACCTCGGGGTGAACGTGGGATCCCCCGCGCACATCATCGAGCTGCCAGAAGCCGGCCCACTCCCGCGGCGATCCGAGCGGCAACATGAGCTGCTCGAGCACATCGTCGGCGCCGACCTCGTCCTCGTTGGCCAGCTCGTGCTCCACGCCCACCAGCAGCGCACGCCGCTCGGACGCGATCGGGACGACGGTCAGCTCGCGATGTGGCACCGCGTCGCGGACCAGCGCCACATCGAAATGGCCGGAGAGCAGCGGAGAGACCTGGTCGCAGAACGAGAGCTCCTCGAAGTCCACGTGAAGGTCGGGCTGCGTCTGGCGGACATCCCGGAAGATCGGCGGTGTGAGCTCGCTCGCGGCGAGCACACCGGCCACCGCGCCGACGCGGAGCCGGCGCTGTCGCTGTGCGCATTCGCGGATGGCCTCTCTGGCCTCCGCGGCCTGGCGCAACAGGAGCCGCGCACGCTCGAGCAGCTCGCGGCCCGCCTCGGTCACTTCGATGCCGTGAGAAGAGCGACGCAGCAGCTCCACCCCGAGGTCGAGCTCGAGTCGGCGCACCGAACTGGACAGGGCGGGCTGCGCGACGACGAGTCGACGGGACGCGGGCCGAAAGCCGTTCGCCTCCACGACGGCCACGAAGTACGCCAACTGCCGCAGATCCACGTCACCTATTACACCCGCTGAGGGGGCGAATGTGCGGGGGTGATCGATAACGCGTATCGCTTCACACCCAGTCGGCGCGATGCACTCCCGCACGCTCCATCACGATCAGCGCCTGATCGTGCGCTTCACGACGAAGCACTCCCCTTGGAGTCCTCTGCGTGCCCGTGCAGAGCGAGCACACTCCCTCTCGGCGCCTCACCCCCGCGCCGCCCGGCACATCCAACGTGCCTCGGTGTCACCCATTGAAACCGGGGCGCAGGCCCGAGGCAACGGGCGATCGGAAATCGGCATCGCTGGCGCGTGCGGCGACTCAGCCCGCCCCGCGCCCGTGATAGAGCGCGATCGCCTGCGCCCGATTGGCCGCCCCGAGCTTGCGCAGGATGCTGCTCACGTGCGATTTGACCGTCGCCTGCTCGACCACCAGCCGCTGCGCGATCGCCCGGTTCGACAGGCCGCTGGCCATCAGGCCGCCCACCTCGCGCTCTCGCGGGGTCAGCAGCGAGTCCAGGGGCGCCGCCTGCACGGGCTCGGTCTGCGGCCCCGGCTCCCCGCTGCGCCCTTCGATCCGGATGGGCCCGGCGAGCTCGCCGACCGCCGCCCAGGCCACGCCTCCCGCGGCCTGCACGAGCGTGCGCTGAGCCGCGAGCCGCGAACGCAGGGCCGCGCGCTCGTAGATCCGCCCGAAGCCCTCGGCGAACGCCCATACGAGGTCGCGGTCGTCGGAATCGATCGCCCGGTCCTCGCCGGCACGATCGACGTGCAGCAGGCCGACCCCGACATCGGCCGGGGCGATCGGCGCCACCGCGAACGAGCGTCCCAGTACGCGTCGCAGCTGCGGGTGCACGCGCCGGTCGCCGGCGCTGTCGATGACGAGCGCGGGCGTGCGCCTCTCGGCCACCCTGCGTTCGAGCTCCAGAGCGGCGAGCGCGACCGGGCCCGGGAGCGGACGCGGCTCGCTGGCGCCGAGCGTCGACCAGCGCATCGGCTGCCATGAACCCTCGTGTATCTGGCTGAGCAGCGCGCGACCGACGCCGCAACTGCGCACGGCCTCGTTGCACATCCGATCGATCAGCTCGGCCGGATCGCCGACCGCCCGCAGCCGGGCCAGCCCCCGCTCGAGGTTCGCGCGACGGCGGCTTCGCCGCACCATCACGTGCTGGCGCAGCTCGCCCTCGAGCTCGAGGGCATCGAAGGCCAGCGCGTTGGCGCGCGCGCCGCCACGCCCGGGCCGGCATAGCGCAGCGTCGGCGACCTCCACGAGGAACCGGAGCGCCCCGGCGGGCTGATGGGCGTCGCCGGCAGACGGCGTACCCCGGCCCAGGACCCCCGCGCAGCGCTCGTGGACCCGGACCACCGCAGCGAGCACCTGGCGCTCGTTGCGCAGCGTCCCCGGAACCGCGCGCGGCCGGTTCACCGCTCGGCGGCCTGGAGGGTCAGGTAGCGAGCGAGCGCGTCGGCCCGCGAGCGGGCACGCAGCTTGCGACTGGCCTTGGCGATGTGCGTCTTGACCGTGTTCTCCGACAAGACGAGCTCCAGCGCGATCGCGCGGTTCGTCCCGCCGCGCGCGATGAGGCCCAGGATCTCCGTCTCACGCGCGGTGAGCGTCGCCGCCGCGAGCGTCTCTCCCTCGGTCGCGCGCGGCACGGGCTCGAGCAGCGCGTCGGTGAGCGGCAGATCGCTCAAGGTCAGGTCCTGTGCCGCGAGCCCAGCGAGCTGGGTCGCCAGCGTCTGCTGCGCGACGAGCACCGCGCTCATCCGCCGATCGACCATGCGCGCGACGCTCGCCCGCTCGTGCAGCAGCCCGAAATGCTCGGCGTACAGCCGAAGGTCCTCGCGATCCTCGACCGTCACCGGGTGCCGCTGATCGTGGCGGTCGGCGTGCAGGAACCCCACCACCTGCTGACCGGAGATGATCGGCGCCCCGACGTAGCTGTTCGAGCCCGAGGTGCGCACGAATGCCCCGTGGCAGCGCGAATCGTTCGACGCGTCGGGCACGAGGATCGCGATGCGGCGACGGACCATCTCGGCCTCGAGCAGCGTGTGCCTGAGCGCGAGCTCGAGGTCCTCGCCCAAGGCCCGGCGAAACGCGTCCGCGTCCTCGTCGACGCCGGGCGGTGGGAGCAGCGGGACCCACGTCGATCCGCTGACGCGCGAGACGCTGACGCGCGAGATCATCGCGCGCGTGAAGCCGCACGCCCGGCACAGCTCGCGCGGCGCGCGGGCGACCAGCGACTCGAGCGAGTCCAGGCGCCGCAGCCGCCCAAGCGCGCGCTGGATCTCGGCCTGCGCGCGCTCACGCGTGCGCAGGTCGTGGGCGTCGAACGCCCGGCGCTCCTGGACCAGCGCGGCGAGTCGTTGCAGTCGCCCGCGGTCCAGGCGCCGCAACGCCGCCGATCGAGCGGCGGCGATCGCCGCGTCGAGGTCGCCGCGCATCGCGGCTGAGGTGTAGCCGCGCACCGCGCGCGCCCGCTCACGATGAGCCGCGCCCCGGGCCAGCAGGTCGTCGACAACGTCCACGTCGCGACTCTAACGCGCCGACAGGTGCAGATCTCATCCCTTTGGGTGATCCCCGTCACCAGCTCGGGCGGCGCGCCGGGTCTGGTGGTCGCCGAGACTTGGCCTCGTCACGAAGAGAGCGGGAAGTGAGCACGCAGACCCGAGCATTGGCGGTGACGATCCAGGAGGCACTGCGGGAGCCGACGCCGTGCGCGGCGTTCCTGCGAGTCGCCGAGGCCAACGCGGATCGCGTCTCGTTGCGGGAGCAGGCTTCCGATCGCGCTGACGTTCGGCCGGTGGCTCGAGCAGGCCACTCGCATCGCGGGCGGGCTCGCCACGCTCGGCGTCGAGCACCGCGACCGCGTCGCGCTGTTGCTCGGGAGCTGCCTGGAGTTCCACGTCATCGACATGGGGCCCTGCTGCTCGGGGCGGTGCCGTTCTCGGCCTACGCGACCTCGCCGGCCGCGCAGCTCGCGCCCTGCATGGCGAACGCTCGCCCGCCGGTGCTGATCACCGAATCCTCGCCGCTGGGGACGGCGCATGAGCTCGGCGCGCTGAGCCCATCGATCGAGCATGTCGTCGTCCTCGACGGCGACGGCGCCCGCGGCATGAACCTCGACGGCCTGCAGGGCCTGTGCCCGGACGCATTCGACGCCCACGAGAGCGCAAGCCAGGTCGGGCCCGAGGACCTGTGCAGCCTGGTCTACACCTCCGGGACCACCGGCGCGCCGAAGGGCGTGCCCTACCTGCACCGCTGCCTGATGGCGACGACGGCCCCGATCCACGGCCACACGCCGGTCTCCCCGGGCGGGCGAGCGATCTCCTACCGGCCGATCGCGCACATCGCCGAGCGCGTGTTCGGCCACTACGCCGCGTTCGCCTTCGGCTGCGAGCTCACCTCGCTCGGCGACGCCGCCCGGCTGGGACAGGCCCTGCCCACGGTGCGCCCGACGCGCTTCTTCGGCGTGCCGCGCCTCTGGGAGAAGCTCCTGGCCGGCGTGCACCGAGCGCTGGGCGAGCAGTTCGCCCCCGAGCAGACGGCCGCGCTGCACGCGGCCTGGCAACGCTCGATCGCGCGGGTGGACGCCGCGCAGGCCGGCGAGTCGCCGGCTTCCGAGCTCGAGACGACCCGCGAGCAGGACGACAGCGCGCTCGCGCCGCTTTCCGCAATGCTCGGCCTCGACGCCGCCGAGTGGCTCGGCGTCGCCGGCGCCCCGGCGGGTCGGGACACGCTCCTCGCCCTTCACGCCCTCGGGCTCGAGGTCAACGAGCTGTACGGGCTCTCCGAGACGATCATCGTCTCGGAGAGCCCACCCGAGCGCGTGAAGATCGGGGCCGTCGGCCTTCCGCTCCCGGGCGTGAAGGTACGGTTGGCCGGCGATGGGGAGATCCTGGTGGGTGGGGTGACGGTGATGCCCGGGTATCTGGACGAACCCGACCGGACCGCCGAGGTGCTCGTCGACGGCTGGATGCCCAGCGGCGACATCGGCGCCTTCGACGAGGGCGCCTACCTGCGGATCACCGACCGCAAGGAGGCGCTGATCATCAACAGCGCCGGCAAGGACATGTCGCCGGCCGCGATCGAGCAGGCGATCCGGGGAGGCCACCCGCTGATCGGCCAGGTCGTGGCGACCGGCGATCGCCGTCCGTACAACGTCGCGCTGATCGTGCTCGACCCCGGTGGCCTGGAGGCGCTGCGCGCGACGAAGGGGATCGAGCCCGCGCCACGGCCGCGGCTGGCGGCGGACCCCGAGGTGCTCGCGGCGGTGGAGCAGGCCGTCCAGGAGGGCAACGCCAAGCTCTCCCGGGTCGAGCAGGTCAAGCGCTGTGCCGTACTCGACCGCGTCTGGCAGCCGGCCGGCGCGGAGCCCACGCCGACCGGGAAGCTCAAGCGCGGGCCGATCACCGACCAGATCGACGAGCTCCACCGATGAGCGCGCTGGCGACCGGCGTGATCGGCGCCGCGGACGATCTGCGCCACCCGGGCACGCGCGACAGCCTGTTCTGGAGCCTCGTGCTCCCGCAGGAGCGGATCGCCGCGCAGGTGTACCTGTTCATCGACTCCTACGGCGTCGCCGGACGCCAGGTCGCGGTCTACCGCCCCGAGGCCGACCGAACCGTGCTGCTGCTCGAGCACGGCATCGACCTGGGCGCGGACGCCGACCTGCGCGAGATGCGGTGCGCGGGGTTGCACGTCCGCCAGCCCGAGCCGCTCGCGGTCGCCGAGCTCGCCTTCGACGCCGAACGCGTCGGGCTGGAGTACCGGTTCGTGGCCGAGCACCGCCCGTTCAGCTACCAGGAGAACCCGCGCGGGTGTCCGCACTGGATGGCCGTCAATCGCTACGAGCAGGCCGGCCGCGCGAGCGGCGTGCTGCGGATCGAGGATCGCGAATACGCGTTCAGCGACATCTGGTCGCATCGCGACCACTCCTGGGGGCGGCGGGACTGGAACTGGGTTCACCACTGGAAGTGGCTGATCGCCGGTACCCCGTCGGGAACGAGCCTGAACGCGATGTTCCACATCGCGCGAGGCGAGCTCGGCGTCAACGGCTTCGTTCGGCGCGCGGGCGATCCCGAGCCGGCGGCGATCGTCGACGGGCGCTGCGAGGCGCGGTACGACGAGCAGATGGGCCAGCGCTCGCTCGTCGCCGACATCGTCGACGCCAGCGGGGCCACGACGCGGCTCGAGCTCGAGCGCTACGCGATCTTCTCCCAGCCCTTCGGCCGCGGTTCGCTGATCAGCGAGGCAGCGTGCACCGCGCGGATCGACGGCGAGCCGGGCGCCGCTCAGTTCGAGACGCTCTGGCCGCAGGAGTACGCCGAACGGCTGGCCGGGTCCGATGCGAAAGGGCGAGGGGCCGGCCTCGGCGAGCCCGGTGGTACCCCGAATCGGGTGCGGCCGCGGGCGGCCGCCTCGAAACAGTGACCACCACCGCCGTGCCCTTCGACGTCACGCCGGTCCAGGGGCTCCTGCGGGAGCGCGGGCTGATCGGCGGCCCGATCGAACTGCGGCGGATTGGCGAGGGACACTCGAACCTGACCTACATCCTCAGCGACGGCGAGCGCGACCTCGTGCTGCGCCGGCCCCCTGCGCCGCCGATCCCGCCCGGCGGCCACGACGTCCTGCGCGAGGTCCGCGTGCAGGGCGCGCTGCACGGCTCCGGCGTGCCCGTTGCGGAGATCCTCGCCGTCGAGGACTCCGGCGAGGTGATGGGCGTCCCGTTCTACGTGATGGAGCACATCCCGGGAACGGTCGCGACCGTCCGGCTGCCGGACGCGCTCGAGTCGCCGGCCGAGCGCCGTCGTCTCGGCGAGCTGCTCATCGACACGCTCGCCGCGCTGCACCACGTGGACCCGCTGCGGGCCGGCCTGGGTGACCTCGTCCGGCCCGTCGGCGATGTCGAGCGCCACCTGCGCCGCTTCGCGGCGATCGTGCCGGGCGAGCTGACCGGCGACCTCGCCGGGCTGCTCGAGTCGCTGGTCGCGCAGGCCCCCCCGCCGGCGCCCCGGCCGACGATCGTGCACGGTGACTTCCGGCTGGGCAACGTCATGCTCGCGCCGACCGCGCCGGCGCAGATCCTCGCCGTTCTGGACTGGGAGCTGTGGACCATCGGTGATCCGCTGCGCGACGTGGGCTACTTCCTGGCCACCTACGCGATCGCCGAGGAGCCGGCGCACGCGCTGACCGAGCTGAGCGCCGCGACGCTCGCCGAGGGCTGGCCGTCGCGAGGCGAGCTCGCGGCACGCTACGCCGGCCACACCGGCGCCGACCTGCAGGACCTGAGCTGGTACATGGCCATGGCCCTGTGGAAGCTCGCGATCCTCTTCCGGTACCACGTCGTCCGCCTGAAGGACGGCATCGGCGACCCCTACTACGCGACACCGGGACTGGTGGACGGGTTCGTGCGGGCCGCGCGTCAAATCACGACACCGAGTGAGGTGAGCCAATGAGCACGACCCCCGTGGCAACGGACATCGAGACCTTCGACTTCTGGCGGCGCCCCGCCGGAGAGCGTGAAGCGGGATTCCGCTGGCTGCGCGAGAACGACCCGGTTTCCTGGCACCCGCCGGTGGAGTCGCTGCTGATTGCGCCCGAGCTGAACACCGAGGGGTTCTGGGCGGTCACCAAGGCGGCGCACATCCAGGAGATCTCGCGCAACACCGAGGTGTTCAGCTCGGCGCCGGGAATCTTCATGGAGGACATGCCCGAGGTCATCGTGGCCGCGGCGCTGTCCTTCCTGGCCATGGACGCGCCCGAGCACCCGCAGCTGCGCGGGATCGTCCACAAGGCGTTCAGCCCTGGCCGTATCCGCAAGATGGAGGGCTGGATCCGCGAGCACGCCCACAAGCTTGTGGCCGAGATCAAGCCACTCGGAGGTGGGGACATGTGCCCGCTGCTGACCAAGGAGCTGCCGGGCCGTATCTACGCACAGTACATCGGCGCCGACTGCGAGCAGATGCGCAGAGACGTGATCCGCCTCGCGGACCGCCTGGTCTCCTGGAACGACCCGGAGTACACCAGGGAGATGGAGCCGCTCGAGGTGTTGGCCGACGCCGCCGACGGCCTGTCGGACATCGCGCTCGCGCTCGCCGACGAGCGGCGCACGAAGCCCGGCGAGGACATGCTCACGTGGCTGGTCCAGGCCGAGTTCGACGGCCGGGCGATGGAGGACTGGGAGATCGCCTCGTTCTTCGTGATGCTCTCCGGCGGGGCCAACGACACCACCGCCCACCTCACCGGCTCCTCGCTGGTGTCGCTCGACCGCCACCCGGACCAGAAGGCCTGGCTGCTGGAGGACTTCGAGGGCCGGATCGACGCCGCGATCGACGAGCTGCTGCGTTTCAACCCCCCACTCACGCACTTCCGCCGCACCGCGACGCAGGACTACGAGCTCGCCGGGGAGACGATCAAGGCCGGCGAGCAGGTCGTGCTCTGGTACATCTCGGGCTCCAAGGACGAGGAGCTCTTCGAAGACCCCGATCGCCTCGTGCTCGCGCGCCGGAACGCCCGCCAGCACGTGACCTTCGGCGGCGGCGGCCCGCACTACTGCCTCGGCTCGGCGCTCGGACGCCAGCTGCTGAAGTGCGCGCTGCGCGAGGTCTACTCACAGCTTCCCGACTTCGCCATCGGGGAGGTCGAGCCGGTGTTCTCCAACTTCATCAACGGCGTGCGTCGCGTCAACGCCACCTGGAGCGCGTGATGAGCGACGCGTCGAGCAAGGTCCTGTACGAGAAGCGCGGACCGATCGCCTACGTCACGCTCAACCGCCCGGAGAAGCACAACGCGATCGACCCCGACGTCAACGAGCGCCTGCGCGAGATCTGGACCGACTTCCGCGACGACTCCGAGCTGCGCCTGGCGATCCTCACGGGCGCGGGCGAGGAGGCCTTCTGCGCCGGCGCCGACCTCTCCACGATGGTCGGCCACTGGACCACCGGGGGCCCGAGCCTGGGCCGCGACGCGCTGCCGCGTGGGTTCGCCGGGGGCATCACGCGCGGGCTTCACCGCACCAAGAAACCGGTCATCGCGGCGCTCAACGGCTATGTGCTCGGCGGAGGCCTGGAGCTCGCGCTCGCCTGCGACATCCGCGTGGCCGCCGAGCACGCGATCTTCGGCAGCTTTGAGCTGCGGCGCGGGATGCACCCCGCCGACGGGGGGATCGTCCGCCTGGTCAACATCTGTGGCGCGGGCATCGCGCTCGAGCTCGAGCTCACCGGTGAGCCGATCGATGCGCACCGCGCGCTGCAGTGCAACCTCGTCTCCCGCGTCGTCCCCGCCGACCAGCTGATGGCCTGCGCCGAGGACCTCGCTGCGAAGATCCTGCGCAACCCCCAGCGCGGGGTCGAGTCGGCCAAGGACACGATCCTCGAGGTCATCGGCCGTCCGCTGGAGGATCAGCTGCGCATCGAGGCGCTCTACGGCTACTCGATCATGGACAACCCCGAGATCGACCAGGAGCGAGCGCGGTTTCTCGCCGAGGGCGATCCCGCCTAACGCTTCGGTAGGAACACCCAATGGGGCAAAGCCCAGACTTCGTAGTCAAGGACCTCGACGAGCTCGGGGTCGCGATCACCGGCGGCAGCTCGGGCATCGGCCTGGCCGCCGCCGAGCGCCTGGCCACCGCCGGCGTTCCGCGCATCCTGCTCATCGGCCGAAACCCCGGGCGCGGCGCGGCCGCCGTCGCCCGCGTCAAGGCCAGGGAGCCGAGCGTCGCGATCGAGTTCCTCTCGGCGGACTGCAACGACCCCGACACGGCGGCCGAGGCGATCGAGCACGCCGAGGAGGTGCTGCAGGGCGTCGACCTGCTCATCAACGCGACGGCGGCGACGTTCGTCCCGGACCTGATCTACGACATCTCCCCGAGCGACATCCCGCTCATCCTCGCCGAGCAGGCGCTCGCGCCGCTGCTCACCACCCGGCTCGTGCTGCCGCACATGCGCGCGCGCCGCGGCGGGGCGATCATCAACATCGCCTCGGACGCGGCCAAGGTGCCGACGCCCGGCGAGTCGATGATCGGCGCGGCGATGGCGGCGATCGTCACCTTCAGCCGCACGATCGCGATGGAGGCCAAGCGCGACGGGATCCGCGTGAACATCCTCACGCCCTCGCTCGTGACGGGAACGGCGACCGCCGAGCGGATCTTCCAGGAGGGCTTCAGCCAGAAGCTCTTCCAGAAGGCGGGCAGCCAGGCGCACCTCGGCATCAGCGTCCCCGAGGACCAGGCCGAGCTCATCCTCTACCTCGCCAGCCCCCAGGCCGCCCGCCTCACCGGGCAGGCCATCAGCCTCAACGGCGGAATCTCCGCGGCGTAGCCCGGCCATGGAGCTCCGCCAGATCCGGTACTTCGTCGCGGTCACGCGCGCCGAGGGATTCCGCAAGGCCTCACGGGAGCTCTACGTCGCCCAGCCGACGCTCTCCGTTGCCGTCCATCAGCTCGAGTCCGAGCTCGGCGTGAAGCTGCTGCGGCGCACCGCCCGCGGCGTGCAGCTCACCGCCGAGGGCCAGCGCTTCCTCGCCCACGCCGAGGTGATCCTCGGTCGCGCCGATCGGGCCAAGGCCGAGATGCGCGCGCGGGCGCACCGCGCCACCCCCGCTAGCGCGGGTTCGGTCGCGGCGCGGCCCGCATCTCCTTGACCGCGGCGATGAGCGTGTCGAGCGGTCGCAGCAGCAGCAGCAGCGTCATCGACGTGGTCGGCCCGTCCGCCGGACCGCTGAGCAGCAGCACCCCGTCGGCGTCGCGCCCGGCGACCCGAGCGGCTCGCCGACGACACGGTGCAGCGCACGCAGGATCTCCACGATCTGGCCGCGGTCGCGGTAGTCGGCGACCGGGCCGCACCTCGGCGGCGAGCAGTCGCTCGAGCGCGTCCACGTCGCCGGGACGACGCGCTCGCGCCGCTGGTCAGGTTCGCCGAGCGCTGGGGCGGGCAGCCGCGCTGAGTCTCAGCGCCACTGCCCGTCGAGCCAGCCGGCGATCCGGTCGAGGCCCTCGAGCGCCTCGGGAAGGATCGGCGCGAAGGCGTGCCAGACGTGGATCATGTCCGGCCAGACCTCGAGGGTGACCTCGACGCCCGCGGCGTGGGCCGCGTCGGCGAGGGCCTGCGCGTCGTCGAGCAGGCCCTCGGCGCCGCCGACGTGGATGAGCATCGGCGGCAGGCCGGCAAGGTCGGCGAAGCGGGGCGAGGCCAGCGGCGCGCGCGGGTCGGCGCCGGCGAGGTACTGGCCGGCCATCTCCTCCAGCACCCAGCGGCTGACCTGGGGGTCGCGATCGGCGCTCGAGTCGATCGACCCGGCGGGCAGCGTGAGGTCGGTCCACGGGGAGATCGGGACCGCCGCCGCGGGGAGCGGAAGGCCCCGCTCGCGCAGGGCGACGAGCGTGGCCACGGTGAGCCCGCCGCCCGCCGAGTCGCCGGAGATCGCGATCCCCCCGGGGGCCAGGCCCTCGCCGAGCAGCCATTGGTAGGCGGCGACGGCGTCCTCCACGGCGGCCGGGTGCGGATGCTCGGGGGCGAGCCGGTAGTTCAGCGTGAGCACCCGCGCGCGGGCGGCGCGCGCGAGCCACGTCCCCAGGCCCCGATGAGTGTGACAGGAGCCCAGGACGTACCCGCCGCCGTGGAGGTGCAGGATCGTGCGGCCCTCACTCGCCTGCTCGGGGGTCAGCCACTCGCCGGGACGGCCGGCGACGTCGACCACGGTGACCGTCACGTCCTCGGGCAGCCGCGCCCGGTCGGCCACGGACTCGAACTCCGCGCGGCGACGCTCGAGCGAGTCGCCCGGACGGAACGAGCGCTCCCTGAGCAGTTCGACGAGACGTGTCAGCTGGGGACTGGGCATGGGCGGGGACATGATGCCGCATTGGATATGGGGAAAGGCCCGAGTCGCCGCCGCCGTATCCGGGCGGGGGAAACTGCAAGGAGCGCTCGGCGGTCGCCGCCGGCGAGGAAGCGCTCCTTGCGCTCGAGGATCTCGGGGTGTGGAGCGCCTCGAGCTTGAGCTGGTCGTCGAGCGGACGCCCGATCACCTCGAGGATCGTGTCCTTGGCCGATTCGACCGCCGCGCGCGGGTTGCGCACGATCTTGGCCGCCATGTCCCGCGCGGGTGGGGACGACCGGATTTACCGGAGGCACCACTAGGCGACGCTCTCGCGCGGCTCGTAGCGCACGGCGGGTTGATCGGTCAGGGCGCGATTGCAGCCGGCCCGCGCAGCCGACGCGACGGCGATCGGAAATCGGCATCGCCCCCGGGGGAAGGGCCCCGTACCCTGCAGGGCCGTGGATCTGTTCGCAGACACCGGCGTCGCGCTGCTCGGTGGCACCGCGGGCGTGGGCCTGGAGAGCGCCTGCCGGTTTGCCGAGCTCGGCGCGCGGGGGCTCGCGCTGATGGGCCGCAACGCCGAGCGCGGTGCGCAGGCGTGCGATGCCGTCCGCGCTCGGGCCGCCGGCGCGAACGTCCACTTCGTGAGCGTCGACGGCAGCGACCCGGTCTCGGCCCAGCAGGCGGCGGCCCGGGCGTGGGAGCTGCTGGGCGGCGTCGAGGTGCTCGTCACGTCCACCGGACCGAGCCGGCTGCCGCGTCTGCTGCACACGATCCCGATCGAGGACGTCTCCCCCACCCTCGACGAGCTGGTCCTCCCGCCGCTGCACATGATGGCCGCGCTGCTGCCGCTGATGCGCGAGCGAGGCCGCGGCGCGGTGGTCAACGTGGCCTCCGACGCCGCGAAGGTCGCCACGCCCGGCGAGTCGCTGATCGGCGCGGCGATGGCCGCGATCGTGATGTTCTCGCGCGCGGCGGCCCTGGAGGCCAAGCGCGAGGGGGTGCGGATCAACGTCGTGACGCCGTCGTTGATCGCCGACACCCCCGGCGCCGAGATGCTCTTCGGAGATCCGTTCAGCGCGAAGCTGTTCGAGAAGGCGGGTGCGATGGCGAGCCTGGGCGTGCCCGGGCCGGGCGATCTCGCCGACACGATCCTCTTTCTGGCCGGGCCGGGAGCCAAGCGGATCACCGGGCAGGCGCTGAGCGTCAACGGCGGCATCTCGGCCGCCTGACCACGCGATGGACTTCGCGACCTCCGCCGAGCAGGACGCGATGGTCCAGACGGCGCGGGCATTCGCCGAGCGGCGGCTGGCGCCCTTCTACCACCAGCGCGAGCTCGAGGGCGCGATGCACCGCCCCACGCTCGCCGAGATGGGCCAGCTCGGGTTCCTCGGAGTGGAGCTGCCCGAGCGCTACGGCGGGCTCGGCCTGCCCTGCCTGACCGCCGGGCTGGTGCTCGAGCCGCTGTGCGCCGCCGATTACAACATCGGCCAGCTGACCATCGTGGTCTCGCTCATCGGCACGATCCTCGCCGAGCACGGCGACGCGGCGGTCGTCGAGCCGCTGCTGCGCGGCATGCTCGCCGGCGAGACGATCCCGGCGCTCGCGCTCACCGAGCCGGCGGGCGGGTCGGACGCGGCGCAGCTGAGCCTGCGCGCGCGGCGCGACGGGGACCACTACGTCCTGGACGGCGAGAAGACCTCGACGACGTTCATCACCCAGGCGGACTTCGCCGTCGTGTGGGCCCGGACCGGTGAGGCGGCCAGCGGCGCGCGCGGGATCACCGCCGTGCTGGTGCCGATGGACACGCCGGGGATCACCCGGGGCGAGTTCGAGGACATGGGCGGCCGCAGCGTCGGTCGAGGGTGGATGCACCTGGACGGCGTGCGGGTGCCGACCAGCCATCGCCTGGGCGCCGAGGGTGGCGGCTTCGTGCAGGTGATGCGGGGCTTCGACTACAGCCGCGCGCTGATCGCGCTGCAGTGCCTGGCCGTCGCGCGCCAGTCGCTGGATGAGACCTGGGCGGACGCCGCCGAGCGCACGAGCTTCGGCCGGCCGCTCACCGCGCACCAGGGCGTCGCCTTCCCGCTCGCCGAGGCCGAGACCCAGCTGCAGGCGTGCCGGCTGCTGTGCCTGGAGACGCTCTGGCGCAAGGACGAGGGCCTGCCCCACACCGCCCAGGCGGCGATGTGCAAGTGGTGGGGGCCGAAGCTCGCCTTCGACACGATCCAGACCTGCCTGCTCACCCACGGCCACGCCGGCTACAGCAGCGAGCTCCCCTACGAGCAGCGGCTGCGCGACGTCCTGGGCCTGCAGATCGGCGACGGCACCGCGCAGATCATGAAGCTGCTGATCGCGCGCGCGAAGACACCCCGAGCCGCTCCAGGGCCCACCACACCTCCAGGGCGGTGAGCGGGTCGCGAAGGCTCGTCCCGGTGATCGTCTCGAATTTCGTCAGTCGATTGCGCAGCGTGTTGGGGTGGATGAACAGCTCGCCGGCCGTCCGCTCCACGTGCATGCCCGCCTCGAAGTAGCCGCGCAGGGTCGCCAGCAGGTCTGAACCGGCCGGATCGGCCAGGACCGGGGCGAGATATCGATCGGTGAGCGCCTCCCCGACGTCGCCGTCGGCGATGATCGCGGCCCGGACGCCGAGTCCCGGAAGGTCGTGGAGCCCGCTCATCCCGAACGCGCTCGCGGTCAGCAGCGCGCGTGAGGCCAGTCGAAAGGATTCGCAGATCGCAGTCAGCGGCCGTGCCGGACCGGTGCCCCCCACTCCGAGCACGCTGTCCTTGGGGCGATCGAGGATCCAGCCGGCCAGATCGCCGTCGATGATCGTCGCCATGCAACGTCGGTCGCCGCGCACGAGGCTCAGGCCGAGGGCGCGCTCGAGCTCGATGAGCTCGCGGCCCGAGTCCGGCCGGGCGCGGACCGCCACGTAGGTCGCGGCCGTATCCAGGCTGTAGCGCTCAACGCCGGCATCGAACTGACTGCGCGACAGCGTGCCGAGCAGGAGTCCGCGGATGTACGCGGCCCTGCGCTCCTGATCGCGGCGCACCATGGCTCCTTCGGTGTCGCGGTGCGCCGCGGCGGTGATGACCATCGCCGCGTCCGCGGCGGCGAGCGTGGATTCCACGAAGGCCAGGACCGCGCCGTCGGACAGGCCGAGCTCGGCGCCGAGCGCACGGGCGCGGGCGACGGTGATCTGGATGCACACGCGCCAGGCGCGCAGCATGTCGTCGACCGGGACGGCGTGGCGCGCGCGAGAGGCCCCGACCGCGGCGAGATCGAGCAGGTCCCGGCCGTCGACCAGGTGCTCGCGGCCACGGGCCCGGCCCAGCACCTGGCGCAGCTGGAGCAGGACGGTGTCCAAGAGCTCGGTCCCATCGAACGCGCGATAGGCCGGGAGCTCGGTCACCATCGCCTCGCTCATCTCGCCGGCGAGCGCCCGCTGCTCCTGCTCGAGGGCATCAAAGAGGAGATCCCACTCTTCGCCCCGCGTGTCGTTCAGCTCCATCGGTGTGTCGAGCCTATCGGCGAGCGAATTGGAATCTCCCACCGCCGCCTTGGAGGTCTCTCCGTTTACACGGGCCGCCCGTCGAGGCAGCCTTGCGCCCATGATGATCACGCCCAAGCGCAGGGCGGCCGCCGCGGCGATGACGGCGATCCTGCTCACGATTCCCGCGGGCGCCCACGCCGCCGTCCACCGCGAAGGACGCCACGGCCATCGCCATCCCCACAGGACCGCTCACCGCAAGCCCACCCCGCCGTCCCCGAGTGCGGTCGCCACCATCCGCGAGCTGCCGGTGACGTTCTCGGTGGTCAACCGGAACACCTCCCGGGTTCCCTGCGCGACCGACGGCAAGCCGTACACGATCGCCGGCACGCTGATCCTCCCGGCGGGGGCGACTCCGTCCGGCGTGACGCTCTACGTCCACGGCCTGGGGTTCGGCGCGTACTTCTGGCACTTCACCGCCGTCCCGGGCTACGACTTCGTCGGCTACGAGGCCGAGCACGGGCACGCGTCGGTGATCATCGACCGCCTCGGCTACGGCGCCTCCGGCAAGCCGCGGGGCGCCGGCAGCTGCATCGGCGGCCAGGCCTCGGTCCTGCATCAGGTCATCCAGTCGCTGCGCCACGGCGACTACGACGTCTCCGGCGTCCCGGCTCCGTCGTTCAGCCGGGTCGGGCTCGTCGGGCACTCGGTCGGCGGCGAGCTCGTCGAGGTCGAGGCGTACTCGTTCCGCGACATCGACGCGCTCGGGGTCATGGACTTCGTCGACGGCGACTACTCACCGCTCGCCTACGAGACCTTCGCGGTCGACGGCGCGAACTGCGCGCTCGGCGGGCAGGACCAGGGACCCGGCGGCCCGGGCGGCTACAGCCCCTTCGGCGCAACCCTCGCCGACTTCGACGCGGTGATGTTCCACGACGCCGATCCCGCCGTCGTCGCGTCGGCCAACGCCACCCGGTCGCTCGACCCGTGCGGTGACATCCTCTCGATCCTCACGGCGGCTGGGGTCGACCTGCTGAACATCGGCACGATCAACGTGCCCATCGCCTTCGTCTGGGGTCAGGACGACGCGCTGTTTCCCGATGCGCTGCCGTGGGCGCAGACGCAGGAGACGCTGTATGGGCAATCGCCCAAGGTCACGAACATCGAGCTCCCGGACACCGGCCACGCGGTCACGCTCGAGCGCAGCGCACCCCAGCTGCAGCAGGCGATGAACGCGTGGCTCGAC
The DNA here is from genome assembly GCA_036266975.1 of Solirubrobacteraceae bacterium. Taxonomy (GTDB): domain Bacteria; phylum Actinomycetota; class Thermoleophilia; order Solirubrobacterales; family Solirubrobacteraceae; genus DATAWZ01. The sequence continues at coordinate 38,856 of DATAWZ010000216.1, forward strand.
GCGAACGGCCTGTAGCTCAGCGCGTGGGCTCGGGATCGGCGCTCGCCGCCGCGACCGCCGCGGGCTCGTGGCGAACCTCGCGACCGAGCGCGACGAGCTCGAACCCTCCGAACAGGGCCGGCACCCCCAGGGAGATCGCCCGGTAGGCGAGTGCCCCCGCGCTCGCGGCGGCGATGGGCACGCCGTACAGGGCGAGCGCCCCGATCAGGCCGCCGTCGACGACGCCGATCCCGCCGGGGACCGGAATCTCGCCCGCGAGCTGTCCGATCAGATAGGCGAGCGCAAGCGCGACGACCGCGCCCGGGGACCTGAACGCGTGGATCGCGGCCCACAACACGGCGATGTCGAACAGCAGATAGCCCGCGCCCGCGGCGATGGCCCGAAGGTTTCCAGCGCGGAAGAGGCCGATCGCCCCGCGCGCGCCGGTTCCGAGGGTCACGAGCAGCTCGAGCACCCACCATGCGGCGCTGTGATGCGGGTATCGAGCCTGGCGCGTGGCCAGCGCGGCGCTGCGCGGAGTGAGCAGCACGATCGCCATGATCAGCGCCGAGGCGACGATGGCCGGGGCGAGCGTCAGCACCAGCCGCAGGTGTCCCCCGAGCACGCCGGTCAGGCCGAGCCACCCGAACGCGGCGACGGCGACGACGTTGAACGCACTGGTGAACACGAAGAACGCCGCGCTGCGCTCGATCACCGTCTGCGTCGGCATCCCGCGACGGTGCAGGGCCCAGCCGCCGACCGCCAGGCCGCCGGTCCCGCCGGCGGGGAGAAATGCGTTGGTGCCGATCTCGGCCATCCCCAGCCGGTAGGCCTCGCGCCGGGGCATGCGCGGATCGAACACCGAGCGGAACAGCACGACGTAGCAGAGCGCCGAGCACAGGCGCAGCCCGCAGGCCGCGGCGATCCATGCGGGATCGCCGTGCGAGAGCCGGCTGCGAATCGACCCCAGCCCGGGCAACGTCGTGACCAGGATGATGACCACGGCGGCGAAGGCGACCAGCCGGATGACGCCGCGCTTGACCTCACCGCCGTCGATCCCGGGACCGCCGGCCGGAGCCGGCCGCTGGGGGTGGTGGCGGCGCAGCAGCTTGGCGGCGGACCGGGAACGCACGGCGCGGGACCCTACCGCGCGGGTGCCTACAGCCCCGCCGCGAGCCAGTCGACGATCCCGCCGACCTTCGCCCAGTCCTCACGCCGGCGGGAGGCGATCAGCTCCACCAGCACCTGCGGCGGGGTTGCCATCAACGCCTCCGAGCCGGCCGATGCCCAGCGGACCAGCGCGTAATGGACCAGCGCTTCGACCGGGATGCCGGTGTTGCGCGAGAGATTCTGGAAGGTCGGCATCGGATCGACCAGGCGGGAGGAGTCGACGGCCCGCCTGAACTCCCGATGGGGATCCGGGTCGGCCACTGGTTGGATCGTACCCCTCGGTTAGTTATACGGCAATTCATTTTTGAACCACTTGACAAATAAGCCCGAGAGGCAGATACTGCCCGGGTTCACAGGCAGGCGAGATCGAGGAGAACGTGGTGCTCACCAGCGTCGAGGAAGCAGATGTCGTGGTCATCGGAAGCCGGCTGGGGGGCTGTGCCGTGTCGGCGTCCCTCGCCCGCGCGGGACGCAGGGTCCTCGTGCTCGACAAGATGAGCTTCCCGTCCGACCAGCTCTCCACCCACCTGCTGATGCCCGGCGGAGTGAGCGAGTTCGCCAAGATGGGCGCGCTGCCGCGGATCCTGAACGTCAACCCCTCCCAGGTCCGCTACACCCGCGTGGAGGCCGAGGGCATCGGCTGCTACGAGCGACTGCGCCCCGCCGACGACGGCGTCGACTTCGGGGTCTGCATCCCCAGGGACCTGCAGGACATCTGCCTGGTGGAGGCCGCCCGCGAGCAGGGCGTGGACGTCCGCGAGCGCTGCACCTTCCAGGCACTGCATTGGCGGGCGGGCCGAGTCAGCGGCGTGCGCTACACCGACCCAGAAGGTCAGGAGCGCGACATCATGGCCACCCTGGTCGTCGGCGCCGACGGCCGGCGCTCGAACGTCGCCGCCGCGGTCGGCGCGTGGGCCCCCTACCGGATGTCCCGCAACGGCCGCGGCCTGGTCTTCCGCTATCTGGACGATCCGCGCGCCGGACAGACTCCCGAGTGCCAGACCTTCTACCAGTGGCGCGACGGCCTCTCGTTCGCGTTCGCGTTCCCGTCGGCCCCCGAGGGCCGCATGCTCGTGCTGTTCATGGGCCACCGCGACGAGGCCTCCGAGTCCCGCACCGACCCCGAGGCCTACTGGCGGCGCAAGCTGGAGGAGCACCCCGGGCTGCGCGCCCGGATCGAGGGCGTCGACCCCGCGAGCTACACCAAGATCCGCTCCACCGGCGACTGCAGCGCGTTCTTCCGCGCCTCCTCCGGACCGGGCTGGGCGCTGGTCGGCGACGCCGCCCACTTCAAGGACCCGGTCACCGGGCAGGGGATGCGTGACGCGATGTGGATGGGGCGCACCCTGGCCGAGCACGTCCTGCCCGTCCTGGACGATCCCTCCGCTCTCGACGCCGCCGCCCGCCGCTGGGAGGCCCACCGCGACCGCCACTGCCTGCCCGCCTACCACTTCGCCAACCTCGACACCCGGGTGGAGATCCAGTCCCCCGCCCTGTGCGAGCTCGTCCGCGACGCCGGACGCACCACCGATCCGGACATCACCGACCTGTTCGGCCGCGCCCGCACCCTGCAGGAGATCGCGCCGCTGCCACGGCTGGCCAAATGCGTCGGCATGGCCCTGATCCACGGCGAGCGGCCGCGCTCGGAGACCCTGGCCCGCGCGCTGCCCGAGCTGCGCACCGAGCTGGAGATCCGTCGCGAGCGCCTCGAGGGCGCCTTCCGCCAGACCCGCCACGTCTACGGCTCAGACCATCCCGACCCGGTCCTGCCCGCCGCGCCAAAGGTCACGGCCGTCCACCCCGCGGCGATCCAAGCCCCCGCCCAGGCCGAGGCGGTGGCGGCATGACCCGCCTGGCCGTCATCCAGCCCGCGCTGAAGCTCGGCGCCGTCCAGGAGAACCTGCAACGAGTCGAGGAGCTCGTCCGCGACGCGCACCGCGAGCACCACGCCGACGCGATCCTGCTGCCCGAGGCGTGCACGACCCCCAACGTGTACGCCAAGGTGCTGCTGGACACCGCGCTGCCGGTCGACGGACAGGCCTTCCAGCTCATCACGCGCCTCTCGGCCGAGCTCGGGTGCGTCATCGGCGGCGGGTTCATCGCCGTCCGCGGGCGCCACACCTACGGCACCTACGTGCTCGCCGAGCCCGACGGCGCCGTGCACCTGCACGACAAGGACACCCCGTCGGCCTGGGAGCACAACTACTACCGCGGCGGCGATGACGAGGGCGTGACCGAATGCCGCGCGCTCGGGGCCACCGTCGGGCTGATGTCCGGCTGGGAATGGGCGCGCTATGAGACCTCCCGGCGCGTGCGCGCCCGTGACGCGCAGCTCGTGCTGGGCGGCATGTGCTGGCCGTCGATGCCGAGCAACTGGCCCGGGCCGTTGGGCCGCTGGTTCGCCCACGAGCACGCCCAGTGGAAGCGGCAGCAGCACGAGCTGCCCGCGCAGGTCGCGCGGCTGGTCGGCGCACCGGTGGCCCATGCCGCGCACGTCGGCCCGGTCCTCAGCGACACGCCCCTGGTCCCCGGTCTTCCCTGGCCCACGACGATGCTCGGCGAGTCGCAGATCTGCGACCGCGACGGGACGATCCTCGCGCGACTCTCCGAGGAGGACGGCGAGGGCCACGTCAGCGCCGAGGTCACGATCGAGCCGCCGAAGCCGCTGGACGGGCTGCGCGATCGGCGCTGGATCCCCGACATGAGCACGATCGTCACCAAGGGCATCGCGTGGTACGCGATGAACGCCCACGGCGACGTGCACTACCACCTGCGCCACGCGCGCCGGCGCTTCCCCTGGCAGCACACTCCCGCCGGCGACCTCCCCGACGAGATCGCGGCCCACGGCCCGGCCAGCGGGGCGATCGCCAGCTCGTGAGCGCGAGCGACACTGCCCGGGTGGATGTCGAACCAGAGCGCGGCGGCCGGGTCCAGCGCCGCCGCACGCGCACCCGGGCAGCGCTGCTCGACGCCGCCGAGCGCGCGTTCACGCGTGACGGCTACCACGGCGTGCGCCTGGAGACGCTCGCCGAGGAGGCCGACGTCTCGGTCGGGTCGATCTACAACCTGTTCTCGGGCAAGGACGGGCTCTACCTCGCCGCCGCCGAGCGCGCCACCGAGCTGTTCGCCGAATACCTCGAGCGCGCCTACCGGGTCAGCGACTCCCCGCTCGAGCAGGTCATGGCCTGCGGCGACGCCTACCTGCGCTTCCACCTCGATCACCCCGGCGCGTTCCGCTTCATCGCCTTCGACGGCGTGGAATCCCCGCCGCCGCTGCGCGACCAGGAGCGCCGCCAAGCGCTCACGCGGCGCACGACCGCGGTCCTCGAGCGATTCGGCGAGCACATCGCGGCCGCGGTGAGCGCCGGCGAGGCGGGTCCCCACGTCGACCCCGACCTCGCCTGCCGGCTGCTGTTCGGCGCCTGGAACGGCATCGTCGCGCTCGGCCTGCGCCGCGACGCGCTCGTGCACGACGACCAGGCGATCGCCGCGCTGATCGAACAGACCCGACGCATCGTGGTCGAGGGCCTCACCGACCCCGCCCATCGCGACGGCGCGGGACATTCGCGCGCCCGCCTGCTCAGCATCCCCGATTGACGCGCGCCGTGTCGCTTTGCGCGTGGCGGGGTGGTGGGATCCAACCCTGCCCCTGCGCGCTCGCGCGGGTTAGAGTCCGCTTGTCCGAGTCCGCGAGGGTGGAGGTCTGTAAATGCATTCGCGCTCAGCGCTGATGGCCGTCTCGAAGGAGAACGTCGACGAAGTCGTGTCGATGATCAAGAGCGACATGGGACCGCGGTTCACGACGGCGCCCGGATTCTGCGCCTGGACGGGGCTCATCAACCTCGGCCTGGGACAGGTGTTCGGCGCGTCCTTCTGGGAGACCAAGGACGAGCTCGAGGCCGCCGACCACCTCGGGCGCGACACACGGGCCAAGGTCAACGAGCTGGTGGGAACCGAGAACCAGAACTACCAGAAGTGGGAGGTCCTCTACCTCGACCTGCGCGAGATGACCGCCCACTGCGCCCGTTCGATCTTCATCACCGTCGACGAGGGGCACTACGAGGATCTGCTCGCCATGCTCGTCTACCAGATGGGCCCCCTCTACGCCAGCTCGCCCGGGTTCTGCGGCTTCACCGTCCTGGTCGACCCGGCGCGCAAGCAGCTGTTCGGCCACTCCTACTGGAGGAACGAGGAAGACCGCGAGACCGCCTCCGAGTACGGACGGCGCCTGCGCAGCAAGGTCAAGACCATCGCCGGAATCGAGCGCGAGGACTTCCTGCTCTGGGACGTCTACTACTACGAGGTGCCCAAGGCTCGCGTGGCGGTCAAGGACGGCTGGCGAATCGAGGATGGCTCGCTGTTCCGCAACCGCTCTGCCGCGGCCGGCTAGTGGTGCCTCCGGTAAATCCGGTCGTCGATTCGCGAGCGAAGATCGAGCATGGCCAGGACGCAGGGAGCCGGAATAGCAGCGCTATTTCGGCCCCCGAGGACGCCGCCAGGCGAAGATTTGCAGCCGCGAAGCGAGAGCGGATCTACAGGAGGTGGCACTAGCGATTACTCCGGCCGTCCGGCGAGAGCGTCAGCAGCGAGAGGCGCAGCGCGACGTGGAGCTCGGTGCGGCGGTCGTTCAGGGGCCGACCGAGCGCGCCCTCCAGCCGGCGCAGGCGTTGACGGATCGTCTGCTCGTGCACGCCGAGGATCGCCGCGGCCGCCACGTATGACCCGCTGAGGAGCCAGGCCTGAAGGGTCTCCCGCATGCGCGGCGTGAGCAGACCCGCGTCGAGGGCGATTCCGAGCTCGTCGCGGACGAGGGCGCGGGCACCGTTGCGGTCGCGCAGCGCGAGCATCTCGATGCGGACGTCCTCGGCCCAGGTCACGCGCGCGGCGTGATCGCCGAGCATGGCTTGGACGGTCGCGGCATCGCGGGCCGTCTCGATCGTCTGACGGAAGCCCGCGAGCCCCGGGCCGACCGCGCCGAACGCCACCCGTCGCCCGGTCTGGGCTGCGGCCGCGTGCAGACGCGAGCGGAGAGCGGCGGTCAGCGGCGCGCGCAGCCGCAGCCAGAACTCGGTCGGACCGGCCCCTTCGAGGACGAGCAGATCGCCGGCGTTGCCGATCTCCTTCAGCGCGGCGGTCAGTTGCCGGTCGGCGGCCGTGTCGGGGGTGTCGAGCACGCCGCCGAGGTGGTGTCCGTCGAAGGCGTACCCCAGGAATCGCTGGGCCTCGGCGGCCGGGGTGTCCAGGGTGCCGTCGAGCACCTGCTCGACCAGACGCAGCCGGCGGTGCTCGAGCGTCTGGTGTCGTTGCGCCACCGCGGCGTGGTAGCTGCCCAGCGATGCGAAGAGCAGGCGGTCGACGAACCCGAACAGCGTGGGAATGCTGCAGCGGATGACCTCGAGCGCGGCGGCCCGGTCGACGCAGTGCGCTTCCACGGCGCTCGTCCACCATTCCCACAGCGTGGCCTGACCGACCCGGTAGGAGCGTTCGAAGATCTGCTCGGAGATGCCCTGGCGGGCGACCTCCGCGGCGAAGATGAGTGACGCGGGCGCCTGCACCTCGTCCAGGGTGATGCCGCCGGCGACCAGTCGCTTCAGGCAGGCGACCTTTTCGGCGGTCGCGCTCTGAAGCAGGTCCCGCAGCACCGCCGCGTCGATGACGTCGGCGTAGACCTCGTCGAGCATGACTTCGGTCAGCTGGGCGCTGAGGGCCTGGACGTCGATGGTCTCGGCCAGCGTGGTCAGGAGATCCGGCGGCAGCGCCGTTGGCTTGGTGCCGTGAGCCACTCGTTCTCCTTGTCCGGATTGATGACGACGCGCGGTCGCGAACGCTCCCGCGGGTGACGAAGCAAATGTAACCGGGCTCGTTTCGGGTTGCACGGATTTCACGATTTCGTGCCCGTGAACCCACGCAAGACGCAGCAGCTCGCCGCACGGGCCGGAAATAGCTTGCGTACCGACGAAGCGGCCGCGCGACGGAGCCGGCCAGAAGATCGGCACGAGCGCCGAGGAACAGGAGAACGCGATGCCAGACATCGGAGTCGTCGGAGCCGGCGTGGGAGGGCTGCACTTGAGCCTTCTGCTGCAGAGCCGGGGTGTGCCGGTGACGCTCTATGCGGATCGCACTCCCGAAGAGATGCGCCACAGTCCTCGGCTGGCGAACACCGCCGGTCATTGGGTGCCGACCCGCGAGCGCGAGGCGCAGCTCGGCGTGAACCACTGGGATGAGCTCGCGCCGCCGGTGCCCGTGCTCAATGTCGACGTGGGCGGCGGTCTGCCGTTGCGCTTCAGCGCCGATCTCGGCAAGGGTCCGATCGCCGTGGACTACCGCATCCAGATGCCGCGGCTGCTGGAGGACTTCGTCGAGCGTGGTGGCTCTGCGGTCTTCGGCGCGGTCGAGCGTCACGCCTTGGACGCCATGGCCGAGCAGCACGACCTCGTCGTGATCAGCTCGGGCCGCGGCACGATGACCGAGCTGTTCCCGAAGATCGACGAGCGTTCGCCGTACAGCCGGCCGCAGCGCATCCTGCAGATCTCGGCGTGCCGCGGGATCGACCTGGGAGCCGGTTCGATCAGCTACGAGCTCGTGCCCGGCGTCGGCGAGTGCCTGCTGTTCCCGTATCTGACCGTCGAGGGGCCGGCAACGATCCTCTACCTGTCGGCCGCGGTCGACGGCCCGCTGCCGGAGATGATGGACGCCGATCTCGCCGGTGACGCCGACCGGGCCGAGCTGGACGGCGTCTTCCGGCGGGTGGTGACCGGCTTCTTCCCCGCCTCGTCGGGCAAGATCGACTGGGATGCCTTCGCCACGCTCGGGCCGAGGTACGACATCGCCGGCGCGCTCACTCCCACCGTGCGCCGGCCCTTCGCCCAGTTGGAGAACGGGCGCTGGGTCCTGGCGCTGGGCGACGTGCACACGGTCAACGATCCGCTGCTCGGGCAGGGTTCGAACTCCGCGTCGGCAACCGCGTTCATCGTCGCGGACGCGATCGACGAGGACCCCTATGGCTTCGACGAGCTGTGGGTCACCAAGACGGCCGAGCGCATGTGGCAGCGCGCGGGTGGGGCCGTCGGCTTCACCAACACGCTGCTGGCGGTTCCGCCGGCGCCGCAGGTCGTCCAGGTGCTGGCGGCGGCCTCGGGGTCGCCGGAGATGGCCGAGTTCGTGGGCGAGTTCTTTGGAACGCCGACGCTCGCGTGGAGCGTGCTGGCCAGCCCCGAGCGCGCGCAGAGCGCGATCGCGACGATCGCCGGGCCCGAGGCGCTGGAGGCCGTGGCGCGTGCGCTGAGCAGCGTAGGCGCGTCGTGACCGCAGCGCACCAGGGCACGGTGTGCGGCGCGGACCTGCGAGCCGCCTTCTCCCTGCGCGCCGAGCCCGTCTGCGCGATCACCTCATGCGACGAGTACGGCGAGCGGATCGGCATGACCGCGACGTCGGTGACGAGCGTGTCGCTCGACCCGCCGATGCTCCTGGTGTGTGTCGCGTCGAGGTCCCTTCTGGCCTCGGCGATGCGGGCCAAGCTGCCGTTCGTCGTGCACTTCCTGTCCACCGAACAGGAGGACATCGCGCGGCGGCTGGCCTCCCCGATCGAGGACAAGTTCCGGGAGGTCAGTCACTACATGAGCTCGTCGGGTGCCGCGCGCCTGAAGGCGGCGCAGGCGATCCTGGAATGCGAGCCGGACCAGGTGCACCAGGCGGGCGATCACCTGGTGGTCATCGGGCTGGTCACGCGAATCGACCATGCCGCGTCGGACGGGCCCGCGCTGCTCTTTCACGGCGGGCGGTTCACCCGCGCGGAGTGAGACGGGCGCTGCGGCGCCCGGAAATGCAACCAGCCGGCGAGTGCCGGCGGAAAGCGAGATCACATGATCAAGGTGCTCATGGCGGTGTCCGGCGCGCACGCGTGGACGCTCGCCGACGGAACCGACTACCCCACCGGCTTCTGGGCCGAGGAGCTCGTCGCGGCTCACCGCGTCTTCCGCGACGCGGGCTGGGAGGTCACGATCGCCACACCGCAGGGACGTACTCCCGCGGTCGACGCCAACAGCCTGCTGCCCGAGTACACCGGTGCCGACGAGGCGACCATCGCGGAGCTCAAGCGATACCTGGACGAGCTCGCGCCCGAGCTCGAGCATCCAGCGACCCTGGAGTCCGTCGATCCCGGCGCCTTCGACGTGCTCTTCCTGCCCGGTGGTCACGGTCCCATGCAGGACCTCGCCGTCTCATCGCGGATGGGAGCCGTCCTGACGGAGATGCTCGACGCGCAGAAGGTCGTGGCCTCGGTGTGCCACGCGTCGGCGGCGCTGCTGTCCGCCGACCGGCCCGACGGGTCCTGGGCGTTCTCTGGGTACCGCCTGACCGGCTTCACCAACGCCGAGGAAGAAGCCGTGGGCCTGGCGCCGAAGGCGGCCTGGCTGCTGGAGAGCCGGCTGCGCGAGCGCGGCGCCAGCTTCGAGGGCGGCGAGCTGTGGGCGCCGCACATCGTCTCCGACCGCAACCTGTACACCGGCCAGAACCCGGCCTCCTCGCAGCCGCTGGCCGAGCAGATCGTCGCGGCGGTGAGCGCCGCGGTCGCCTGAGAACCCACCGATACCGGGAGATCGAAGATGTCGAAGATGACCGGCCGCTGCCTGTGCGGCAACGTGTCCTACACCACCGAGTCCGAGCCGCTGATCGTCGCGATCTGCCACTGCAACAACTGCCAGCGGCAGACCGGCACCGCCTACTCGCTCGTGGTCGGCGTCCCACGCGCGGGGTTCAGCATCGCCGGCGCGACGCTCGCCGAGTTCGAGACGACGACGGAGTCCACCGGGACCCCCTCGCAGCGCCGATTCTGCAGCAACTGCGGCTCGGCGCTGGTCACCTTCGCCGAGGCGGCTCCCGACCTGGCGCTGATCAAGGCGGGGACGCTCGACGACCAGCACGGGCTCTCGCCGGCCGTCGAGGTTCATTGCCAGAGCGCGTTCGCGTTCGCCGTCGCGGAGGACGCCGGTCGGGCGCGCTTCCCGGCCGACCTGCCCGCATGAGCACAACCGCTCAGCGTCTTGCTGACCGCGTGGCCGTGATCAGCGGCGGCTCATCGGGCCTGGGCGTTCACTTCGCCCACGGATTCGCGCGCGCCGGCGCGCGCGTGGTGATCTGCGGGCGGCGCGGCGAGCTGCTCGAGCGCACCGCGCGGCAGGTCCGTGACGCCGGCGGACGATGCCTGGCCGTGACCGCCGACGTCACCGACGTACAGCAGTGCGAGCACGTGGTCACCGCGGCTCGCGAGGCCTTCGGCCACGTCGACATCCTGGTCAACAACGCGGGCATCGGCACGGCCGTGCCCGCGCTGCGCGAGACGCCCGAGCAGTTCGGCCAGGTCGTCGACGTCAACCTGCTGGGCACCTACTGGATGGCGCAGGCCTGCGCGCGCGTCATGCGTCCCGGCTCGAGCGTCATCAACGTCAGCTCGGTCCTGGCCTCGGTGACCGCCGGGCTCCCCCAGGCCGCGTACACCGCCTCCAAGGCGGGCGTGGAAGGGCTCACCCGCGACCTCGCCCAGCAGTGGGCAGGCCGAAAGGGCATCCGGGTAAATGCGCTGGCGCCGGGCCTGTTCGAGTCCGAGATGACCAGCGGGTACACCGAGGAGTACCTGTCCGCCGTCATCGCGCGCGTTCCGCTGGGCCGGCAGGGCCGTGGCGAAGAGGTCGCCGACGCCGCCGTGTTCCTGGCCAGCGACGCGGCCTCCTACATCACCGGAGCGGTGCTGCCCGTCGACGGCGGCATGCGCATCGCTTGAACCGCACCGCCAATGAGGAGGACCCCGTGACCGACCAGAGCGCCGAGCCGGCGGGCGGCACAGCCGCCCCCCCGGGCATCGACCCCGCCGGCGTGCTGCAGTGGATGCTCGCCCACGTCGGCGAGCTGCGACCACCCCTGGCCTTCCAGCGGATCGGCCACGGTCAATCGAACCTGACCTATCGCGCCAATGATGCCGGGGGGCGCTCGTGGGTGCTGCGCCGGCCGCCGCTGGGACCGCTGCTGCCGTCGGCCCACGATGTGGCCCGCGAGTACCGGATCATCTCCGCGCTCGCCCCGGTCGGCGTGCCCGTTCCGAGCACGGTCGGCGTGTGTGAGGATCCGCAGGTCACCGGCGGTCCGTTCTACGTCATGCAGGACGTCGACGGCGTGGTCCTGAAGGACATGCGGGCCGGACGTGAGGTCTCCGCGCAGGCGCGGGCGGCGGCCGGACGGGGGCTGGCCGAGACGCTGGCGCAGATCCATGCCATCGACGTCGCCGCGGCCGGACTGGGCGACCTCGCCCGTCACGAGGGCTACGCCGAGCGGCTGATTCGTCGCTGGAGCGAGCAGTGGCGACAGACCGACGGCGGCGAGCGACCGATCGTGCTCGAGCTCGCCGAACGCCTGCACGCCGGTATCCCCGAGCAGACCGAGGTTGCGCTGGTCCACGGTGACTACCGACTTGACAACCTGATCCTCGGACCGGACGGCAGCGTTCGCGCGGTCCTGGACTGGGAGCTGTCCACGCTCGGCGATCCGCTCGCCGACCTCGGGCTCCTGCTCGTCTACACCACCGAGGCCGGGGACCCCTCCCGGCCGCTGGGCGCCTCGGCGACCGAGCTCCCCGGGTTTCCCACCCGCGCCGAGCTGGTCGACCTGTACGCCGCCGCCTCGGGCCGCGATGTCTCCGCCGTGCCCTTCTGGACGGCGCTGGGGGCGTGGAAGCTCGCCATCGTCCTGGAGGGCGTGATCGCCCGGGCCCGCCGGAACCCGGTCAACGGCTCGGACGGCGACCGGTTCGCACCGGCGGTCGAGTATCTGGTGCGGCTGGCCGCGCGAACCACGCAGCAGGCCGGACTCTGAGATCGCCATGGACTTCGCGCCGACCACGCGCTGCCAGCAGTTCGCCGCGCGCCTGAAGGCGTTCATGGAGGAGTGCGTGTATCCCACCGAGCCGGTCTATGCGCAACAGCTGCAGACGGCCGGTGACCCGCACGCCCAGCCGGCGGTCATGGAGGAGCTCAAGGCCGAGGCTCGCGCCCGCGGGCTGTGGAACCTCTTTCACCCCGACCCCGAGCATGGGCCAGGCCTTCTCAACGCCGAGTACGCGCCACTCGCGGAGATCACCGGTCGCAGTCACATCGCGCCCGAGGCGGTGAACTGCTCGGCGCCGGACACGGGGAACATGGAGGTGCTCACGCTGTTCGGGACCGACGAGCAGAAGGAGCGCTGGCTGCGCCCTCTGCTCGACGGGGAGATCCGCTCGGCGTTCGCGATGACCGAGCCCCAGGTCGCCAGCTCGGACGCCACGAACATCGCGCTGCGAATCGAGCGTGACGGCGGGGATTACGTGCTCAACGGGCGCAAGTGGTGGACCTCGAACGCCTACCACCCGCTCTGCCGGATCATGATCGTGATGGGCAAGACCACGGCGGACGGAGCCGAGTCGCCGGTCCATCGCCAGCAGAGCATGATCCTCGTCCCGCTCGACACGCCGGGGCTCACGCGGCTGCGCGACCTGTCGGTCTTCGGCTACTTCGACCACGAGGGACACGGGGAGGTCGCCTTCGAGGATGTCCGTGTCCCCGCGAGCAACCTGATCGGTGGTGAGGGCGATGGGTTCGTGATCGCCCAGGCCCGGCTCGGCCCCGGGCGTATCCATCACTGCATGCGCGCGCTCGGGGCGGCCGAGCGGGCGCTCGAGCTGATGTGCCGGCGCGCGAGCGATCGCGTGACCTTCGGCGTGGCGCTCGCGTCGCGCTCGAACATCTCCGATTGGGTGGCCGAGTCGCGGATCGAGATCGAGATGGCCCGCCTGCTCACCCTCAAGACCGCGTGGCTGATGGACACGGTCGGCAACAAGCTCGCGCGGACCGAGATCGCCGCGATCAAGGTCGCCGCTCCGCAGGTCGCGCTCAAGGTGATCGATCGCGCCATCCAAGTCCACGGCGGCGCCGGCGTCTGCGATGACTTCCCCCTCGCGTCCATGTACGCCCACATCCGGGCGCTGCGCCTGGCCGACGGCCCAGACGAAGTCCACAAGCTCTCGATCGCCCGCCGCGAACTGCGACTCGCCGCCACGTAGCCCCCGGTTGTACGTGACATACAAACGCCGGGGCAGGGTCATGGCTCCGACGGCCATCGACCTCTGGTGCGCCGTCCCGTACCGTCGCATCTCATGACCGCTCAACAACCCCCCCGCGGCAGGAACGCGGGCGCGGGCGGACGCGCGGCGGCTGGGGCGGCGCTGGACGTACTGCTGATCGATGCCGCCACGGACCGCGCGCCCGCCAGCCGCTTCTTCGACGGCCCGGCCGCGGTGAAGGTGCCGCTCGCGCTCGCTCGCCATCCCCGTCGGGTCACGCGGCGCCTTCGGCGCTTCGGGAGCGAGCTCGCCCGGACCGCCAGAGGCGCGAGCGCACAGGCGCCCGGGCCCGGGGACCGGCGCTTCAGCGACGCCGCCTGGCAGGAGAACTGGCTGCTGCATCGGCTGATGCAGTCCTCTCTGGCCTCCACCGAGCTCGTCGACGGGCTCATCGACGACGCCGAGCTGGACTGGCGCACCGAGCGCCGCGCGCGTTTCGCGAGCGGCAACGTCCTGGACGCGCTGGCCCTGACCAACCACCCGTGGTCCAACCCCGCGGTGGTGCGCGAGACCGTCAACAGCGGTGCGGCGAACCTCCTGCGCGGGACGCGCCACCTCCGGCGCGATGTCTCCCGCGCGCCGCATCTTCCGGCCAGCGTCGATGTCAGCCGATTCACCGTCGGGGAGAACCTGGCCGTACGCCGGGGTCGGTCGCGCTGCGCACCGACGTCTTCGAGCTCATTCACGGTCGGCCGAGCACCGAGCAGGTGTACGAGGTCCCGGTGCTGTTCGTCCCGCCGACGATCCACCGCTACTACGTCCTTGACGTCGCCCCGGGGCCAGGCGTGATCGAGTACCTGCTGGGCGAGGGCCACCAGGTGTTCGCGGTGTCCTGGGCCAACCCCGACGCCGAGCACGGCCACTTCGACCCGGACACCTACGCGCGGGCGGTCCTGGAAGCGCTCACCGCGGTGGCCAGGATCACGGGCCAGCCCGCCGTGCACGTCAACGGCTCCTGCTCGGGGGGAATCGTCTCCGCGGTCGCGCTCGGTCACCTCGCCGCTACGGGCGCGCGGTCGCAGATCGCCAGCCTGACCCTGTGGGTCTGCGCGCTGGACAACGAGCGCGCCGGCACCACGGCGGCGCTCGCCGGTCGCGAGCTCGCGGCGGCCGCGGTCGCCGAGTCGGCCCGCAAGGGCCGCCTGGACGGTCAGGCCCTCGCGGGCGTGTTCGCCTGGCTGCGACCCGACGACCTGATCTGGAACCACGTCATCAACAACTATCTCCTCGGCGAGGACCCGCCGGCGTTCGACATCCTCGACCGCAACCAGGACTCCGTGCGGCTCGCCGCGGGCCTGCACCGCGATTTCATCCGGCTGGCCTTGGAGAACGCGCTCACCCGCCCCGGCGCCCTCACCGCCCGGCAGACTCCGATCGACCTCTCCGCCGTCGACACGGACACCTATATCGTCGCGGGGATCGAGGATCACATCGTCCCCGGGGAGAACGCCCATCGCTCCACGCAGCTGCTGCTGGGCGGCCACACGCGCTTCGTGCTCTTCACCAGCGGCCACATTCAGGCCCTGGTCAACCCGCCCGACGCGGCGGGCCGGGCTACCTATCGCGCCATCGACGATGGCCCGGCGAACCGCGGGGGCTGGCTCGAGCGCGCCGACCTGCAGCAGGGCAGCTCGTGGCCGGACTGCTCGGCATGGTTGGCCGAGCGCGCAGGCGCCCGCCGACCGGCCCCCGGCGCGCTCGGCAACCACGACTTCCCCCCCACGGGCGACGCACGCGGCGCCTGCGTTCATGCCCGCTAGCCGTCTCGCGACGCCCGGCACGGGCAGCCTCGCGGGCTGGACGGTGACGTACGTACGTGCGGGCGGCCTGAATCTGCGCGTCGCTCGCCGTGGCGAGGGCCCCGCGCTGCTCCTGCTGACCGGCATCGGAGCGAACGTGGAGATGTGGACACCGCTGGTGCGCCTCCTGGATGACCGCGAGCTCATCGCCGTCGACGCGCCCGGTACCGGCCTGTCCCAACGCCCGCTCTTGCCGCTGCGGATGGGCGGCCTGGCCCGCACGATGGTCGCCCTTCTGGACGAGCTCGGCCTGCCGGAGGTCGACGTGCTCGGCTACTCCTTCGGCGGGCTGCTCGCCCAGGAGCTCGCACACCTCGCCCCGACCCGCGTTCGCCGGCTCATCCTGTGCGCCATCGCCCAGGGAACCTTCGTGGTCCCGCCGCGACCGGTTCCGGCGCTGCTGCTGCTGACGCCGGCGCGCTACTACCACCCCCGGCTGTTCCGGCTGATCACGCCGCACATCGCCGGCGGACGGACGCGGCGCGAGCCCGAGGCGCTCGAGCGGCAGGCGGCCGCCCGTCTGGCCCGACCTCCCGACCTGCTCGGCTACGCCTACCAGCTGTACGCGAGCTGCTGGTTCACCAGCCTGCCGTGGCTGCACCGCATTCGGCCGCCCACGCTGATCCTCGCCGGCGACGACGATCCGATCATTCCCGTGGCCAATCCCCGGCTGATGGCGCGGCTGCTCCCCGACGCAGACCTGCGCGTGGTGCCCGGTGCGGGGCACCTCTTCCTGCTCGACGAGCCCGAGCGGGTGATCGGGGAAATCCGGGCGTTCCTCGCCCGCGGCGAGCGCACCAATGAGGACGAGCACACCGCGCTGGCTGCGCGTCGGGTCGGCTGGACGCCGGCGACGCGCGCCCGGTCAGGTTGATCAGGAATCGAGGAGAGCCCCATGAGCACCCCCGCCCCGCAGCTGACCGACCACCTTGCCCAGGCGCGCGCGACGGACTACTTCTTCCTGCGCGAGCAGCTCACCGACGAGCAGCTCGGCGCGCTGCGTCGCGTGCGGGCGTTCGCGGACGAGGAGGTGCTGCCGACGATCGCCGGCTACTGGGAGCGGGCCGAGATGCCCTGGCCGCTGATCGAGCGGATCGGCCAGCTCGGGATCATCGGCGAGGACATCGAAGGCTACGGCTGCCCCGGCCTGAGCCCGATCGCCTGCGGGCTCGTGCACATGGAGCTCAATCGCGGCGACGGAAGCCTCGGCACGTTCCTGGGCGTCCATGCCGGACTCGCGATGAAGTCGATCGCGATGCTCGGCTCCGAGGAGCAGAAGCAGCGTTGGTTGCCGGCGATGGCCCGCCTGGAGAAGCTCGGGGCGTTCGCGCTCACCGAGCCCGACCACGGGTCAGACTCGGTGGCACTGGAGACCAGCGCCCGCCGCGAGGGCGATCACTTCGTGCTGGACGGTCACAAGCGCTGGATCGGCAACGGCAGCCTCGCCGACGTCGTGGTCGTATGGGCGCGGGGCGAGGACGACAAGGTCGGCGGTTACCTCGTCGAGAAGGGCACGGCCGGCTTCTGCCCGACCGTGATCGAAGGCAAGGGCTCGT
>DATAWZ010000217.1:0-11375 GCA_036266975.1 Solirubrobacteraceae bacterium
GCAGGATCATCTGGTTCAGGCCGAACGTGCTCACGCCGAGCGCCCGGCGCAGCCCGACGAAGCGCTCGGGGCTGCCCGGCTCGAGGGCCGTGATCGATACGCCACTCTCCACGCCTGGATCATGCCATGATGCGGCGCCGATGGGCTTGCGCGGTGGCATCGACCTCGGCGGCACCAAGGTGGAGGCGATCGTCGTCAACGACGACGATTACGCCGTTCGCGGGCAGTCGCGCTGCGCGACGCCGTCCGAGGGCGGGCCCGCGGCGATCGTCAAGACGATGGTCTCGGCGCTGACCGAGGCGGCGAAGGCGGCGGGCACCACGCCCTCCGAGCTCGCCGGGGTCGGCGTCGGCGCGCCCGGCGTGGTCGACATGGACGCGGGCACCCTGGCCCGGGCCGGCAACCTGTCCGGCTGGGACGCGCCCTACCCGCTCGTCGCCGCGCTCGGCGAGCAGTTCGGCTGCTCGGTGGCCCTGGGCAACGACGTCGAGGTCGCCGTCCAGGCCGAGCTCGAGCTCGGCGTCGGCCGCGGCGTGGACTCCTTCATCGGCGTGTTCTGGGGGACCGGGATCGGCGGCGGCGTCGTCCTCGGGGGCAAGATGTGGCACGGCCGCGGCGCGGCGGGAGAGATCGGCCACATCGTGGTCAAGCGCGGCGGCGCGCGCTGTACCTGCGGGCGACTCGGCTGCATGGAGGCCTACGCCGGTCGGCGCGCGATGGAGCTTCGCGCCCGCCGGCTGCACGAGCGCGGACGCAGCACCGACCTGTTCAAGATCATGCGCGAGCGCGATCGCGAGGCGCTCAGCAGCGGCGTATGGGCGCGCGCGCTCGAGCACGGCGACGAGCTGGCGATCGAGCTGATCGATCGGGCCGTTCGTGCCCTGGGCGCCGGGGTCGCCTCGGTGGTCAATGTCCTCGATGTCGAGCTGGTGGTGCTCGGCGGCGGCCTCGGCCTGCGCTTCGGCGCGCCGATGCTCGCCCGCCTCACCGAGGCGATGCAGCCCCACCTCTACAACGACGATCGCCCGCCGCAGATGGCGCTCGCCGCGCTCGGCGACCTCGGCGGGGCGACCGGCGCGGCGCTGCTCAGCGCCCACAGCAGCCCGGCGCGCGCGCCCTAGCGGCCCTCGTCAGACGAAGCCGAAGACGGTTGCGCCGACGAGCAGCACGGACAGCATTGAGGTGAACAGCACCGTGACCCCGGCGACGCCGTTGAGGGCCGGGCCGGTGCGCCGCGGGCCCATGACCTCCTCGCTGTGTGCCAGCCGCCAGATGAAGAACAGGTTGATCGGCAGCAGCACGCCGTTGACCACCTGGACCGCGACCAGCAGCGAGATCACCGGGATGCCCGGGATCATCGCCACGATCATCGCCACGCCGATCATCCCGGTGATCATCGAGACGAACACCGGCGCCTCCGAGCGCCCACGGCCGATGCCCTTCTCGTAGCCGAGCGACTCGGCCACGACGTAGGAGGTGGCGATCGGCAGGATCGCGCAGGCGAGCAGGCTCGCGCCGAACAGCCCGACGCCGAACAGCACCTCCGCGTAGCGGCCGGCCACCGGGCGCAGCGCGCGAGCGGCGTCGGCCGCGGAGTGGATCGAGTGCACGCCGTGGGTGAACAGCGTCGCCCCGGTGGCGATGATGATGAAGCTCGCGATGACGTTGGCGAAGATCGCGCCGGAGACCGCGTCGGCCTGCTCGTGGCCGAGCTCCTCCACGCGCGTGCCCCGCTCGACGATCGCCGACTGCAGGTAGAGCTGCATGTAGGGGGTGATGGTCGTGCCCGCGGTGGCGATGAACAGCAGCAGGTACTGCGAGTTGGTGTGGATGTGGGGGGCGATGATCGAATGGCCCACTGCCCCCCAGTGGGGGTGGGCGAGGATGGCCGCGATCGGGTAGGCGAAGAAGGGGATCGTGAACCAGATGAAGACCCGCTCGGCGCTCTTGTAGGAGCCGCGCACGATGATCAGCCAGACGCCGAGCCCGGCCAGCGGCGCGGTCACCTGCGTCGGCACGCCGGCGAGCCCGAGTGCCGCGCTCACCCCGACGAAGTCCGAGATGCAGATGCCGACGTTGGCCACGACGACCGACGTGGTCGCGAACACCGACCAGCGCAGGCCGTACTCCTCGCGGATCAGCTCGGCCAGGCCCTTGCCGGTGACCACGCCCATGCGCGCGGCGAGCATCTGCACCACCGCCAGCGAGAGGGTGATGATCACCATCATCCACAGCAGCCCGTAGCCGTACTTGGCGCCGACCTGCGAGTAGGTGGCGATGCCGCCGGCCTCGTTGCCGGCGTTGGCCGCGATCAGGCCCGGGCCGAGCAGCCCGAGCAGCAGGAACAGCCGTGAACGGCGCGGGCTAAGGCGTGCCGGAAGCCGCGGGCGGCCACGAAGGCCCGCACGTACCCGACGGATGGGCGGGGGTACTCGGACCGGCATCGCCCTGGGCCGTTCGCAGCGTCATGGCCGCAGTCTATGGGGCGGCGGGTGCTCAGTCCTCGCCGAGGAGGCCGAACCGCCGCCGCCAGCCCTTGGGCAGCATCGCCTCGAGTACGTCGTCGACGGTGATCGCGCCGACCATCCGACCGTCGAGGACGACCGGCGCGGCGGTGAGGTTGAAGTCGGCCATCAGCCGCGCGACCTCCTCGAAGGGCGCATCGGGCGCGAGCCGGGGCAGGTCGTGCTCGACCAGCGAGCCGAGCGTTGCCTGCGGCGCGCAGCGGATGAGCTCGACCGTCGGCACGCCCGCGTCGACCTCGCCGTCCTCGCCGTAGACGAACACCGCACCGAGCAGCTCGTGCGGCAGATCGCTGCGGCGGATCTCGCGCAGCGCGTCGTCGGCGGTCAGCTCGGCGCTGAGCAGGATGAAGTCCGGGCTCATCAGTCCCCCGGCCTCGGCCGCGTCGTAGCCGAGCAGCGAGCGGATCTTGGTGCGCTCGCGCGCCGGCAGCAGCGCGAGCATCGCCTCGCGGCGCTCGTCGTCGAACTCGGCGAGCAGGTCGGCGGCGTCGTCCGCCTCCATGTGCGTGAGCACGCGCGCGACCTCGGCGTCGCTGCGGTCCTCGATGAACTCGACCTGATGCTGGTCGTCGAGCTCCTCGTAGACGTCGGCCTCGAGCTCGCGGTCGTCGCCCTCGCCGAGCGCGCGGATGATCTCCTCGCCCTCGCTGTGCGAGGCCGCCTCGACGAGATCGGCGATCTGGGCCGGGTGCAGCTTGGCCAGCTTGGGATGGGAGACCGACAACCGCACGGTGGGAACGTGCCCGACGAAGGGCTCGACGCTCGCCCAGTCCAGGAAGCCGCCGGTCTGGATCCGCCGGCCGAGCACGCGCGGCAGCAGCCGGCGCAGACCGCCGCGGGCGCCGGTGTCGACGCCCACGACGCGCCACTCCCCGGTCACGTGGGCGAGCTCGATCTCATTGGCGCGCACGAGCCGGGCCCCGTCGACGTTGATGAGCTGGCGGTCCAGGACGTCGCGCCGCAGGAGCACCTCGCCGGGCCGGCGGTGGAAGGGCCTCAGGTCGAGCTTGGCCTTGTCGAGCGTCACGCCGTCGGTGCCCATGTGCGCCACGCGCTCGACCGGCAGGAACGACGATCGCCGCGCCACGGTGACCAGATAGCCGGTGATCGGCGGGTAGCCGACGTCACCCAGACGGACGATCAGGTCGTTGACCTTGCCGAGCGGCGCGCCGTCGCCGTCGCGCAGCGGCGTTCCCGTGATCATCGTCAGGTGCAGGATCGGCGGCGCAGGGGGCGCGCTGTCCATCTCGGTGCGGATGGTACCTGGCCCGCTATACCGGCCTGGGTGCTGTCGTTCCCGGTCTCGATCGCCGCTCTGTCGCTCCTGCAGGGGGCGCTGGTGGGCGGGTCGGCCCGTCCGCTGGAGCTGCCCGCGCGCTTGCGCGGTCCGCTGTGGGCGCTGATCCCCCCGGGCTCGATCGTCGTGGTGATCCTCTCGATCCAGGGCAGCCAGACCGTCGCCCGCGGGCTGACCTGGCTGGCCCTCGTCGCGGTGCCGCCACTCGCCGCCGCCGCGCTCGGCTGGCTGATGCCCGGTGCGCGACCGCCGCTGGCGCTGCTCGCCGCCCCGCTGCTCGCGCTGACCTGGAGCACGCCGGGTTCCCTCGCCGGCGAGGCGGCCGGAGCGCTGCTCAGCGCGCTGAGCTGCGTGACGCTCGGGGTCCTGCTCGCCGCCGTCGCGCCGCGGCGCTGGCTGGTGATCGGGATCCTGGCGATGGCCGTCGTCGACGTTGCCTTCGTCGCCTCGGACCTGCTCCAGCACTCCAACGACGTGCTCGATCGGGTGGCGCCTGCGGCTGGGCTGCCGCGCCTTCAGCGCCTTGACTTCGGCGACGCGCTGATGGGCTACGGCGACGTGTTCATCGCCGCCACGCTCGGCGCGCTGCTCGCGGGACGACCACGCCGGCGCGTGGCCACGCTGCTGGCCATCGTGCTGGCGCTCGGCTTCGACCTGCTGTTCTTCGCCGTCAACGAGCTGCCGGCGACCGTGCCGATCGCGCTGACCCTGCTGTGCGTGGAGCCGATGACTCAGCGCAGGAGGGTCGCGACCTGCGCGGCGAGGAGCAGCCCCAGCGCATAGAGCGGGAGCCCGGAGCTCACGTGCCGGCGGGCGCGGACGTCGTGGCCCCGGCCGGCGGCGCGGGCGGCGAGCGTGAGCCGCGCGACCCCGACCACGAGCAGGACGTACGCGCCCCAGCCGGCGACCAGGTAGCCGAGGTTCAGATGGAAGTCGCCGGCCACCGTGCCGACGTCACCGGACCACAGGACCAGTGGCAGGGCGGCGGCGAGCAGGACGGCGAGCCAGCTCACGCGGGCGGCGCGGGTGGCCGACGCGCGCTGACGGCTGCGGGGGGCCCGCACGGCGGGCGCCGGGGCGCCCGGAACGGCGACCGCCGTCGGGCGCGCGAGCAGCGCGTGGGGGACGCTCGCCCGCCCGACGGGCGAGGGCGGACCGACGAGCACGCGGGGCGGCAGGCTGCGCTGTCGCCAGCGCTCGGAGCGGGGCACGGATGTGGCCATTTTCGTCTCCTTTCCAGGGGCTTTCCGAGTCCGGTCGGTTCACATACCGACCAGTCTGCGATTGGCATACTAGCTGGTCTCTGACGCCTGTCCCTCTTACGGCAATCTTCTTCCTACGACCCACACTCAAGCTGCCCGGCGGACTGCGTCACCCCCGCGCCGAGCCTGCTTTCATCGCTGCCAAGTGCCCAACCATCCGCCCATGTCCCGCCGCCTCCGGAGCGCCGGATGAAGCGCCCGAGCGTCCTTCCCCGCCGGCGCGAGCCGCGGCGCACGCCGGTCCACAAGCGCCCCCGCGTGGTCGGCGGGGGGCCGCGGCCGCCGGTCATCGAATGCCGTGACGTGTCCAAGACCTACCACCTGGGCACGATCGACGTCCACGCGCTGCGCGGCGTCTCGCTGACCATAGAGCGGGGCGAGTTCGTCGCGATCGTCGGCAGCTCGGGCAGCGGCAAGAGCACGCTGATGAACATCCTGGGCTGCCTGGACGCGCCGACCCGCGGCACCTACCGGCTGGACGGGATCGACGTGCGCGACCACGACGAGGACGATCTGGCCGACATCCGCGGACGGCGGATCGGCTTCATCTTCCAGAGCTTCAACCTGGTGCCCCGCACCCGCGCCCAGGCCAACGTCGAGATGCCGCTCGCCTACGCGCGGCTGCCCCGCTCCGAGCGCCGGCTACGTGCCGAGGCCGCGCTCGAGGCCGTCGGCCTGTCCGATCGCGGCCACCACCTTCCCTCCGAGCTCTCCGGCGGCCAGCAGCAGCGCGTCGCGGTGGCCCGGGCGCTGGTGACCAACCCCTCGCTGCTGCTCGCCGACGAGCCGACGGGCAATCTGGACTCGGGCTCGACCAAGGACATCCTGGCCATCTTCGACCGCCTGCACCGCGAAGGGCGCACGGTCGTGATCATCACCCACGAGGTCCACGTCGCCGCGCACGCCCAGCGGGTCATCCAGATCAGCGATGGGCTGATCGTCAGCGATGCGCCCTCAAAGCGCACCGCGGTCGCCGCGGGAGAGCCGGTATGAGCGAAGCGACGCGCCTGCCCGCCTACAACGCCGATGAGCAGTGGGAGGCCGAGGGGGACACCCTCCCGGTTCGCCCCCGGCGCCGGCTGCTGACCCCGCTGAGCATCGCCGTCTTCGCCGCGCTCGCGGGCGGCGGGGGATTCCTCGGTGGCGTCCTGGCCGAGAAGGGCCAGGGCCCGTCGACCGGCGCCGCGGGCGGCGGTCGCAGCGGTCGCGCCGCGGCGTTCCTGTCCGCGGCGGGCGGGGCCGGCGGCCTGGCTGCGCGTCTCGGCGCCGCGGGCGCGGGCGCCGGCGGCGCGGGGGCGGCCACCGCGGGCACCGGGGCCGCGAGCACCGCGACCGGCGCGCCGAGCACGGCGACCGGCGCGGCGAGCACGGGCACGGGCACGGCGGGCTTCGGTGGCTTCCGGCTCGGCGGGGCCGGAGGCGGCGCGGGCGGCGTGGGCGCGACCACCGGACAGGTCACCAAGGTCGTCGGGTCGACGATCTACGTCACCACCGACTCGGGCTCGACGATGAAGGTCTCCACCTCCGACGGCACGACGCTGACCAAGACGATCACGACCACTCGCCGCGGCGTCCAGCCCGGCGACACCGTCGCGATCACCGGCAGCAGCGGCTCGAACGGCACGATCGACGCGAGCGCCGTTGGCGACCAGGGCGACTCGAACACGACCTCGACCGCCACTTCGAGCTCCAGCGGGGCCGCCGGCAGCGGCTTCGCTGGGCGCCTCGCCCTCCTGTTCGGCGGCTAGCACCAACTTGACGACGAGGCCCGCGGCCGGCGCGCGCGGGGGCGCGGCGCCTCACCCCTTCCACCAACCAAGGAGCACGATGAACAGAAGTACGAGAGACCTCAGGCGCTCGGCGCTGGTCGTGGTGGCGGTGCTCGCCACCTCGATCCTGCTCGCGGCCTGCGGCGGGTCGAGCAACAAGACGACGACTAACAGCGCCGCCACGGGCACGCCGGCGGCCACCACCACCCCGGCTGGCGGCCGGGCCGCGGGCGGCGCTCGCTTCGCCGCGATCCGCAGCTGCCTCTCGAAGGCCGGGATCACTCTGCCCACGCGTCCGACCGGGACACGCCCGCCCACGGGCCGGCCGGCCGGCGGCGGCGGATCCCTGTTCGGCGGCGGCGCCGCTGGCGCCGCTGGCGCCGGTCGCGCCGGCTTCGCCAGCAACCCGAAGATCGCCGCGGCGCTGAAGAAGTGCGGGCTCTCGTTCCCGGCCGGCGGCGCCGGCGCGAGTGGGAACTTCCGCAACAGCACCGCATACAAGAGTGCGGTCACGAAGTTCGTGGCCTGCATGAAGACCAACGGCGTGACCCTGCCCGCGCCGAACTTCTCGGGCACCGGCCCGGTGTTCAGCAAGGGGTCGGTCAGCACCACCTCGCCGACCTTCGTGGCGGCCGAGAAGAAGTGCGCCTCTGATCTGAGTTCCGGCTTCGGCCGACGGTTCAGAGGCGGGGCTCCGCCGTCCGGAGGCGGCGGCGCGCCCACCAGCTCGGCCCAGTAGCGCCGCATCGCGTGGCCCGCGGCGTGGCCTTTCCGGCCTCGCCGCGGAGCAGCGCCATCAGCACGGGCAGGTAGCGCACCAGCGCCCGGTCCTTGCTGATCACCGGCAGCTCGAGCGTCGTGGCCTCGACGCCCGCGTGCTCGCGCACCCAGGTGTCGAACATGCCCGGGGTCGGCGCGTCGATGGTGCGCCGCAGCGGCAACCCCGAGCCCTCGGAGAGCCAGCGCGCGAGCGGGCCGCCGTCGGGATCGAGCACGCAGCCGAGCGGCGCGTGCATCGTCACCACCGCTCGCGGTCGCAGCTCCTGCACGAGCGTCATCAGCGCCTTGGTCTCTGCCTCGGAGGCGGGCGCCGGGCCGGGGGAGAGGCGCACGTCCTGGGGGTCGGCGCGCGTGAAGCGGTGCCGGGGGGGGGCTGCGCGGTCCAGTCCGCGGTCGGGAAGTTGCGGTTCAGATCGATCCCCGCGGCGTTGCCGCGCGTCCCGCGCGCCAGGCCGTCGGGGTTCGCGGTCAGCACGACGCTCGCCGCGAGGTCCGGCGCATCGAGCGAGCGCAGCGCCGAGGAGAGCGTCACGACGGTCTCGGGTTCCTCGCCGTGCAGCCCGGCGACCACGAGCACGCCGCGGTCCTCCCGGCCGCGCCAGACCTCCAGCGGGCGGCCCTGGCCGCTCTCGCCGAAGCGGGCCGGCTCGCAGACGAACGTGCCCCGCTCGGGCCGGGGCCGCGCAGGAGCGCTCACGGCGGGCACGATATCGGCGCCGGTGCGTCCGGCCGCCGACTTCGCCAACGTGCCCCTGGTCAACCCAGCCACCACGGGAGCCGCGGGCCCGGTTCCGCGATGTCGCGCGACGAAGCGGGCGTCCGAGGCGTCGGCGACACCCCGGACGTTTTGACGTGAGTTCGTGGCGCTGGGAGCATCCCCTTGCTGTGCGGCCCGCGAGGATGTGCCCGGCCGCCCCGCCGTTGGCGTGTGATCCTGGCTGCCCTGGCGAGCGCACTGTCGTTGCTCGGCGCACCCGCGCGCGTCTGGGCGTTCGGCGCGCACGGTGTGGCGGTGAGCTTCTGGCCGGGACCGCCCGCCGATCGGTATGGGGACATCGACTCGCCGGCCGGAGACGGCGGCGGCACCTTCGGTGAGTCACTGCTCGCTCCTGCGGGCGGGCCGCTGCTGCTCGATGTCGCCGGCGACGCAGGCGAGGTCGCAGGCGGCATGCTCGCCTTCACCGCCGGTGGTCGCGCCGACCGCGCCTACGGGAGCGCCGGCGAGGCGCTGGTGATCCCGCACGAGCAGGCATCGGGCGTCGGCGCGGCAACCGTGGAGCGGTGCCCCCGATCCGGCCTTCGGTGGCCATGGGAGCGTCTCGCTCCCGCTCGACAGGCTCGACGCCGCGACGTTCTCACCCGCTACGGGCTACCCTCGCTCCCGCCGCCGGTGGTCGAGCCGGACGGTTCGATGCTCCTGGCCAACGGGCCCGGGCTCGTACGCCTGACCGCGTCCGGAGCCCGCGACCCGCTATTCGCTGCGGCGCTCCCGACCGACGGGGAGGTCACGGGCCTCGTGTTCGCCTCCGACGGCGACGCGCTCGTCCTCATGAGCACTCCCGGCGCGGGCGGTCAGGTGCTGGCGCTCACGCCCGAGAGTGCCTTGGACCCCGCCTTCGGAACCGACGGCGCCGCGAAGGTCCCCGGCGGCGCGAGCGTCACCGCGTTGGGTCTGAACGTGCTCAGCACTGGCGATCTGCTGGTCAGCGGCTACCGCGCCCGTGAGCTGTTTGCCGCACGCGGATGCTCGCTGACGGACGTCCGCACCGGAGCGTTGCCCACCACGGCGCGACGGTCACGCTCCGCGACCCGCTGCGCAGCGACGGCAGCGGGGAGTGGACGACGGCGCTCGCGCTCCCCGACGGCAACCTGCTGCTGGCGGGCAGTGCCGGGCCGAAGGGCGTTCCCGCGACGGTGGAGGGAGCAGCACAGGGGGACGAGCCCGCGGGGCTGCCGGCGTCCGCTCCTGCCTACGGTCAGATCAACCCGGCCCTGGCCAGCGAGCTGAGGCCCTCCGGCGCGCCGGTCACCTGGTTCGGACACGATGGGACCGTCGAGTTCGACGCCGCCGGCGTGGGTGACCCGCAGAACACGACCGTGACCAACGCCCTGGCCCGGCGAGGCGACGGCGAGGTCGTGCTCGCCGGGACCACGACCCAAGCCGAGGACGGTGCATTCTGCATGCGTGCCGGCTGCCCACCCGGCTACACGTGGCTCGCTGAGCTGTACCCCCGCTGAGCCCCAGGCGCGGGCGCACCGCAGTTGAGGACCTGCGCTCTGGCGAGCATCATTCCCCCGCCCAGCGATGGCGTGCCGGCACTCGACGGGCGGTGCTCTCTGGCACGACTCCACAGGACCGCGGCCGCGGGCTCAACCCTGATCGACCGCGGCCATTCGCTCGCGTCGCGAGCGAGTCGTCAGCGGGACCGGCCCGCCGCCCACGCTCCCGAGCGAATCAGCGGCCCCAGCCAGGGGTGCCATAACATCGCGCCGTGCCGTTCACTGTCAGGAACCTCAAGGAGGACCTGGAGGATCTCGGGTCCAGGTTCGACGGCGCGCCGGACCTGGAGTTCCGCTCGGCGACCGAGGCGCTCGAGCTCGAGAGATCCGGCCTGAGCCACCAGCGCGTTCCGCCTGGCTATCGCTTTCCGTACGGCCACACGCACAAGAAGCAGGAGGAGGTGTACGTGGTCCTGCGCGGGAGCGGCCGGATGAAGGTCGACGACGAGATCGTCGAGCTCAAGGAATTCGACGCGGTGCGCGTCCCTCCCGGTACGTGGCGAGGCTACGAGGCTGGGCCGGAGGGCCTTGAGATCCTCGTCATCGGCGCGCCCAACCTCGGCGAGGCTCCGCGCGAAGACGTCGATGGCCAGCGCGACTGGTGGGCTGACTAGCGCGGGGCGCGATCACGCCGCGTCATGGGCTACGGGACCAGGGCGCTGTGCAGCTGCCCGTCATCGCGCCAGAGCAGCTCGTCGTTCGCGGCGAACCTCACGTCGGTGAGCAGGGGCTTGAGCCCCAGGTAGCTCAATGGCTCCACGTAGCGGCTGATGAGCCGCATCGTGGGGCAGCCGCTGTCGCACGCGTCGGGCAGGTCGAGCGTGCCGGCGCCGGTGAAGCTCTGGTGGGCGTAGGCCGCCGCGCCATCGGCCCGGAGCACCAGCGCGAACGTGTCGAAACCGGATGTCAGCCGACCGAGGATCCGCGGGCCCTGGCGCCCGTGCGGGTGCCACAGCACAACGACGTCGGTAGGGCTGAAGGGGTTGTTCAGGGCGGCTGACACCGCCACCCAGGGTCCGGCGAGGCGAACGTCGCTCAGAAGCCATCCGGTCAGGCCGTCGGGGCAGCTCGTCGGCGACTCGCAGGGGTTGCTGTTGAGCGTGAGCAGCCTCACGCCATGCGGATGCCGAGGCGAGCAGCCGTAGATGTGTGGCCGACCGAGCCGTTGGCCACGGTCGAGTCCTCCCACACGGCCATCCCATCGTGCCTGGCGACCAGCGACTCGCCCGCGGGCACCGTGCACGCCGCGGCGCCTGGGTGGCCGGCGAGCTGCACCCCTCCGCTTGCGCCCGCCGGCGCGGCGCACGCAATGCCCGTGACCGCCGACACCGCAACCGGCCGACCCGTCCCCACCGCACTGCCCACCTCCTCAGGCCCACCCCGTCTCACCGGCGGCAGTCACGACGGTAGCGTCAGGGCGCCAGCGCCCGGGATCGCGGTCGCTGAACGGGCCGACGCTGCC